>JAGCPD010000039.1 GCA_017645305.1 Bacteroidaceae bacterium | reverse complement strand
GTTACGAATGGAATCACTGAAGGATACGTCAACAAGCTGAAAGCCGTGAAGAGGCTGATGTATGGAAGGGCTGGAATTGAACTGCTGAAGAACAAACTGGTAATGGAGCATGTACTTTTCAACTAAATTGAAGAAGAACCACCCAAATCATGAGAATGAAGGTTTAATCTTAAAGTTTAGAGGAGCTTTATATACATGAGTAAACGTAAACCTAAACTATTTTGATTAGAAGTATTTCATGCATCTTTGATAAATAAAAAAACATTTCTCTTTTTACTGAAGAATTAGTCACAGATCGTCCTATCCATTTGTTCCTTTTTCTTTTACAGAATTATATTCTAAATAGGCTGATCATTATAGCTGTATTTAGAAAATGAACATGCATATTTAATGTAAAATAGAAAATTTTTCCATAATTTGTGTTCAGTTTGGAAGATGTTTCTAATTGTCGTACCTTTGCACCCAGCAAACAATTAAAAAATGAAGAAACAGACGATAGCCCTCCACACGCCATACGTTCGTCCCGATGTATACGGGTCGTTGGCAGTACCTATATATAATAATGTGTCGTTTGAGTTCAAGGATGCGCAGACGATGAGCGATGCCTTCTGCAACCGCATCAAGGCTCCCGACTATGCTCGTATTGCTAACCCCACAGTGACTCAGTTTGAGCAGCGTGTGAAGGCACTGACAGAGGCGGAGCATGTGACTGCATTCAACTCAGGTATGGCGGCCATCAGCACTGCGTTGCTGGCTGTCGTGGCACAGGGCAAGAACATCGTCACTTCGCGCCATCTGTTTGGCAACACGCTTGCACTTATCAGCGGCACGCTGCTGCGACTCGGTATAAAGCCCCGACTGCGCGACCTCACCAATCTGGAGGTCGTGGAGGCTGCCATCGACGAGCAGACCGCCTGCGTTTACTTAGAGACGGTCACCAACCCGCAGCTGGAGGTGGCAGACCTGAAGGGTATAGCCGATATCGCCCACAGGAAAGGAGTACCCGTTATTGTCGATTCTACTGTGATTCCCTTCACGGAAACGAACCTCAAGGCATTGGGCATAGATGTCGAAGTGGTGTCAAGCACAAAGTATATCTCTGGTGGCGGTACGTCGTTGGGCGGTCTGATTATTGACTACGGCACCTTCCCGCAGATTAACAAGCTGGTGAAGTACGATTTGCTCATCAACCTCGGAGTGTATATGACGTCACAGACGGCCTACATGCAGACTCTCGGACTGGAAACGCTCGACGTGCGCTACCAGCGACAGGCAGCGAGTGCGTTATGGCTGGCCGAGGCGCTTAGAGGGCTACCTGCAATTATTGACGTCAACTACATAGGACTGAAGGACAATCCCTATCACGATTTGGCCGTCAAGCAGTTCGGAGCGACAGCGGGTGCCATGCTCACCATCGACCTGCAGTCGAAGGAGGCTTGCTTTGGGCTCCTTAACCGCCTGCAGTTGATTCACAGGGCCACAAACCTCTTCGACAGCCGTACATTGGCCATCCATCCCGCCTCGACTATCTTCGGACTATTCCCAGAGCGGCAGTTGCAGCAGATGGACGTGCGACAGACCACCATTCGCCTCTCCGTCGGACTTGAGGCACCCGAAGACCTCCTGCAAGACATAGAACAAGCTCTCTCAAAAATCAATTAATAATATGGAACAAAAGAAACTAAGCATCATCGCCTTCAGTGGCGACTTCGACAAGCTGACGGCAGTATTCACCCTGGGTACGGGTGCAGCGGCCGTAGGCTACGAGGTGAACATCTTCTTCACCTTCTGGGGTCTCGGCGCCATCAAGCAAAAGCAGGGACGCTCGCTGACGGGCGGCAACTGGCTGACAAAGATTTTCGGCTTCATGATGGGTGGCCTGAAAGTGACACCCACGAGCCGTTTCAACTTCTTCGGCGCTGGCCCGAAGATATTCCGCTACCTGATGCGCAAGAACAATGTGGCGACGCTTGAAGAACTCGTCGAGGCCGCTAAAGCACTCGGCATCAACCTCTACGCCTGTGAAATGGCGATGCATGTGCTCGGCTTGAAGAAAGAGGATTTTATCCCTGAGGTGAAGGAAGTGCTTGGCGTGGCATCGTTCCTGAATCTGAGCGAAGGCGGACAGACATTATTCATTTAAAATAAGAAAGGATATGGCAACAAAAGTATTAGACATCACAAAAGAGCACTGTCCAATGACCTTCGTCAAGACCAAGATTGAGCTGTCGAAGCTCCAGCCGGGCGACATTCTGGAAGTGCTGCTCGCTGAGGGCGAACCGCTCGACAACGTGCCGCGCAACGCTAAGGAACAAGGCTACAATGTGCTCTCTGTTGAGCATGTGGAAGGTACAACACATAAGATAACGATAAAAAGGTAAAAAGTAAAGAAAACTTAAACGATTATGGCAGATTCTAATTTACAGCGCAGTGTGACCACTGCTACCGCCAGAAGGCTGGCGACAACTACCAAGACCGCCCCGCAGATGGGCAGCATCACTCCGAGACTATTGCTGAAACTCCTGCCGTGGGTACAGGTTAGCGGCGGCACATTCCGCGTTAACCGTACGAAGGTGGAACTCCGTAAGAACGACCGCTTGCCCATCCAGTATGTGAACGGCGTGCCGTCGTTCACGGCAAAGGACCTGAAAGCTATTCCCCTGTTCTCTGAGTTCGACGACGAGATACTGAACCGTCTGGTAAGCTCATTCGAAGCTAAGGAAGTGGATGTGGATAAGCTTTTCGTCGAGGAGGGCAAGGACAAACAGCGTTTCTTCATCGTGGCCTCGGGTCAGGCTGAGGTCATCAGCAAAGGCTCACACGGCGAGAACCTGCGGATAGCCCTGTTGGGCGACGGTGAGTACTTCGGCGAGGCAGACTTGCTCGACGAGCAAGAGTCAACCGTCTCCGTGCGTGCCATCACGCCGACAGTGTTCCTCGGCCTGAAGCTGAAGGAACTGATTAAGTTTATCAAGGAGGTGCCCGACTTCCGCGAGACGTTCAACAAGGCCGTTGACAAGCAGTTGCGCCTGAAAGCATCGGTGAACGACAACGGCGAGAAGCACATCGATCTGGTCTCTGGTCACGAGGAAGACAATATCATTCCCGAGACCTACATTGACTACGAGGAGAATCCCACCGAATATCAACTGAACACACTGCAGACGGTGGTTCGTGTGCATACCCGCGTCAGCGATCTCTACAACAATCCCTACAACCAACTGGAAGAACAGCTTCGCTTGTCAATAGAGAGCATCAAGGAGCGTCAGGAGTGGGAACTCATCAACAACAAGAAGTTCGGTTTGCTGGCAGCTGCCAACCCCGCCTATCGTATTACAACGCGCTACGGTGCTCCCACGCCCGATGACCTTGACGAACTTCTTTCGTTGGTTTGGAAGGAGCCGGCTTTCTTCATCGCCCATCCTCGGGCTATTGCTGCCTTTGAGCGCGAATGCACGTGGCGAGGTGTGCCTCCTGTGACAACGGATCTTTTTGGCACAAAGGTCATTCTGTGGCGTGGTGTGCCTCTGATTCCTTCCGACAAAGTGGAGGTAGAAGGTCAGTATCTGACAGGCCGCGGCGTAGGCACGACGAAGATCATCCTCGTTCGTGTCGGCGAGAAGAACCAGGGCGTTGTCGGTCTTCACCAGAGCGGCATTCCCGGCGAGATAGCTCCCAGCCTGAGCGCCCGTCTGATGGGGCTCGACAAGTTCGGCGTAGCATCATATCTGCTCACGAAATACTTCTCACTGGCCTCACTGACCGACGATGCCATCGCTGTGCTCGAAAACGTGGAGGTGGGTTATTATCATGACTATCAGCATAGGAAATAGAAAACTCTCTTTTAGGGAGCGAAGTAAAATGTAAATGATTGTCTGCTATCGTGTCACCAAAGGGTGATCCCTCACAGAGTGATTTCGCGATGTAGTGGTGCAGAAAACGCCAAATAGAGCATTGTTCAACGCCACACGTGGAATTGGTCAACGCCACACGAGGCGTTTTCGACACCATCAAAAGGTAGTCCCTGGTACGATAGCGGATAATCAAAAATGTAATGCTTATGATAGATATACAAAATATAAGCGGCTACGGACTGGACGCCCCTGGCTTCTCCTTGCTTCGTGAGATAGCACAAAAGTACTGTCCCGAGGAGTTGCAGCAGGTGCGGAAGGCTGTGCTGCCTGACGAGGTCTTTGAGGAGAAGCTTGACCTCTCGTCGCTGGATATCCTTTATGATGCGACTGTGTTGCATCCCGCGGCTCAGCAATCCTCGCCCATCGTCCCGGCAGACAACGGTTTCGGCATTGGCATCCCTGAAACGCAGAAGCTGCATAACCTTCACTACGAAGAGTCTGACACGCTGAACTCCGAGCAGATTAAGAAGGACTTCCCTGTGCTTAATCAGAAGGTGAACGGCCACGACCTCGTATGGCTCGACAATGGAGCGACGACACAGAAACCGAATCAAGTCATCGACAAGATTTCGGATTACTACCGCACCTACAACTCGAACATCCATCGCGGGGCACACACCCTTGCCGCACGTGCGACGGATGCCTATGAGGAGGCACGTGAGAAGGTACAGCGGTTCATCAATGCTGCCACGAGCGAAGAAATCATCTTCGTGCGTGGCACGACTGAGGGCATCAACCTCGTGGCACAGACTTACGGCCGACAATACTTGACGCCTGGCGACGAGGTCATTGTCTCTGAACTCGACCACCACGCAAATATCGTGCCCTGGCAGCGTGTGTGCCAGGAGCGTGGAGCCACGTTGCGTGCCATCCCCACCGACCAGAACGGCGACCTGATACTCTCTGAGTTCGAGCGGCTCATCACACCTCGCACACGGTTCGTCAGCGTTGGACATGTGAACAACACGTTTGGTACCATCAACGACGTGCAGCGCATCATCGACATCGCCCACTCACATCAGATTCCTGTTCTGATAGACGGAGCGCAGTCCATTGCCCACACGCCAGTGGATGTACAGCAGTTGGGTGCCGACTTCTTCGTTTTCAGCGGCCACAAAATCTACGGACCTAACGGCATCGGCGTAGTCTATGGTCGCAAGGAGTTGCTCGACAAGATGCAACCCTGGCAGGGTGGCGGCAACATGATCAAGGACGTGACCATCGAGCGAACGGAATACAACGTACCTCCTGCCCGCTTTGAGGCCGGCACGCCCAACGTGGCAGATGCCATTGGACTGGGTGCCGCCCTCGACTATGTGAGTCATTTGGGCATCCGCAACATTGAACACCATGAGCACCAGTTGACTGAGTATGCCCGCGAACAGTTGGGGCAAATTCCTGGCTTGACGCTCATCGGCAATCCCAAGAATCGCGTGTCGGTGGTGAGCTTCGTGCTCGACGGCATTCCTGTTCCTGAGGTCGGCACCTTGCTTGACAAGGAAGGGATTGCTGTGCGTGCAGGCCATCACTGTGCTCAGCCTGCCTTGCGTGCCTTGGGTTACGAGATGAGCGTCCGTCCTACCTTTGCCCTCTACAATACGCGAGAGGACGTGGATAAATTAGTAAATGCAGTAAAAAAGATTATAGGAAGATAGACTATGGCAAAGATTACAGTTAACGGAGAGGCGCAGGAAGTGCAGTTGCCCCTCAGCCTCACAGAGTTAATCAAGCAGAACGACGTGCAACAGCCCGAAATGGTCAGCGTGCAGTTGAACGACGACTTCGTTGAACGCAACGAGTGGGATAGGCTGCAAATCAAGGAGGGTGACTCAGTGGACTTTCTGTACTTCATGGGAGGAGGCTCACGATGATTGATTTTACTGAAGAACAGATACAGCGCTATTCGCGGCATATCTTGCTGCAGGATGTCGGTGTCGAAGGTCAGGAGAAAATCATGAACGCCCGTGTGCTCGTAGTAGGTGCTGGCGGACTGGGTGCTCCCGTGTCGCTCTACCTCGCTGCAGCAGGCATCGGGACGATTGGCATCGTGGATGCTGACGTCGTTGACTTGAGCAATCTCCAACGTCAGGTCATTCATTTCACGAAGGACGTGGGAGTGCCGAAGGTACAGAGTGCGAAGGAGAAAATCGAAGCTATCAACCCGGATGTGAAAGTGAACACATATTACGAGTTCCTCGATTCATCGAATGCACTCGACATCATCAAGGAGTATGACTTCGTCGTCGATGGCACCGACAATTTTCCCGTGAAGTTCCTCATCAACGATGCTTGTGTGATGGCAGGCAAGCCGTTCTCGCATGGTGGCATCTTACGTTTCAACGGGCAGACCTTCACCCATCTGCCTGGCACAGCTTGCTATCGCTGCATGTTCAATGAGCCGCCTCCCGCAGGAGCCGTGCCCACTTGCTCGCAGGCAGGAGTGCTCGGTGCCATTGCAGGTATGCTCGGTACCATCCAGGCCGCCGAGACACTGAAGTATTTCACGGGCATCGGCGAATTGCTGACAAATCGTCTGCTCACCTTCGATGCCAAGACCATGCAGTTCCGAACGGTTCCGGTGAAGCATCGTGACTCGTGTCCCATCTGCGGCCAGGCACCCACCATCGACCACCTGATAGACTACGAACAGGCCGCATGCGACCTCAAGAACCATTAAACGATGAAGATTACACAAGAAATTATTGACGAGCTAATCAGACAAGCCCGGCAGGATGCACCCGACGAGACGTGCGGTTACCTGCTGGGCATCAAAGGCCCAGATGGCGACACCGTGACAGAGAACTACCCGATGGAGAACATCGACCACTCGCCTGAGCATTTCTCTTTTGCCCCGAAGGAGCAATTCACCGCCTTGAAATACGCGCGCAACAAAGGCCTGAAGATACTTGCCAACTGGCACAGCCATCCTGCTTCGCCTTCACGTCCATCGCAGGAAGACCTACGCTTGGCCAACGATCCCAACATCCGCTACGCCATTCTCTCCCTGCATGAGGGCTTGCATTTGAATTCCTTCAAAATCGTGAACGGTGAAGTCGTGGACAAGGAGGTTCACTATGACCTATAAACTGATACGGAATAGTATTCGTCTCAACTCGATTTAAACTGGTTTAAAGATGAATTTTGTATTTATATCGCCTCATTTCCCACATACTTACTGGCAGTTCTGCCAGCGGCTCAGTCAGAATGGCGTGACGGTGCTAGCCATTGCCGATGTGCCCTACGAGCACTTGCAGCCGGAGCTGAGGGAGTCGCTGACGGAGTACTACCGCGTGGGTTCACTGGAGAACTACGAAGAGGTGTACCGAGGCGTGGCCTACTTCGCCCACTGCCACGGACGCATCGACTGGATAGAATCGAACAACGAATACTGGCTGGAGCAGGACGCGCGGCTGCGGACAGACTTCAACGTCACGACGGGTATACAGAGCAGTCGCATCCGCAGCATCAAGGAGAAGTCGGAGATGAAGAAGTGCTATCTGGAGGGTGGCATTCCAACGGCGCGGCAGAAACTGGCTTCGCATGGTGTCGAGGCCATCGGAAAATTTGCCGCCGAGGTGGGCTATCCCATCATAGCCAAGCCCGACGTGGGCGTGGGGGCCAGCGGTACTTATAAGATTAACAGCGAAGCCGAATTGGTCGATTTCTATGCTAAGGAACCGCACGCCAACCAATATGTGGTCGAAGAGTTCATCACGGGAGAGATATGCTCATACGATGCCGTCATCGACAGCAATGGCGAGCCGCTGTTCGAGGCAATGACCGTCTGGCCGCCGTCCATCATGGACATCGTAAACCTGAAGCTCGACCTTTCGTACTACGTGGACAAGGAGATTCCGGAGACCCTGCGACAGCTGGGCCGCCGCACGGTGAAGGCCTTCAGGGTGGTGAGCCGGTTCGTTCACTTAGAGTTCTTCCGACTCGACAGCGAGCGTCCAGGTCTTGGCAACATCGGCGACTTTGTGGCCCTTGAAGTAAACATGCGCCCGGCGGGAGGCTACACGCCCGACATGATCAACTATGCCCACTCGGCAGATGTTTATAAGGTATGGGCCGATATGGTGGCCTTCGACGAACTGCGCACCGAGGAGGGAAAGCCTTATTACTGCGCCTTCGCCAGCCGACGCGACATCTATCGCTACCGCCACAGCCACAACGAGGTGAGAAACCGCTACAGTGGACAACTGATGATGTGCGAGCGCATGCCGGAACTGTTCTCGGCGGCCATGGGACAGCAGATGTACACCGTCCGCCTCAACACGATGGACGAGGTGCAGGAGTTTATTAATTATGTACACGCTAAGATATGAACATCAACTACGTAAAAAAATACAGCAACGCCCTAGGGCGTGATATGGAATATAAAACTTATGGCGACAAGGGGCATCCTGTACTGGTCTTTCCATCCCAGAACGGACGTTTTTACGACTATCAGGACTTCGATATGGTGGGGGTGCTTTCCAGCTTTATTGACCGCGGATTCATCCGTCTCATTTGTGTTGACAGCATCGATGGCGAGACATGGAGTGACATGCAGGGTGACCACCATCGCAGAATAACACTCCACGAACAGTGGTTCCACTACATTATCGCCGAGCTAATCCCAGAACTCCGCCACCACCCCGAAGAGACATTCATTGTGACGGGCTGCAGCATGGGCGGATTCCATGCAGCAAACTTCTTCTTCCGCCGCCCCGATTTGTTTGATACATTGTTGGCACTGAGCGGACTCTACTACGCGGGCTATTTCTTCCCCAATTACAGAGATCCACTTATCTACGACAATTCACCCTACGACTTTCTGCGCTCGATGCCCGCCGACCATCATTATTGGGATATCTACCGGCACCGCAGCATTGTGATGTGCGTGGGGCAGGGTGCCTGGGAGGATGATCTCTTGGAAAGTACCCGACAGATGGATGCCCTGCTGCGCGAGAAGAACGTCCCTGCTTGGATTGACTACTGGGGTCACGACGTGGCCCATGACTGGGCTTGGTGGCGCAAGCAGATAGTCTATTTCATGGATTATCTGTTGGCAGAGAAAACTGTTGAGTATGCCATCTGATTCCTCTCAATGACAAGAATCATCACATATGAGACAAGGTACATGCAGGATTTTATCCGACTGAACAAACAGTGGATAGAGACATGGTTCAGACTGGAACAGACTGATATTGACACATTTGCGCATATTGATGATTACATCATCGGACTTGGTGGTCAGATATTTCTAGCTATAGACGAAAGCGGACAGGTCGTGGGGTGCTGTGCGCTGAAACCACATCTTGAATCTGACTGTCACGAGTTGGCAAAGATGGCAGTATCACCAGATGCACAAGGCAAAGGTATCGGGCGCAAACTTGGCGAGGCACTGCTCGAGTATGCCCGCAGTCATGATGTAAAACGAATCTTTCTCGAAGGCAACACCCGTCTGGAAGCCTCCATTGCTCTTTATCGCAAGTTGGGATTCAAGGAGATACCACTGAAGAATAATGCCTACGAACGTTGCGACATCTTGATGGAGATTTTTCTGTAATCTATACTTTTTTTATGATTACGCGCATCATTTGCATTCATATAATATAATTCAGGTTTCATAAGGCTCGCTCAAATCTTGGTAAATTTACTACAGACCGACCTATTGACACACAGAAGAGTGTTTGCTCAATGGTATGTACATTATGCATATAAAGTAAAATAAATCAGCCTCAATAACCACACTCAATTTTTTGGTAAACAGGCTCATTTTTTGGTAAACAAATTTGATGCAGAATCAGAATTAAATCTGGTCAACATTGCCTGAAAATCCGGTCAACATATCGCAAACAAAGGGGGTATTTTCCGTCGTTTGTGGCGAAACCACTTTTTTGCTTGGTCAACATGGCCAGAAAATCTGGTCAACAAATTGGGGTACTTACCCAACACGTTCTGCACACGTAACGTGCAGAATATGAGCAAAAAGAACCGAGGCAAGAACCTGTTTTCCAAGTCCTTGCCTCGTATCTCACTAATTATCAGCATCTTTCAGGTTATTCCTCTACAGCAGCCTGTGCGGCAGCAAGACGTGCGATGGGTACACGGAAGGGTGAGCAGCTGGCGTAGTTGAGGCCAATCTTGGCACAGAACTTGACGGAGCTGGGTTCGCCACCGTGCTCGCCGCAGATACCGCAGCGCAGCGTGGGACGTACCTCGCGGCCCTTTTCTACTGCCATCTTCACGAGCTGACCTACACCATTCTGGTCGAGAACCTGGAACGGGTCAACCTTCAGAATCTTCTTCTCGAGGTATGCGGGCAGGAAGCTTGCGATGTCGTCGCGGCTGTAGCCGAAGGTCATCTGCGTCAGGTCGTTGGTACCGAAGGAGAAGTATTGAGCCTCGGTGGCGATGCGGTCGGCGGTGAGGGCAGCACGAGGAATCTCAATCATCGTACCAATTTCGAACTCAACCTCCACACCGTATTCTTCAAATACTTCGGCGGAAACCTTCTGGATGATGGCCTTCTGCTGCTTCAACTCGTAGAGGATACCGATGAGGGGAACCATAATCTCGGGCTTCGGGTCGAAACCTTCCTTCTTCAACTCGCAAGCAGCGCTTAGGATGGCGCGTGTCTGCATAGCGGTGATTTCGGGGAAGGTGATGCCAAGACGGCAGCCACGGTGACCGAGCATCGGGTTGTTCTCAGCAAGGCTCTCTACGCGACGCTTGATGGTCTCAAGGCTTACGCCCATCTCCTTAGCCATTGTCTCCTGACCAGCCTGATCGTGGGGAACGAACTCATGCAATGGCGGGTCAAGCAGACGGATGTTCACTGGCAGACCGTCCATAGCCTTCAGGATGCCCTTGAAGTCAGCCTTCTGATAGGGCAGCAGCTTGGCAAGAGCCTTCTCGCGACCTTCTGCGCTGTCTGCCAGAATCATCTGACGCATAGCGATGATCTTCTGGTCGTCGAAGAACATGTGCTCTGTACGAGTCAGACCGATACCCTTGGCGCCGAATGCGCGGGCAACCTCGGCATCATGAGGAGTATCAGCGTTGGTGCGAACTTGCAGCTTGGTATATTTGTCGCAGAGGTCCATCAGTTCCTTGAAGTCTCCGCTGAGTTCAGCAGCCTTCGTGGGAACCTCACCGGCATAAACCTGACCAGTGGTACCGTTGATGGAGATATAGTCGCCTTCCTTATATACAACGCCGTCGATTTCGACAGTCTTGGCCTTGTAGTCAACATTCAGGCTGCCTACGCCGGAGACGCAGCACTTACCCATACCACGAGCCACAACAGCAGCGTGAGAGGTCATACCGCCACGGGCTGTGAGGATGCCTTCAGCAGCGCTCATACCTGCGAGGTCTTCGGGAGAGGTCTCGATGCGGACGAGAACCACCTTGTGACCGTCGGCGTGCCAAGCCTGTGCGTCGTCTGCGTGGAACACAATCTGTCCACAGCCTGCACCGGGAGATGCGGGCAGACCCTGAGCAATGACCTTGGCGGTAGTGAGGGCTTTCTTGTCGAATACGGGGTGCAGCAGCTCGTCGAGCTTCTGGGGTTCGCAGCGCATGATGGCAGTCTTCTCGTCAATCTTGCCTTCGTGCAGGAGGTCAATGGCAATCTTCACCATAGCTGCACCTGTGCGCTTACCGTTACGTGTCTGCAGGAACCAGAGTTTGCCTTCCTGTACGGTGAATTCCATATCCTGCATGTCGCGGTAGTGCTCCTCGAGCTTGTTCTGGATGCCGTCGAGCTCCTTGTAGATCTCGGGCATAGCCTCTTCCATAGAAGGATACTTGGCTACGCGCTCCTCCTCGGAGATACCAGCGCGCTCTGCCCAGCGCTGAGAACCAACCTTGGTAATCTGCTGTGGAGTACGAATACCTGCCACAACGTCCTCACCCTGAGCGTTCACGAGATACTCACCATTGAAGATGTTCTCGCCATTGGCTGCGTCACGGCTGAAGCAAACACCTGTTGCGGAGGTGTCGCCCATGTTGCCAAATACCATTGCCATTACGCTGACAGCAGTACCCCACTCGTCGGGTATGCCTTCCATCTTGCGATAAAGAATGGCACGTTCGTTCATCCAGCTGCGGAATACGGCGCAGATGGCACCCCAAAGCTGCTCGATAGGATCGTTGGGGAAGTCCTTGCCTGTGCGCTCCTTGATGGCAGCCTTGAACAGCTTCACAAGCTTCTGCAGCTCTTCGACGCTGAGGTCCTTGTCGAGCTTCACGCCACGCTCTTCCTTCACCTTCTCGATGATTTCCTCGAACGGGTCAATGTCAGTCTTGTTCACGGGCTTCATCTCGAGCACCACGTCGCCATACATCTGTACGAAGCGGCGGTAGCTGTCATACACGAAGTGGGGGTTGTTGGTCTTCTTAGCCATACCCTCGGCAACCTCGTCGTTCAAACCCAGGTTGAGGATGGTGTCCATCATGCCGGGCATCGAAGCGCGGGCACCGGAACGAACGCTGACGAGCAGTGGGTTCTGGGCATCGCCAAACTTAGAGTTCATCAATGTTTCGATGTGCTTCACGGCTGCCATAACGTCGTCGTTCAGCAGCTCCATGATTTTCTCCTGTCCCACCTCGTAGTACTCGTTGCACACGTCGGTAGTGATGGTGAAGCCAGGAGGAACGGGAACACCAATAAGGTTCATTTCTGCCAGGTTGGCACCCTTGCCACCCAGCTGTTCGCGCATTTGCGCATTACCTTCGGCTTGTCCGTTGCCGAAGGTGTAAACACGTTTTTGACTCATAATTTTAAAAATGTTATGTTAGTTAGTTCATTGTTTTTTGCAAATATAGACCAAATTCCTTATTAAACCAAAGAAAATGATGTTTTTTGTTGATTTATTATCTAATTTTGCAAAAACAATCATTATTAATGTATCATGACAAGGAAAAAGAAACAATTACCAATATATGAAGGGATAGAGATTCAGGATGTTGCTGCCGAGGGTAAGGCGATTGTAAGAATAAACGATTTGGTGGTTTTTGTTCCATTTGTTGTTCCTGGCGATGTCGTTGATCTAAAAGTTACACGAAAGAAGCATCATTATGCTGAGGCCGTTGCTGTAAAATTCCACAAATACAGCGAGCAGAGAGCCGTACCATTCTGCGAACACTTTGGGTTGTGCGGTGGTTGCAAATGGCAGTGTCTTCCGTATGAAGAGCAGATAAGGTACAAACAGAAGCAGGTTATGGACAACCTGACACGTATAGGAAAGGTGGAATTGCCCGAGTGCTTACCAATTTTGGGAAGCAAAAAGACGCAGGAATACAGGAACAAACTCGATTTTGCCTGTAGTAACAAGCAATGGCTCACTGAGGACCAAATGCGCGAAGGCGTACCTTTTGAGCCAGGAATCGGCTTCCATATCAGCGGTGCTTTCGACAAAGTCCTGCCGATTCATAAATGTTGGCTGATGGATAATTTGAATAACGAAATCAGGAACTGGCTTTTTGATTATGCCCGTACCAACAATCTTACATTTTACGACCTAAGAGCCCAGCAAGGTTTCTTGCGCGGTACTGTGCTTAGGAATTCTCTGTCGGGTGAGTGGATGGTAACGATGCAGTTCGGTCCAACGGCTCATGTGGAGGCCAATAAAGAGGCTGCGGAAGAAGAGGTGAGGACAGAAAGCCTGTTTGACAGAAACGACGCTTTGCGCTTGCTGGAATTGATGCATGTTCAATTTCCCCAAATAACAAGTCTGATGTATGTTTATAATCCTAAGTGCAATGATACATTCGGAGATTTGGAAGTAAAGTGCTACTATGGTTCTGATCATATATATGAACTAATGGAGGACTTACGTTTCAAGGTTGGTCCCAAAAGCTTTTATCAAACCAACACCGAGCAGGCTTATGAATTATATAAGGTAGTACGAGATTTTGCTGGCTTAACAGGCAACGAACTTGTTTACGACTTATATACAGGCACAGGAACGATTGCTAATTTCGTTGCGAAACAGGCCAGGAAGGTGATTGGAATAGAATATGTATCCGAGGCGATTGAAGATGCCAAAGTAAATTCAGCCATTAATAATATTGACAATACGTTATTCTTTGATGGCGACATGAAGGACATCCTCAATCACGATTTCATTGACAACTATGGCCGCCCGGACGTTATCATTACCGACCCGCCTCGTGCCGGTATGCATCAGGATGTTATTGATACCATCTTGTTTGCAGCACCTAAACGAATAGTGTATGTAAGCTGCAATCCTGCTA
This sequence comes from Bacteroidaceae bacterium, assembly GCA_017645305.1. Lineage (GTDB taxonomy): Bacteria > Bacteroidota > Bacteroidia > Bacteroidales > Bacteroidaceae > Physcousia. Next base: position 7,121 of record JAGCPD010000039.1, on the reverse strand, counting down.
CACAAGCCCGCGACCTACAACTTCTAGATGTGTCATATCGTGTCACAAAGATTCAGCCAGTTGATATGTTTCCTCACACACAGCATGTAGAGAATGTTGTGCTGTTGGAACTTAGGTAGTTTATTTTTCTTTAATGATGCCGTGTTGGTAGGCATAGAGCAGTTCGCGTAACTCTTTAATTTGTCGCTGCAGGATTTCCCCTTTGTCAGTGTCCCTAACGCGTACTCTTTTACCTGTCATTACTTCTATCTGTGTACTGCTCTTAATGTCTGTTTCATTCATGATGGCTTCTCGTGTACTGGTAAAAGGCTCGTGCTGTATCAGTTGAAATCCTCGGCTGTGATACACCAGCGTGTAACCGGCAATACCTGTAGTATTATGGTATGCCTTGGCAAATCCCCCGTCTATTACCATTAGTCGTCCTCCTGCCTTTATGGGATTTTCGCATTGTGAAGCATGAACAGGAACATGTCCGTTTATGATATGCCTGTTGTTTCCTTTAACATCGAAGGCATCCAATATGTTGTCGCAGATTTCCGGCTTTTCCCTCAGTTTATAGTAATTGCCTTTTTCCTCATTGTATAGCGATTTGTCCGTAAGGAAATATCGTTCGAATGTGGTCATCTTTTCTTTGTCAAAGAGCGGGCTGTCCGGACCACACCACAGGTACCAGAAGTAATCTCGGGCTTTTTGCCGTTCAGCCTTCGGAACATCGTTTTGGAATGCTGTTCGTATATACATGCCTATGTGATGTAGCAGTTCCTTACCCTTGTATTTTTGTCCGTTAAGAGCAACTTCCTTTAAGCTTCCGTCTTCATTAAGCGGTATTGAGGCGTGAAAGAGGAGATTGCCATTGAAAACGCCATACATGCAACCATGGGACAGCAAGCATCGGATGTGTTTTTGTAATTTTTCCGATATTCTAAATGAATGATGCAATTTGCTAACAAGGTCTTCTTCCTCTGCGGTAAGTTTGTACGGATTGTTAGGATCGACTGTAGGGAAGAGTTTGTCTTTCAACTCATACTCTTTACTATTTATAATGTATAAGCCTCGCTTAAAATCAATATTTTCCAAAGTACCCTGATTGTTTATGTCCCATTCTGGATATTTCATTCTCATTTGTGCTTCCAACTTGAACTGAATGATGCTTATAGCCTTGTGCATTTGTGCTATCAGTCGGGTGCTCTTTTCGTCTAACGGTTTTTCTGTATGTGGAACGAACTCCTTGCATGGATCTTGTGCGTAATATTCCATGGCAAAAGTTGCCAAAGGAAGTAGATTAATGCCATACCCATCTTCAAGGGTGGTCATATTTCCAAATCTCAGTGATAATCGTAAAACGGTTGCTATGCAGGGGTCGCATCCTGCTGCAGCCCCCATCCATAGCGCATCATGATTTCCCCACTGAATGTCAAAGTTCTCGCGAGTCAATAAATAATCCATTATGATGTGGGCGCCGGGACCTCTGTCAAATATATCACCAAGAATATGAAGTTGGTCTATACTTAGTCTTTGAATCACATTGCAGATGGCGGTAATGAAGTTTTGCGCTTGTCCAGTCTGTATGATAGTTTCTATGATTCTTTGGAAATAAGCTTCTTTGTCGTCATCGATAGGACTCTCGTGTAACAGTTCTTCTATGATATATGCAAATTGTTTGGGAAGGGCTTTACGTACCTTGCTCCTGGTATATTTACTGCTAACAGACTGGCATACCTGTATAAGACGGTATAGTGAAACTGCATAGTATTGACTAAGGTCTTCGTCTGTTTTTTCTTTTATCATCTCAAGTTTCTTCTCGGGATAATAAATTAGTGTGCATAGTTCACGAATCTCCCTTTCTGAGAGTGTTTCGCCAAAAAGCTCTTTCACTTTACGTTTTATGTTTCCGCTTGCATTGCGTAAAATATGCAGAAAAGCTTCGTTTTCACCGTGTACGTCGGCAACAAAATGTTCAGTTCCCTTGGGAAGATTCAATATAGCTTCCAGATTGATTATTTCTGTGCTTGCACTACGACTGTTGGGAAACGTTTGTGAGAGTATTTCCAATAATCGCATATCAGCCTCCATTAATTTCGAATTCATGCTATCAGATAGTGATTTCCTTTTATTATAATACAAAATTACTCTTTTTTTATGTTTTCTGCAAAGGATTACGTCTAAATTGTTTAACTTTGTCTCCTGATTTGATAAATCCCATAAAAATGAAGAATTTATTTGTACTTTTGCTGATGTTTGTGATGACATCAAATGTATGGTCCGAAGAGGGACAATTAAGTTTCAGTAATTTTGATACTTGGATTACTCGTTCTATTAAAGAAAGTGTTTTAGTGGGCGGACATACGCAAACATTATACGAAGTAGGGCCTACGGGAAGTTTCAATGGCTCGAAAGCGTTTACTAATCAAGGCGGATGCCCTTGGGCTAATAGTAATGTTTATGCAAAAGTCTGCGGTGTTGTAAAGACAAACGTTAGTGTTTATCCAGACAATCATGGAAGTGGAAAATGTGCAAAATTATATACCCATGTTGTAAAATGCAAGGCAATAGGCATTGTTAATATCAGTGTTCTTGCAGCGGGCAGTCTTTTTACAGGAAGTGTAATAGAACCCATTACAAGTTCTTCTAATCCAATGTCAAAAATAAATGTTGGCGTTCCTTTTACAAAACGTCCCAAGGCCATAAAATTTGATTATAAATATTATAATCCTGGCAGTAACTCTAGAATAAAAGAAACAGGATTTAGTAAGTCCAAAATTATTGAAGGTAAAGATATGGCGGAATGTATTTGTCTGCTTCAGAAACGTTGGGAAGATGAAAACGGGAAAATTCATGCATTGCGTATAGGAACCATGAAAGTCCGTTTTGACAAAACCACAGACGGTTGGATAGAGAACAAAGAATTCCCGATTCATTATGGCGATATAAGCAAGGAATCTTTTTATCGTGATTGGATGGGGTTTGTTGCAGGAGAACGGGCATTTTACGCAATAAACAGTAAAGGGAAAAATGTTCCGATAAACGAAGAAGGGTGGGCTGACGCAAACGAAACGCCAACTCATTTGATTGTCAAGTTTGATAGCAGCTATGGCGGAGCATACATTGGAACAGAGGGAAATACGTTGTGGATTGACAATGTAAGATTTGTGTACTAATGAAACCATATTATCTTTTAGAGGAACGACTTCTTAGACGTAATCTTGAACTTATAAAGTTTGTTGCAGATAATGCTGATGTTGAGATTATATTAGCGTTTAAAGCATATGCCTTGTGGAAGACATTTCCTATTTTCAGGGAATACATAAAACACACAACGGCAAGTAGTCTTAATGAAGCGTTGCTTTCATATCGTGAATTTGGAAGCTTGGCTCACACTTATAGTCCTTCTTATACAGAAGATGATTTTGGATTAATTTTGGATTGTAGTGGGTACGTTACATTTAATTCTCTGTCTCAGTATCAGCGTTTTCTGCCTTGGGTGAAATCCTACCATAAACATAAAGTCAGTATTGGAATAAGAGTTAATCCAGAGTATAGCGAAATAGAAACGGAACTTTATAATCCTTGTGCGCCAGGCAGTAGGTTTGGCCTGTTGTCTGAGCATCTTCCAGATACATTGCCCAAAGATATTGAAGGGTTTCATTGTCATTGTCATTGTGAGAGTTCTGCAATAGCATTGGAACACACAATAAATCATTTAGAAGAAATGTTCGGTCATTGGTTTAATCAGATAAAATGGCTTAATCTTGGTGGTGGTCATTTGATGACACGGGCAGATTATGATGTTCAACACCTTATTAAAATATTGGTCTCATTAAAGACGCGTCATCCGCACCTTAAGATTATTCTGGAACCGGGAAGTGCCTTCGCTTGGCAAACGGGTCCTTTGGTTTCGCAGGTCATAGATATTGTTGAAAATCATGGAATACGTACTGCTATTCTTAATGTATCTTTTACGTGTCACATGCCAGACTGTTTAGAAATGCCATATCAGCCAACAGTTCGTGGAGCTGAAACATTACCTTTTAATGCTGTTAAGATAGCCAAACCTGAAGATAATGTTTACCGGTTGGGAGGAAATAGTTGTCTTAGTGGCGACTATATGGGCAGTTGGAAGTTTCCCAAGCCTGTAGAAGTTGGACAAGAGATAATATTTGAGGATATGTTACATTATACAACAGTAAAGACTTGTATGTTTAATGGTATTTCACATCCTTCAATTATTTTTGAGCGTTTAAATGGTACAAGAGAAGTACTCCGGGAGTATGGTTATGAAGATTATCGCAGCAGAATGGATTAAAAAAATGATGAAATATTTTGTAGTTTTGCCAAAATGTTGTAATTTTGCACTCGCAATTCAGGGGAATTGAAAGATTAATGATTTAATATTGAAATAATGAAGGTTATCTAACCAAAATGTTTTCTTGCGGAAATAGCTCAGTTGGTAGAGCACAACCTTGCCAAGGTTGGGGTCGCGAGTTCGAGTCTCGTTTTCCGCTCGTATAACAGAAATGCCCAGGTGGCGGAATTGGTAGACGCGCCCGTTTCAGGTGCGAGTGCTGCGAGGCGTGCAGGTTCGAGTCCTGTTCTGGGCACCAGCAATAACCCAATGGAGAGGTGGCGGAATTGGTAGACGCGCTACTTTGAGGTGGTAGTGCCGCGAGGCGTGGGAGTTCGAGTCTCCTCCTCTTCACTTTTTTCGAAAAATCTATGATATCATCCATCCCCGACAAGGGGATTTTATTTTTTATAGAGACTCCTCCTAACCTCCCCTTAAAAGGGAGGAATATTTAACTCCTAAGTCATCGGCTTTTAACTCCTACGAAGTTTAACTCCTTGCTCGAAGAGCATTAACTCCCCTTTTCCACTTTCCTAAGCTGGTAGCTGTTCCAAAGGTTGTGCCAAATACTGTAGAAACCTCCCGCTATGCTCGTTACGGGTGTCATGAAGGTGTAGCCCAACCAGATGATGAACACGGTGTTCTTCTGTCCGCATGCTTGGGCGGCGCTGATGGTGTCCTTGTATTTCATGCCTACGCGCCTTCCTAAATAGAATTGGATGAAGCAAGCCAAAAGCGAGGTAAGGGCAATGCCCATTTGGTAGGTCCAGGGCAGTTGGGTGTGGACGATGCTCTTCACGCTGACAGCAATGGCAAGCGAGAGGCTAACTGCCCACAAGTAGAAGGGGAGGTCGCGCTTCTGTGAAAGCCACTCTGTGATTTCGGGAGCTATAGCACGCAGGACGATGGATAGCAGGAAAGGACCCAGCAGTAGTGGGAACACGCGGCTGATGATGAGGAAGAATGCTGTCCAGAACCCCGTGTCATGAAGTGTTGCATCGGGAGACGGGTGGATGAAGGGTAGCATGGCTGGAACAAGGGTGGCCACAACGAGATTAATGAGTATGGTGTACATCATCAGCGTGCCGGCATTGCCTCCCAGTTTGCGTGTGGCAACGGCTGCAGCTGTTGCGGTAGGACAAATGAAACAGAGCATGGCTCCCTCGACAACCACGCGCATGTGACTCTCCTGAGGCATGGCGATGACCACTAGACAAAGTGCGAGGAACAGGCTTGACTGGAACAGTAGCAACCATCCTTGCCAAGGCGACAAACGCAAATCGCTTGGTCGAACCTTGCAGAAGGTGAGGAAGAGCATGGCGAATAGCAGTAGCGGCTGAACAACCGCAATGAAGTCGTTAACCCAAGCGTGAGTAGGGTTAAGAGCTGGAATCGAAGTGTAGACAAAGTACCCGACAATGCCTGCTATCATGGCAATGGGTAAAGTCCATCTTTTCAGTAACTCCATCATAATGAGTGCAAAGATACTGAAAAGCGAGGGAAATGCCAAATCCATTTGAGCATTCTTGCTACGCAAGCGTCTCCTAATGTCGCCGAGCGGCCGAGTGTAAGTATCTTCGGCGAAATTAAAGTTGAAAAAAATAACCTATAACCTTTTAACCTTTAACCTTTTATTCGTATCTTTGCAGTCGCAAGAGAGAATGACTGTTTAACTTTTATTTTATTTATATGAATTTATACCTCCGATTCTTTGACGAAGAGGTGCTGGTTGAGACCGTTGACCAGGCAATAGAATTTCTGTCGAAGTTACCTGATGTTAAGTTGAGCGATAATGTATGCAATGAACTGGTTAGTTACGCTGCAAGCAAGAATCCCTTTCCCAAGCGTTTTAAGATTGATTCTAAGACCTATTTCATTGTGATTAAGACTACTGCCAACACGATGGAGGAATTCAAAGCTTATGCTGCAGATGTTGCCAGTGGAGCTGAAGATAATGCTCCGAGTGCAGAGAAAGCACTTTCAGGTAAGGAACTTCTTAACCGCACTTTCTCGGCCGAGCAACCAGGCTGGTATCACGCTACGATGAAACTGAAGCGCGTGAGGGCGGTGGAAGGAGCGGCAAACAAGTTTTGTTATGTGGATACGGTGATTGAGGCCAAGTTGAACGCGCATAGCGTACAGGATTGCTACAATCGCGTGATTGATCACCTGCGCACGCGTGCCGACCTTGACCCTCGCAGCCAATTCCCTTCGATTCGTGGTCGCAATTTCAATGCCGAATTTCTGGGCATTGACTAAGAAATTGAGATTATCTTCGTTTGATGAGAATGTCGCGTAGACTGTAGTTGTCCATAAAACAACTCTGGTCTACTGCGCCTCGGATGCCTTTTATTCGTCCACTGGCGCTGAACTGCCATAGGGCGAATTTGGGATTTCCGTTCAGTTGAGGCACACCGTCGCTATACTTGGCTATCATGAACAGATAGTCTTCGAAGTATCCGGCGAGATATTTGTTATAGAAATTCTGACCAGTATATACAAGAGGTTTTTGCTTGTACTCCTGTTCTACCAACTTCAGGAACTTATGCAGAGAGTCACACAGGGCAGTGGCACTCAGACCACCCGTCACCTCTACGTCAATCATCGGTATGAGATCCTGATCCTGCGGACGACACTGTGCACGGAAATTCTGCAACTGTGTTTTCTGGTCCACTCGCGGACGGTAGAAATGGTAGCTGCCCACCTTCAGTCCGGCGTGTTTTGCCAGATTTATATTTTCCAGATAGCGTTTGTCTATATTGTCTCCGCCCTCAGTTGC
>JAGCPD010000038.1 GCA_017645305.1 Bacteroidaceae bacterium | reverse complement strand
TTTCTTGTTGTCCTTGTTAATGGCGAATCTGACAACAACGTTATTTTCAAGCAGTTCACAAGACTCTCTTGTTAATTCCTGCTGATTCTCTTGTTAATCCGTCTTCGTATATATTGTTCATATTCTTATAACGTTCTTCACTTCATTTTTATTTAATACAGCGGTGTTCGGTTCCCCCTCGGGGTTCTTCACTATATTGTTATTATTCTATTTGTGTTCAGTTCCTCTTCGGGGTTCTTCACTTCGTAATTTATTTAATACAGCGGTGTTCAGTTCCCCTTCGGGGTGGTCGATTTCTGTTCTATTGGGCCTTAGGTCAATTTGTGTCATTTGAATGACACAATTGTGAGGGTTGCTGTTCATACATTGGGTTAGCCTTGGGTGCCATCTTTAGTGCCTTCCTTTCGGACAATTCTTGTTGAATCGCCGCCATGATTTTGTGACGCTGTTGTGGAGTGAGGTGGTCAGGGGTATGCTATATGTTCTCAAAGAAGTTTATCGTAGCCAAGACATTAGACGCAACTTTTTTCTTGATACTTTCACCATCAGTCAACACCTTGCATGCATCATTTGTAAATTTAGTGGCACAAAAACATGCTGTCATCAAAAACGGTTTTACCATATCAGAAAAATGTTCTTTGCCTGTCAGTTGCCCAAATTGTAGTAGGCTCAAAAATGAAGGATGGCTTTGGTACGACAAATATGAATACGTTCCATCCATGAATTCATATTCGAATGTGCTTCGAGCATTTGTAAAATCTATAGGTTCAAAACCGATTATTCTATTATCCGACTTGACAAAACAATACCCTTTTATATTACAACTGTCCTTTTTTATGATTTTCTCTATTTTGTTTCTTGCAGACTCTGTGATATGCATTCTGCTCAGAATCTCTTTTGTTGCATTTCTGAGTGACTCTATTGTATTGATATTTTGAGCGACATCTTCTTCCATGCTTTCTGGAACAGGTACTTTGTGCCTGTTGTTGTATCCTTCTATTTTCCAGATATTGATAAGAACTTGTCTTTCGTCTTCGTTGTCTGTAGAAATAAAGATATTGTGATATATAAATGCCGACTCGTACAATCCTCTCGTAATAGAAGCCATGTTCGACAAATCAAGATATATTGTTTGCTTTTGGCCATTTGGGACTAACGGTAAACCCTTCATGGCCTCCTGCAAACTTCTTATCTTAAATAGCACCATTTGCATCATACATTGAGTAATGGCGTCTATGTCATTCCATTTTGTCTTATGAGTATCCCACCATTTCAGTAAGATACCCAGCAATGAAGCTCTAATGCTTTCAAGACCATTTACTGGGTCGAAAGTTATTGTGACATAGCCTGGGGCATAAGACGAATCCATTGTATTGATTATTTCAGAAACCTTAATTGCAGATTCAAAGAAAAATACTGAGTCCCGTTCTTGTCAGTTTCTATACTACCAAATCCATGTCTTGAAGCAGACGGTGTCTCGAATTTCAAGTCATGATAAAGATAATCATCCAGAGAAGCCTTATAAATTACATGATAGCAATCTATGTCTCCCGTTTCAGTAACAACAAGAACACTAGAAGACTGATGAGTCGCCTCCCAAGGTCGGCTTGGCAACATACCCAACGCAACGTCTGTAACAAAGCGCTTCACTTTTGCTTCATAATATTTCTTGTTGGCACGCATTGGGAAATTGAGAGGATTCTCCATAGACATTTTCTCAGTTAATTCATCCAGCAATCTTGTGTTTTCTGTATAGCTCATAACCAAAAGACGAGCTATTATTTCAGGGAGTGAACTATCAATAAGAATAAGATTCTCATAAAACAGATACTCACCTTTTTTATTAGGGTTAATTGAATCAAACTCCAATGATGATCCTGCGGCAATGATTGCCCTTACCCTGCTTTGAATGTCTGCATGCCCCTTATTATCAAGCATTGAGTTAATTAGATCTACCTGCTCCGTTGTCAGAGGTTGTGATAATCTATACCTGAAGTTAGTAAGTTTTGTGGCATTCAATAGCGTTGGCGGATTTCCCAATTCAGACTTAATACTAAATCCTTGCTTTGGCTCTTGACCTGTTAATGCATCGTGAATTACAATGTACAAATCAGACTTGTCTTTGTCACCGTTTTCTAATTTCTTGGAATAGCACTTAATTTTTGGACAACAAGTGAGTTTCCTAAATTCGTCAATCTTATGTATCTCAAATGAAGCTTTCTCATCACCAGCTTTTATCGCGTTTAGTAATTCACTCGCTTGGTTCTTAAAGTCGTCTTTGTCTACTTCAATTATATCATAGCCGTTAGCATTGATATGTATTTTACCATCATCATCAATTCTGTACTCTGCACAAAGATCTTCTTCTGTATAACGGAGCATAGACAATATAGGTAAGCGCAAACGTTCACCTACTTTTTGTTCCTTATCGAAAGGGTATAGATTTTGATCGGCGAGTAGTTTGTACAAAGTATATAATTCACTCCATTCTCCCTTGTTTGCTGTTTGCTGCCATTCGGCATCATCAAACCTGCTCACTTCTGAGGAATCATTAGTCTTGTTTGTAAAAAAGAAAAAGAAGAAAAACATAGTTATACGATATTAAGCATTTCTAATTCCTTTTGGGCGGTAGCCTTAATCGCAGGTATAGCTACAGAGTTGCCAAACTGCTTATAGGCAGAGGCGTCTGCAACGACTATCTTATACTCCTCTGGGAAGCCCTGAAGACGAGCCCATTCACGTGGTGTCATACGACGGATACCATCACGGTTAACTTCGCCCTTAATATTCGTTACAGGAGTAAAATCCGTCAGTCGTTTGTCAATTACAAGATTGCGTTCACGTCCCATACCACCAACAACAATAGCGTTAGCGACACCATTGACATCTATGATTTCGTATCCGAATCCATGACCTGCGGCTTCATGTCTCGCCCTGTGTCGTTTTAGCGTGTCTACATAAACATTGGAGAGGTAATACTTAACCGAAGGGACTGTCTTTTCCATAACATCACAGAAACGCACACGTTTTCCTTCAGGTGTCGTCGGTTCTGGATAATGGAAACTCTTAACATCTATACCTAGGTCTTTTCGAAAACCAATAATGTAAATACGTTCACGATGCTGTGGCACACCATAATCCATTGCATTAAGAATCTGAGGCGGAACGACATCATAGCCTGCATCGTCAAGGTGATCCAAAATTGTTTTTAAGGTACGACCTTTATCATGAATAGCAAGGCCTTTTACGTTTTCGAGGAAGAAAGCCCGAGGCTGATGTTTGCGAAGTATTGCTTCTATCTCAAAGAACAACGTACCACGTGTCTCATCTTTGAAGCCGAGACGATGTCCTGCAAGTGAAAATGCCTGACAAGGAAAACCGCCACAGAGAATATCAAAGTGCTCTGGTATGTATGATTTTGTCACTTCTTTAGTAATGTCACCAAAGGGCATTTCGCCATAGTTGGCGAAATAGCTGCGTTGTGCCTGAGCGTCAAATTCTGAAGAATAGACGCACTTGCCTCCTAGTTCCTGCATAGCAATACGAAAACCACCAATTCCTGCAAACAGGTCTATGAATGTAAACTTGGGATTTTCAGGAGCTGGGAAAGGAACTTTGAAGAAATCCGCGAATAAGTCATATTGGAGCGGATTTTCTTCTGCAACCATCGTTACAACTTCTTCTTCATCTATTTCGCTCCAATCTCTGGTTTTATCTTTTTGCTTCTTGTATTCAATATAATCATGAATAGCCCCAAGAATCTCATATCGTTTTTCGCTTGAAGCTGTGTCGTGTTTGCCGTCAAGGGTATGCAGATAATGGCTCAATATAGCTACCTGCGTCTCGTAAGACGTAGAGCCATATATTTTCAGTCCATCTTCTGTCACCTCCTCGGGCAGTTCTGATAATTTTATAGCTTTTTTCTTTTCCATATTATCTACGTTTGCTTCTATAACCCCTTTGAATTCGAGAGGATTAGAGTATAAACCTCTTAATCCTCAAACCTTATGAGCTTAATTCTGCTCTCGTACTTCCGCTATCTCTGGCAACTCTTCGAACCTCAGCAGGTCATCTACCTGAACTTCAAGGAGCTTGGCAATCTGCATGAGGGTTTCGATAGAGGGTTGACATGCATTTGTACACCACTTGCTGACGGTTGCAGGGTCTTTGCCCAACTGTTGTGCAAGCCACTTGTTAGTTTTTCCATTATCAACCAAAGCAGTCTTAATACGATTTATTTTTCTGTCCATTACGACTCATTATTTGTAATTAAGTGATGCAAAAATACGATATTTTATTAAGAAAATTGCAATTTACGCAATAAAAATGAAATTCTTCTGCTGATTTTTTCCAATTATCGCAAGTTTTCCGATTATTATTAGTATTTTTGTAACCTAAACATCGATGCCTGGCAATCTGGTCTGGAAATTTAACAATAAACTTTATGGCTGTATACGCATTTTACTCATACGAAATTCAGGAAGGCAACAGAAGTCTCTTCTATCAGGAAACGGGGAAGAAAGCCATTGATATGGCAAACGAAATCATCAGCAATCTGCTGAAGGATGGCTTGACTGTTATTGGCAAGAAAAGGAATGAGGACCAGTTACTGAAGAATCTCCATTTTGTTGGAAGAGATGGCGTTTTCGCATGGGAGTTGTGCAACGTGAAGGATAAGACTCTGCTTGAAGGCCATGAGAAAATTCCTTACGAGGAGCATCCTGGCAGCTACGTTATTGTTGACAATAGACCCGATGTGTGTCAGATTGCTATAGAGAAAAATAGTGCCTTTGGCCCTGATACTGACAAAGTGGTCAAGTATCTGAAACGAGCATTCAAAGCGCATTTGTTCGAATATGGCCTGAAGATGGTCATCAAGAGAAAATGGCAAGCAAGTAATTTCAAGGAGGTCGTATTAGAAAGAATCATCAAACAGAAGGATTCGGTAAAAAGAGTCGTATGGGAATTCCCCAATCCAGACAGGGTTAAGGGAATCGATGCCACCAAGCAAATGAAAGAGCGATTGAGAGGTCTTATGCTATTTACGCAGGCGTCGAATGCCTTAAAGGGCAAATTGACGTTAACTAGTTCAAAGAAAAAACCGATAGATGTAGATGACGATAAGATTGAAGACTGGGCGATGATTATGGCTCTTAGTGCCCAAAACAACTATAAGCTATCGTATTATTTCTACAATTCTCCTGTGGTTAATTTCAAGGATGTGGCCGATGCATTTGGTTCTATTGACAATAAACTGATAAGAGACTTCGAGTCGGGACAACTCATAGACAAAGGCGAAGGTACGACTTTCGAACTGATAGAGAAACTTGACGAAATCAGAAAACAAATAGCTGACTATGACCATGAGAAGATTGTTGACGACGGCGAATAAGCGGAGTATCAAGGAAGCTTTCAAGGGTAATGCGGTATTCCGCACCATTGATGCTGCTTACAAGGAGCAAGAGACTCAGATGGCGACTTTAAGGTTCTCGCCAGAGGAGATTTGGGTCAATTGTTTCATTGGTTTTGACCAGATTCTGAAGAACCGTGATGACATTGGCGAGATAACGCGTCGCATGTGGTACGAAACTTTCTGCGAATTGAGGGATGATGCCCAAGAAGCTTCAAGAGCGTTTCAAAAAGAAGAACTTGAAACGGCAACATCGTGCATCGTCTATTCCATTATAGCCTGCATGACAGCAAGCGACGATTGGGAAATCATTCAGCATACAGAGACTCTTATGTTCCAAATTGCTGAACACTCAGAACTCGATACTATAGCCACGCCTTTCGACAATAATACAGAAAGCAACTTTGCAGGGTATATACAGAGGTATATCAGCACAGGCAAGTACATCAGCGACAGATTGGAAAGTCCCAAGAGCTATGCAGACCCGATAAATCCAGTTTGCACCCCCCAAGAAAGGACAAAGATAAAAAATGGTGTAAGGAAGCGTCTTGAGTTTATGAAGGGGTATCTGCCAGATAGTGAAATTCTGATTATGACTTCCTCGAATTTCAATACGATGATAGAGGCGGTGGAATACCTTATCGAAAACGATGTTGTGAAGAAACAGGTGACAAAGATTTCCACAAATCTTCCTGTATCTCATCTGCGCTATACATTCTATCTCGTATACAAGAATGAGGGCAAATGCATCAAGCGTCAATTATGGTTGGAATTCCTTGGTGAGACTTTCGCGCAGATGCAAGACAACGCGGCTTCACTTTCCAAACATTTTTCCGACGTGCCGGATGGCTATGACAAATACCTCAAACCGAAGAAGAAAAAGTGAGTGGGAAAATGGGATTTTGAGAATCCCCAAAAAAATATTTTAAGTGGAGATAGGATTTTTCTGCATTCCTAATCTCCATTTTTTGTTTGTATATCATGCCTTTGGAATTCATTGACGAATGGGTTTCCGATTATTGTTGAATGGGATTTCTTGCTTTGAAAATCCCGCCTTGTCCCCCTTTTAATCCCACGATTCCTTTGCAGCCGAGAATTGAACAGTTCAGTTCTTGGCCGTCTTACGCTATGGGCTAAGCAGATGGTCGAACCGCCCAAAATCCTATAAAAATGAAAAAGGATTTTATTTCAGCAAGACCTTCTGGCTCACACGAGCCAAAGGCAGTTGGAGCAATCATCGATGAGATGCTTCGTAGTGATTCACGTTTTGCCGTTGCTTACCGCAACCACTTCTTCCCGGACACGCATATGTGCGTGGACTTGAAGCTGATTACCCGTGAGCCTGGGCACATGCCTGTGGGCGCGTACCTTGATGGCACCATCACACGCAACGGCGAAGACCAGTTTCTCTTTACTGAGAAAGATTCTATGAAGAAGGTGAAAACCGTTCAGCGCAATCCAGTCATCTTTGCTGGCGATTGTGTGAACGTCCACCTCTTGGCCGATGGCACGAAACGTTTGGAGTTCAATCGTCCTCGCTTCCACTCTGGCTATACTTTCCGTGACTTCTGCCTTGCAGCAGCCCAAGAGTTGCTGACGATAGGTTGCCTTTCAGGAGAGGAAGTCATATAATTTACAGTTTAATTGAGAGTTAAGGAAGCGTTTCAGTTGTTTCAGTTTCAGTTAGTTTTTTGAGGTTCAGTTATGTATCAAACCCCCTTTCTTAGACTATATAACTAATTAATATATAATATAGTATATATAGAAATATATTATATATAGAAAGGAGGGAATGATACCCCCTTAAAATATAACTGAAACAACTGAAACTGAAACACTAGAATCAATCTAAATTTCATCTAATAAGCAGATTTTCAATTATGTACGATATTACAAAGAGAACAGCACCAAAGATGCCAACCCTCGGAAAAGGGGCAGAATGTATCAAACTTATCGCCTCTCAGATATCTCCAGATATGCGTGAGGCCATCGTTCCTATGATTTTCCCTGCTTTAGGAGCATATGTGAGTGGTTCTGAATTTCAGTATGCAGACCTCACTTGGAAGGAGACTTGTGGTCAAATGGCACACCTTGTTGCCGATTCGGGCATGGGTAAGGGGCAATTGACCGTTTGTATTGAAACAATCATGCGCAAGTTTCGTCAGCATGACGAGGACGAGTTGCAAAAACTTGTAGCTTGGCAAAAACTTGTCAAAAGCAGGGGAGCGAACAAGGAAAAGCCTGTCCGTCCGGATGTGGCATTTTGGTTCCCGCCATCCGATGTGACGAACGCGGCTTTCATCCAGAATGCTATGGCATGTGAAATCTGTGGTGAACACACCCAGTATTACAACATGTCAGAGATTGAGATGGCAAACCGTATGTGCGGAGGTCATAAGCAGGTGAGTCAGACCATCCGTAACATCTACGACAAGCAGAGAGCCGGTGCCCTCAGAGCTACGGCTGATGGTGTGACGGGCAACCCAATTCTCAGAGCCAACCTTTCTTTTTCTTCGACTCCTTTTTCTGCTCGGAATTTTTATAAAAGCGAGTTGTTTGTGGGAACCTTCGGACGCATTGTCTTCTCTTATAAGGCACGTCAAGAACGTAGTGGTCGCATCCCAAGGCATGGCAAGTATGAGGAGGCTTTTCTTGAAAAGCTCGATGAGTACATCATACGTCTGGAGGCTTGCAAGGGACGTTTCGTCATTCCTCAGTTGAACAAACTGGCCGACAAACTGGCTGCCGACATGGCTACCATTGCCGACCTTGCAGACGACGATGTGCTATGGGACATGGGCAAGCGTGCTATCGTTTCGGCATGGAAGAACGGTTGCATCCTTTACATTCTCAATGGTCAACAATGGACTCGTTCCATCGGAGACCTTGTGGAGTGGATGGTTTATCACGACCTGTGGAGCAAGATGCAGGTGTTTGGCGATTTGCTGAAAGGAGGTGACATAAGCATTTCCGAAGCAGTCAGGAGTGGCCCCAAGAACATGCTGGATGACCTTCGAGACACGTTCAATGAAGCCGAACTGGAGGCACTTCGCGTAAGTGTTGACAAGCCGAAGGAAGGCACCAAGCGCCAGTTGCGCGTGTGGATAAGCCGTGGCTTCGTTACCTACTCGAACCAGACGGGACTGTACTCGAAGACGGAAAGGTATAAGACCCCCTAACCCCCTTTAAGGGGAATAATAAATCCAAAATGTGTAAATTCAAAATCCTTCCCCTCAGGACACTCCCCCTAAAGGGGGATGGGGGGTCTAAATTATGACTAAATTTGAACTTCAGAAGCTCCGCGACCTCCCCATTGAGGGGGTCGCCGAGCGACTTGGACTGCGGGTGGAGAGGCACAAATGCCTCTGCCCGTTCCATGACGACAGGCATCCGAGCCTCACCTTCTCCGTCCGTCGCAACACGTTCCGCTGCTGGGCCTGCGGCGAAAGTGGTGATTCCATAAGCTTTGTGATGAAGGTGCTTGGAAAGGATTTTATTGATGCCTGCCGGTGGTTGGCCGATGAGCACAATGTAATAATTGATAATGGAAAATGGATAATGGATAATTATGCTGCGCAGACAGAGCCGAAGCCTTTCGATGCAAGCCGCTATGAGCGGTTCTTTGAAAGGCCTTGGCTTTCGCCTGAAGCGCGGAAGTTTCTCTTTGAGGAGCGTCGGTTGGATGAGCGTGTGGTGCGCTGGTGCCGGTTGACTTCGTGGCGCGACAGGAAGGGTGTGGCCTGGCTACAGATACCTTACTATAATAGGGAGGGTAAGCTGGTAGGGGTGCAGAACAGAAGGCTCAGCCCCCTCCCGACCTTTTGCCCTCCGTCGAACATAGTTCTCCCCAATTGCTCCGCTATCAACGGGCAATTGCCCAAGGGGGAGGGGATGGTTTCTCCCCCTTTGGGGGGAGATAGAGGGGGGCTTCCTCGCTTCCGTTTCCCCAAAGGATCTGAGTGCGGCATCTACAACCTGCCTATATTAAATATGCTTCGCCCAGGTGATAAGCTTTTCATAGCCGAAGGTTGTAGCGATTGCTGGAGTCTCTTGTCCGCTGGTCACAAAGCCATCGCCATCCCCTCGGCAACCCTCCTCACCCAGAAGGACATCGAGCTACTAAACGAACTAAGCTCCTCCCCCTTGGGGGAGGCTAGGAGGGGGCTGTCATTTCACATGTACCCCGACAACGACGCCCCTGGCGAACGCCTCTTCCTGCAACTGAAAAAGGTGCTGCCCTCGCTGGTGCATCATCAGCTGCCGCCAGACTGCAAAGATTTTAGTGAGTACTACGTACAAAATCAAAAGCCCCCCTCTAACTCCCCCCAAGGGGGGAGGAATAAATCGCTAAATGATTAAATCGTAAATAAATTGGACTCCGGCTTTGCCGCCTGAGTGCCAAAATAAGAATTAATAATACACGAAGAAATTATAATGGTGAAATCTATGTATAAATCTGAACTAGCGAGATTGGCTGGCGTTAGTGCCAACACGTTCCGCAGGTACTTGAACTCGCGCAGAGATGTTCTTGCCAGTATGGGTGTGGCACCACGAGCCAAGATGCTGCCACCAAGGGCTGTCAAATTCGTTGTCGATGACTATTGTATTGATATGCCGGAAAATTTTCAATAATTTTTCTCCTGTCTCTCCGATGTCCACCAAAGACCACCAACGCGCTCCGCCGATGTTGTAACTTTGTAACGTAATTAAAGAGGTAAAAAGATTAAGTTTTCAGGATAGGAAAGGTTAAGTAAAACGGTTGAAAAAACTAAAGTAAAAAGGACATAAAATCTATAGGAAAAGCAGTTCGAACGCTTCATAAAACTCAGTTATTAACAGATAAAAAATTACAACTATGGCAACTATTAAGTACAGGAAGAGGGAGTTTACTCCCAATCAGAACCAGGCCGGGATGAATCACAGCTGGTTCGCAGAGAGTGTTATTGTCAACGAGCTTGACACAGTAGAAATCGCAAGGCTCATCGAGGCTCGCACGGGAGTACGTCGCTATGAGGCGCAGAGTGTGCTGGCTTCCTTCGTGGAACTCATCAACGAGGAATGCAGCCAGTCCATGCGCATCAAGCTGACGGATGAGAAGGGACAGAAGTTCGTCTCCATCTACCCGAAGATCAGCGGCAGCATCAGCGACAAGGATGTCCAGGCCAACCCCGAGAAGTATGAAGGTCGTCAGACTGCCCGTGAGAGCGACCTCACAGCTGACATGCTGACTGTCACCCTGGCTGCAACGATAGGTGTCAATGCCAGCAAGCAGTTCGCTAAGAACAGTCGTTTTGAGAAGGCTTCAGCACTCACCAACTCTGTGGCTGACGAGGATGATGCTAACGAAAACGAAAACGAAAACCAGGGCGGGAACGGGAATGGTAACGAAAACCAAAACGAAAACCAGAATGGGGACGGCAACGGTGACAACTCTGGCGATGACAACGGAGGTAACGGCGACAACCAAGATCCGGTTGAAGATTAAAGAGTGAAAAGTGAAAGAGTGAAAAGTGAAAAATTATAACTTGAAACTTGGAACTAAAAATCGGAAATCATGAAGTGTCGAGGACTTAGGAACTGCAACCCTCTGAACATTCGGAGGGTTGCAGGTACTCACTGGAAAGGACAAATACTCCCCCTAAAGGGGGCAGGGGGGTCTTTCTGCAAGTTTGAGAGTATGGAGTGGGGTATTAGGGCTGCTTTCTGCCTGCTTCGCACCTACAGGAACAATTACAAGCTGAACTGCATCCGCGACATCATCACCCGCTGGGCACCTCCTTCGGAGAACGACACCGAGCGCTACATCAAAAATGTCTGCCTCTGGACTGGTTTCGGAGGCTTGCAGCGACTTACCGAAGAGGATTGGCCCGCCCTCGTCCGGGCAATGGCAAGGCAAGAATGCGGCGTAACCCTCTCAGAAGAGATAATTAACCGAGGTTACAAACTTTATAAAAACACAAACATATGAAAAAGAACAATATTGCCGAGATTGTGGTGAAGGTCATAGTAGCCGCACTTACCGCCTTCCTTACGGCCATTACAACGACCAGTTGTATGGGGCACGGGCCGATAGTATTTTGAATTAAGAATTAAGAGTTAAGAATTAAGAGTTAAGAATTGACTGCCTGAGGGCAGAAAACAACGAGAGGACTGACATTCACAACGAGTGTCAGCCCTCTTTTGTGTTTCTTTTGGCTTTTCTTGCAAACTCGAATAGCGACAGAGGCAGGTGGCAGTAGCCGTCAGGATTCTTGTCGAGATAGTCCTGATGATACTCCTCGGCAGTATAGAAGTTCTGCAGAGGCTGTTTCTCTACGGCCAAAGGCTGCTGATGGTTCTTCTGTTCCTCGGCAAACACCTTCTCGATGACGGGCAAATCCTCCAGGTCAGTATAATAGACACCAGTACGATAGCGGGTTCCTTCATCGTGCCCCTGCTTGTTGAGACTGGTCGGGTCGATAGCCTTGAAAAACATCTGCAACAAGAACTCAAGGCTGACCACATCGGGATAGAAGCGTACAAAGACTGTCTCTGCAAAGCCCGTCTGGTCGGTATATACCTCCTTATATGTCGGATTTTCAGTATGCCCGTTGGCGAATCCCACTTCTGTTATGGCCACACCCTCAATCTGCTTGAAGTAATGTTCTGTTCCCCAAAAACATCCTCCTGCAAAGTAAATGTCCTTGGTGGGCTTTGTTTCCAGAATCCCGTCCACTTCATGCTCGACGAACGGTCCCGCCTTGCACTCCAGCAGGACGCTCGGCTCTAAGCACTCCACCCCGTGCCAGACGTTCTTTGGAATGTCTGCACCATAACGACCACTTTCCTGACTGATAACGCAGGACTCCTGTATCTCCCCCTTGTCGTTGTATGTTGATACCCGGACTTTTCCTCTCAGTATCACAAAGGTCTCGTCTTTGGTGGGGTGATGATGCACAGGGATAAAAGTGCCTGGTTCCAATGCATTTAGAAAACGATGGCACTTGTCCTGCAAACTCTGATGGAAATTGTAGTTCTTTCTCAGTCTCGGCGACTTCTTGGCTTCCTCTGCCAAACTGTTCATTAACGGTTCGTCTATGACTTTCATGTCGTATTTATTCTATAGTTGTTCCAATTTGTTCGTCCATTACGCATTTCATCACCTCAAACACATTGTCTCCTGTACAATGGCTGGTGTAGAACCGCATGGAGTTATTTGCTCTTCAGTGAGAGACTGGCGGTGGGCAATGAGCTTTTGATGCTCACGCTGACGGAGCCTTTCTTCTGCGTGCTGCGGACAACGAGGAGAGCGCGGCCTTTCCATGTTTTTACATGAGGCGAGGTGTAGGGCTCTGTATCCTTCAGGTCGGCAGAGGCGAAGGCTAACAACCTACCTGCTCCCTTAACAGTTGCTTCGCAGGGGATGGCGGCTTCGGGGACCAGTAAGCCTTGTTTGTCAAGAACTTCGACAGTAACGAAGGTGAGCGACTGGCCGTCGGCTTGCATCACGGTACGGTCGGGGGTAAGACGCAGGCGAGCAGGTTCGCCAGCGGTCTGAAGCGTCACGCTCTCGCCACCGGCTTTAGCGCGCAGGGTGCCTGGCTCGTAGTTTACACTAAAGACAGCCTTATATTCCGTCGCGCGGTTCACCTGCGTCGTGTTGATGAGCCGGTCGTTCAGATACAGTTTCACTTCTGGTGCCTTGGTATAGATTTCCACAATGATGGGCTTGCCTTCCCAGCCGGGCCATGTCCACGATTCCCACGTGGGACACACGCTCCACATCGTCGTGTGAATCTCGCCGTGGTAGCCGTCGGGCTCACGAACGGCCATATAGAGTGGTGTATTCACGTTCCACAGCATCTCTCTATAATGACTTATCGGTTTCCTCCAGCCCGTGATATCGACATCGCCACAGGAAGCGCCGTGCCATTCGGGCTGTCCGCCCTGAATCCACGACTCGCCCTCGCGTTCACCTTTATAATAATTGCGGCCTATACCACTCTCGCCCAGATAGTCGAGACCTGTCCACACGATGTCACCTACGACGTAGGGATATACATAAGCAGTAGCCCAATTCATATAAGCATCGCGCGGATAGCTCTCCGTCTGCCAGATAACGCGCTTGGGGTCGCGCTCATGGTCGCTGGTGTGTTTGAAAATCATATAGTTGTAGCCAACCACGTCAAGCACCTCGGCATGTGGATCGTAGATTTCCCAGTCGCGGTCCCAGGCACAGAGGGCCTCCGTAACGGGGCGCGTTGTATCATATTCATGGATGGCCTTCTTCATCTGTCGGGCGGTATAGACCACGCGGATGTCCTTGCGCTCGATGACCTCGTTGCCGATACTCCATGAGATAACGCTTGGATGGTTGCGGTCGCGCAGTACCATCGCATGGATGTCCTCGCGGAAGCAGGAGTCGATGACGGTCGAGTAGTCGAAGGGATTCTTCTGTGTGCGCCAGCCATCGAAGGCCTCGTCGATGACGAGCATACCTATCGAGTCGCAGGCATCGAGGAATGCGCGGGTGGTGGGATTATGGCTGGTGCGGATGAGGTTGAAGCCAGCCTCTTTCATCTGACGCACCTTGCGGATTTCTGCATCATCGAAGGCCATAGCACCCAACACGCCGTCATCGTGGTGTACGCAGGCTCCGTTGATAAGCACCTTCTTGCCGTTGAGCACGAAACCGTTTTCTGCATCGAACGAGAACGAGCGCACTCCGAATTTTATTTTCGACAACGAGTTGCCTGAATTGTTCTTTAGTGCAACGCTCGCGGTGTAGAGGTAAGGGGAATCTGGCGACCAGAGTTTGGGATTGCTGATGGTGTAAGTAAAGGTAACAGCCTTGCTTTCTCCAGCTTTCAGCGATACTTCTTGCTGCTGACCTTCCACCTCAATGATGCCCTGTTGGTCATTGTGGCCTTCATTCTGCACCGTCACCTCCACTTGCACTTTCGCCTTGTCGGCGCTCACCTCCGGCGTAGTGACGAAGACACCATTCTCAGCAATATGTAGGGCGGGCATCGTTTCGAGCCATACATGGCGATAGATGCCAGAACCGCTGTACCAGCGACAGTTGGGTTGCTCACTATTATCGACCTTCACAACAACCTCGTTCAGCTCATCAGCCGAGACTCCTTTTACCTTTTTATCTTTTAACCCTTTTACCTTTAAGAATGGGGTCACATCAACGGTAAACGGTGTGTAGCCATAGTGATGCTGTCCAGCCTTCTGCCCGTTCACAAAGACCTCAGCTTTCTGATAAACGCCCTCGAAGTGGAGCTTGACCAAGGAATTATCCATTGCCCATTCTTCATTATCAATGGTAAAAAGTTTATGATATTCGCCCTTGCCGGCCTCGAACCATCCGCCGCCAGTTCTCGTAGCACCTTGGCCAGAATTGGGACCTTCGAAGATGTCCCAGTCGTGCGGCAGGTCAACGGTCTGCGTTTTCCCGTTATGTGTAAACTGCCAGCCGAAGTCAAACAGCTGCTTTGTCTGTGCTGATGCTGAAATCGCTGCGATGACCAGCATTGTTGTAATCAAAATCCTCTTCATATCAGTTATTTAAGTTTCGCAAGCTTCGCTTGCTAAGTAGATAGAGGGAGTTAGAAGAAGATAGAAGTAGATAGAAGACGTTAGTTTGGGAAGCGAATAACCAACTTCCAGAGGTATTGTCCTCTATCTTCGCCGCTGAAAGCGGCATATCTTCCTTTATCTTCTTATATCTACTAAACATACGAAACTTGAATCAGTTATTATTAAATCTGCCACAAAGTTACGAACATTTCTGGATAATACCCTCTGCTTTCGGGGGAAAAATGAAAAGAAAAGCGGATAGTGCCGATGCCGCTCTATCCACTCTCAAGCTTTTATTATATCTTATATCGCTTCGATTTCCTCGGCAATAAGGTCAGTGTATCGGGAAATTAGTCGTTGACGTACTTCTTGCCGTTCTCAATATACACCCCCCTGTCGGGTTTGCCATTAAGCATTCGTCCCTGCAGGTCGAAGTAGCGACTGGTGCCGTCGGCCTCAATAGTCTGAATGATGGGATTGATGCCAGTAGGATTGGTTGTAGGCGTTGGGATGTCGCCCTCATAGAGAATATTGAGTGCATCGGGCACGTTGCTATCGCTTACGTTGGTTACGCCGGCATTGCTGAACAGCGTGTGGTACTGCTTGCCTGCCTTTGCCTGTGCGCGTGCTGCGGCTGGAACACTCTCGGCTACATCAGCGAGATAGTAGCCACGGAAGGGGTTGAGCTTGGCGTCTGCATTGTCCGCTGAGGTGAAGCGTGCCCAGGAACCGTCCTCCAGCAGACAGTACAGGTTCTTGTCGTCAGCCTCTGTGGCGCTGATGCTCTTGAAGTTACCGACCCACTGGCCCACCTTCGTCAGATTGTCGTTGAAGAACCAATCACCGTAGTCGTTGACCTCAGTACCCTCTGTCTGCTCTGTGGTCTCTGTGCTCATCAGTTCCACATTATACGCATTCAGGCTGACCTCACCCTGTTCTACCACAGCCAGGTATGCTTTTCCTGCTTCGGCCACATCGGCCACGGCGGTAAATACAAACTGCTTGTAGTAGTCATCGACAAATGATAGCTGGTAGAACTTCACCTTGCCAGGCTCTATGAGCTCACCAAAGCGGAATTCGTAAGGCAGACAGAGGGTATATGCCTTGGGAGTCCATGAACCGTAGCCCTTGCTTTCAGCTGAAAGAGCGCGGTCATAGTAAACGTTTACCTTCTGGCCCTTGAAGTGTTCTATCACCTCGGCATTCTGGGCATCGTACTGGCTGTCGTCCATCAAGGATGCGCCTTGCATAGGTTTCAGGAAACCGATAAAGTCATCGACGGCTACTGAGCTGCCGGTGAACTTCAGTTGGTAAACGCCCGTGAGCGGTGCGATGAAGTAGATGGAGTCGGCTGTGATATAGGTATTCTGGTAGGTCCAGTCGGCATCACCCTCGCATTTGTAGAACAGGTTAAGCCAGCCGCTACTGATGTCGGCATAGAAGCGCAACACGTCGCCCTTCTTGGCTTGCAGGCTTGGGGTGATAAGCTCGTAGGCGTCGCTGTCAGTATGAGGAGCCCACGACTTCTCGCCACCGCCCATGCCCATCATGGCCATCATGTCCATACCGCCACCCTTGATAATCTGCCAACCGGTAGTAGTCCAGCCAACGGGCAGCTCTGGGGTATCGCCTTCCTCTACTTCGAACTCCTGCTCAAAGTTTTCCGACCAAGCATTTTCATAGGTGATATAAGCAGAGAGATAGACCATCTGCGTGGCTATCTGGCAGTTAGTCGGTGTCAGGACGAGAGCTGCCTGGTGGGCACCCAGAGCCTCAGCGTTGTAGTTAAACGTCACGTCAATGGTAGTCGACTCGCCTGGGGCGATGTCGAACATCTGCTGACTCAGGGTATAGAACGTAGGATCGCTCGACATGGCATAGAGTTGCAAGGCAGACGTACCTGTATTGATGAGTTGGAACGTCTTAGTCTGGTTGCCACGGACTATACCGTAGTTCACGGTCTGCGTAGCTTTTCCGTTATGACGCACTAACAGGTCGGGGGCATCCATTCTGATACGACCGCCGGCAATGCTGTCTATACAGAGGCTGTCGCCAGAGACAAAGCGGAAGCGATAATCGCCTGTCGGGAGCCAGGAAATCCATTTCGTGTGGTAAAGTGTATCTTTCAGCTCGTAAGCATCCACCTTTTCCCACTTGTTGCTGCCATAAACGGACTTCTCGATGGTCACAGCAGCCTGTGGGTCGATGATGGGACCCTTGTAGCTGCCGTCGCCATTCTTCAGCGAGAAGACCACAGCATCGTTCGCGTTCTGAATGGTCAGCGGAGGCGTCATAAACCAGTCGGTAGCACCACCGCCACCAAAGATGGCAGCCATAGCAGCCATACCGCCGCCAGCAGGATTATAGTGCGTAGCCACGCCTTCCTTGACCACGAAGCCTTCGCCATAACAACCGAAAGGCATCTGGTTATCATTGAAGTCGGTAGCCCACACCTCCGGGTCGGTGATGAGAGCAGCAACGGTGATGCTTGTGCCAAACAGACGGCTATCCTCACAAATGAAATTAATCATGGACTCATTCTTTCCTATCGTACCTTTGGCATAGTGGAAAGTGACGTTCAACTTTGCAGAATCGCCGGCAGCAATGTCGAAATGGCTCTTGTCAACGCTGAACAGTTCTGGATCTCTCGACGAAATGTTTACCTTCAGCGTACCCGTACCGGTATTGATGACGATGAACTCTTTAGTACTGTCCTTGTCGCACACGCTGTAATCTACAAAGCGGGTGTGAAGACTGTCAATAGTCACCAGCAAGTCGGGAGCCTCGCTGTCGATGTGGAAGCCGACCACGTCGTCAATCTCAGCATTGACATACGACACGAAGCGGAAACGGTATTCACCCTTCGGCGTGCCTGAGATGGTGCACTTCTGGAATTTGTCAGTGAGCGTCGTCGTATAGTCGCCCACGCGCACCCACTGGTTCCGCCCGTACACCGAGCGCTCCACTACGAAGATGGTGTCCGTCATGCCCATGATGGCCTTCATGTCGAAACTGAAGCCCATGCCATTGGCGTCACCGCTGGTCTTCTTGGCATAGAACACCAGATTTTCACCTTCCTTCGCTTCTACGGGAGGGGTGAGCAGGTACGTCCTGTAGCGCGGACCGCCAAACATGCCTTGCATCATGTTGGGAGTTCCGTTCTCCCCGGGGTTCATGTTCATCATCTGGCTCATGTCGAAGCCCGAAGACTCGTCGGTGGCTTTACACTTGACCTTACCGTCATCAACCTTCCAGCCCTCGGCAAACCAGCCGTAAGGCATCTTGTTGTCATAAAACCGCTCGTCCATCTGCTCGGTATCAATGGACTGAGCCTGCATGCTTACTCCCACGAGCAGGAGGAATACGGAAAATAGTAATTGTTTTGTCTTCATTATCATTATGTGTTAGAGTTAATATTTATCTTGTTTTTTCTCCACAAAAGTACAGCATTCACTATGTCTTCACACTAACAATTAAGGATTTTTTTATGACAATATGTCGCTTTTTTCTTGCATGAACCACAAAAAGGCATTACTTTTGCAGACAAAATATGAATTATAATAGCGAGCAGCTGATAAAAGCCGTTGGGCAATCCGGCATCGTGATAGTGCGCAATGTACATGGTCTTTTAGCGAGCAATCAAGACTACGTATTCCCGTACATCATTCTGACACTCACCTTGAGCGGTAGTGCACGAGCTATGTACGACATGCGCGTTATCACCCATCGCAAGAACGATCTGGCATTCATCATGCCTGGTCATATCATGCACCCCATGGATTGCACCGAAGATTTCTCCTATGCTGTGTTCTTCATATCGCCCAAAATGTTTGACGACCTGCGTTTCCACACTTTCAGCCATGACTACGACAAATTCAACTATACCCCTGTATGTTCCCTCACTGACCAACAAGCCGCACACCTGCTGACCATCGTCGATCAGCTCTGCATCATCGCCAACCACACAGAAGAGGAACTGCCCAACCGCTATCAGGTTCTGTTGGCTCAGTTGGCCGTAGGCTACGAATTCCTGAACTTCTACCGTCGCGAGCAGGACAGGCAACTGATGGTGAATCGACAGGCAGACATCTTCAAACGCTTCTGCGACCTCGTGGTACAGCACTACCGTATATCACGCGAAATCCAGTATTATGCCGACCTGCTCAATCTCACTCCCAAACATCTCAGCAAAGTCATCCGCGCTGTCGCCGGCATCTCGCCAGCGGAATGGATAGAGCAATACGTGACGGCACAAGCCAAGCGTCTCATTAAGACGCGTGCCACACAGACGCTTCAGGAAACCGCCTACCTGCTCGGCTTCTCAGAGCCTACCTCCTTCTATCGGTACTTTAAGCGCGTTACCGATATGACTGCCAAACAATACCGTGATTTGTCTGTCACATAACTATTGAGCGGCGCAATAAACTGTCTTTTTCGTGCTTCATTTCTTGTCCCTACCTTTGCTGCAGCATCAATGGCAGGTTCTGCTTCCGATGTGTTCATCCATTTCACCTGGCGGTACTCGCTTTGTTATTAGTGTAAAGCAGACATTTATAGGTTTTAATGGTACAAAGTTATGAAAAAAGTGTAACTTTGTAACCTGAAAGATAAATTATCTACAAAAGAATACCTTAAACAAGTCTGGCAAAGCAATGAAAAGAGTCATCACTATCCTGATACTATTGATCCTTACAGCTACCCGCATGTATGCACAGAAAACAGTATATATTCCCAACGAGTGGAAGAATCCGTGGCCCAGCGACTCGCTGCTCTATAAAGAAAGTGACCCCGATAACATATATACGTGGTCGAAGAGCAGAAGCGTTGAGAGCGACAATGTCATCGTGTTCTGGGACAAGGGTTATGGCACGAAAAAGCCGTCGGAGTCACCTTCGGCCTATAAGGTAGATGAGCAGGACCTTTTGCAGAAGTGTGAGGCTTTCTATGATTTGGAGATTAACCAGTTGGGCTTTGCTGACCCAGTGACTTCGAACTTGTCGAAATACAAGATTATGGTACTGCTCAACCACACCACCGACTGGGTGTGCTATGGTGGCGGCTACGACTATCAGATCAGCGCCCTTTGGCTGGGACCGTCGGCCTGTAAGCCCGTAGGCCATTCGGTGGCGCACGAGGTGGGACACTCTTTCCAGTATATGTGTTTCTCCGAACACGGCGGACATCGGGACTCCCAGACCGATAACACGGGTTTTCATCTGCCTTGCGGCAGCGGTCAGGCTATCTGGGAACAGACGGCCCAGTGGCAGGCTGCACAGTCGTATCCCAGTGAGATGTTCAACCAGAGCATCTCGGTCTTCCGCAAGAGCCACAACCTGGCTTTCTCGCACGAATGGCACCGCTATCAGAGCTACTGGCTGCATTACTATCTTTGCGAGCTTTATGACGACATCACAACGGTGGCTCAGGTGTGGAACCAGCCCATGACGGGGCAGACGAGCGGCAGCGGCACGGATTTCAACCAGGCACTGATGAAACTCAAGCACCTCAATGCCAAAACACTCTTCCGTCTCTATTATGACTATGCCGCGCATTGCGTCACGTGGGATCTTGACGCTTGTCGTGACTATGGCACTCCTTTTGTGGGCGACTTTGACTATCGCTGTGTGGCTTTGGGTGATACGGCCTATCAAGTCGCTCTGGCATCGGCACCAGAGGCATCGGGCTTCAACATCATTCCCTTGGAGGTGCCAGCAGAAGGTACTGTTGTCACTACCCGTTTCACCGCTCTTCCGGCTGGAGCGAAGTTGGCACAGGACGACCCTGCGGAGATGATGAACGTCGATGCCCAGTGGGTCAAGACCACGCGCACCTCCTTTATTCGTCCCTCCAACGCTACTAATCGTGGTTTCCGTCTGGGCTATGTGGCTCTGTTGAACGATGGTTCGCGCCAGTATGTCCAGCAAGATTCGCTCTATTGCACGGGTAATGCTGAAGCCACTTGCGAGGTCAGCATCACCGTTCCGTCAGATACCAAGCAGCTGTGGCTCGTTGTTCTGCCTGCTCCTACCAGCTATGTGGCGCATAAGTGGGATGACAACGTCAACAACGATTGTCAGTGGCCATATCGCTTCCGTCTTGAGGGCACTGGACTGGGGGCTCGTGCTCAGGTCTATATGTCACCAGTGATTGATGGGCGCGAGGTGGCTGACATCACGCTGACCTATGATGTTAACCTGCCTCTGCGCGACAACTACGATCCTGTGGCGGTGAATGTGACGGGACAGGCGCAGGCCATGATAGGTACGGCCTTCCAGATACAACCCAGCGATATAGCCGACCTTCTGCAGTCGTGGGCCTCCAGTGGTCCGAGCGTAGGCAGGATGATGTTCTATCCCATGAACCCCAAGACGCAGGTCCGCGTCAATCGTGGTAGCACGGCTAACGGCTATGGCCATTGGTTCAACGCCTCAGGTAGCGTTACCGAGTATGCCAACGGTTACCTTTACAGCGAGTTCGCTCCTGCCAGCCTGACGTTCTCCATCGGCCAGTATCCTGACAAGCTCTCTGTTGGCCAGGACTATACCATAGGTCAGATTCTACGCTATAAACAGGCTAACGGCAAGGAGGCTATGGCGCGCTTCATCTTCCGTGTTCACATCACGGGTGCTGACTCAGGCTTCTCGCTTGCCTCCATCGAATATGATTCGCCAACCGCCATCAGTGGAGTGGCTTGCGAACAAAAAACTGAGCGCACAGGCATCTATGACCTCAGCGGCAGGCAAATTGTAAATAGTAAATGGGTAAATGGTAAATTACCTCATGGCCTAATTATCATGGATGGCAGAAAAGTCTTTAAGAAATAGTGTAACTCCTGAAGTTCAGGCACATCCTGTATAGTTGCTAATTCGATTTTCATAAACTAATCGTTTTAATTTCCTTTTGCAACGCATCTAAGAATCGAGCGGCGTGCGCTCCATCCATCTGTGTGTGATGGAACTGAAAGGAAACGGTGAGTGTTGTTTTGAAGAAGCCTCGTTTGTACTTGCCCCAAATGAGGAATGGATTGTTGAAGATCCCGCTATACATGCCTACTGCACCATCAATGTCGTACTGCGCCAAAGCTGATGTGCCGATGACCATACTATCAGGCAAGTCATGATTGGTGCAAGTCTCAGCTACTTGCTTTGTGAGTTGAAGGTAATTCTGGTTGAAGGCAGACACCTCTTCGCAGAAAGGAATATCGCACGAACTGACTTCGCCCTCTTTGTTTGCAACGATGGTGTTCACGGCAATGCTGTCGAATTGCATCAACTTGTCGCCTTCAGGCAGCAGATAAAACTCCTTGATGCCGCTTGCTGCTTTGCCGATACAGTAGCACATCAGCATATTAAACTTCATTCCCGTTTGCTTGCTGACCCTTACGAGTCTTGTTACGTCGAGCGTTTTGAAGAATGTCACCATCGGCATTGGTGCTCTCATCCACATCTCGAAAGCGTATGCCCGACTGGTGTCCTTGGGATTGATTTCCTGTTTCATCTTTGTATATACTTCTGCCGTATTGCTTTAGGTAGTTTCGATGCCACGAGCAGGTAGGACTCCCTTATCCATTCCTGTAGCAGCGCATCTTCTATCAGTTCGTAATACACGTCGCTCCAGTGTTTCTTGTTCCAATGCCAGGCTGGCGTTACGGCAGAGAACTGTTCCCTGAGTTCTTCATTCCTTTCAGGCGACAGTTTCAGGGCGAGTCGTGGCTCGGAAGAATCTTTCATGTCATGCTTGCCACCGCCCAACCAAAGGCATACGAATATTTTTTCTTCCAGTCGGAAAGTGATGATGTCATCGCCAAACGGCTGGTCTTCTGTCACGCCGTAGAGTGAGAGGGTGTAGTCCCGTACTTGTTCTATGTTCATTTCTGAATATCTCTTGTTCTGTCAAAACGCATGCAAAGATACGAATAAGCGAAGGAAAAATCAAATCTTCTGACTACTTTTCCCTTCTTTTCTGCATCGTAATCCGATAATTAAGTGTATATTTGTAACGCAATTTTGCGACTGCATCGCGCTTTTGTTCTTCGCAAAGCTCAGGCGCAGGCGGAAATAAAAAATCAAAGAAACGATTAAATAGTTAATATTGGGATGAAACAAATATTAAATATCCTTAGTTCGTGTCTCCTCCCCCCTGGGCAATTGCCCGTTGATAGCGGAGCAATTGGGAAGAACTATGTTCGACGGAGGGCAAAAGGTCGGGTAGGGGCTGCTTTTGCCGCTTTCCTTCTCTGCGGCATGTTTGCCGCAGCGGCTGAACCCGTATTGGATTCCCTGAAGATTCAGGGGCAGATGCGCCGCTTTTGGATGTACATGCCTGAAGGAATACAAAAGGATGCACCGTTGGTGTTCGTGCTGCATGGCTACAGCAACCCAGGTAAGAAAGAGACGTGGATGAATAAGGCTGCGGAGGCGCATAAGTTTGCCGTCTGCGTACCTCATGGGTGGAAAGACCCCAAGGGCAAGCCGTCGTGGAACGTCGGCTATCCGTTCCAAGAGGGATGGAAAATGGATGAAGTCGCCGGCATGGAACAACTGGCCAAGTATGTGCAGAAGAAGTACCACCTGAGCCGCAAGAACACCTTCATGACAGGTATGTCCAACGGTGGTGAGATGTGCTACCTGACCGCCTACAGCAAGCAGAAGACCTTCAAAGCTGTGGCTCCCGTCTCAGGTCTGACGATGGAATGGATTTACCGCACGATGGATGCTCCGAAGCCCATGCCGCTCTTCGAGATTCACGGAACAGCTGACCACACCTCGGAATGGGACGGCGACTTGGAGAACAAAGGAGGGTGGGGCGCCTACATGTCCGTGCCCATTGCCATCGGCTATTGGATTGCCAAGAACAAGTGCGAACGCGAGACAGTCGAACACGTCGATGGTCTCAACAAAGACAATGGCCGCTCCATCATCAAGCACAAATACACCGGTGGGCCTACGGGCTGCGAGGTCTGGCTCTACGAAGTGATAAACGGCCCCCACAGCTGGTTCGACCACGACATCGACACGGGCGAAGAAATTTGGTCCTTTTTCAGTAAATATATAGAATAAATACGATGCGATTCATCTACAGACATCTTCACCTTTTCATTCTTTCAATTTTTCTCTTTCTCACCTTTTCTGCCTTTGGAGCCGACAAATACATCAAACGCGAGGTGAGAGGCGCATGGATGGCTACTGTCTATTGCATTGACTGGCCTACCGAGACGGGTACAACCGCCGCCATCCGCAACAAGCAGAAGCAGGAGATGACAGGCTATCTGGATATCCTGCAGGCCTCTAACATGAATGCCGTCTATTTTCAGGTACGCCCCATGGCCGATGCCCTCTACAAGTCGAAGTACGAGCCGTGGTCGAGCTACGTCAGCGGCACTCGTGGGCGCAGTCCTGGCTATGACCCCCTGGCATTCGTTGTGGAGGAATGTCACAAGCGCGGGATGGAATGCCATGCCTGGGTGAATCCTTACCGATGGGCTACGACAACCGCTGGATGGAACACGGCGCAGGACCGTTACCTGAAGTCGCACGACATGCTCATCAGTTATACGAACTCCAGCGGCACCACGACCACCATCCTGAACCCCGCGTTAGAGGCGACCCGCGAACGCATCGTGGATGTCTGCAGAGACATCATCGAGAACTACGACGTGGACGGTATCATCTTCGACGACTATTTCTATCCCAGCGGAATGCCAACCAACGAGACGGCCGAGGACTACGAGGACTATCAAGCTGCTGGGACGACACTCAGCTTTGCCGACTGGCGCCGCGAGAACGTGAACCGCATGGTGGCCGATGTCTATGAGATGATTCAGGAGGAAGACCCCAACATCAAGTTCGGCATATCGCCCGCTGGTGCCGCCTGTACCGATGCTGCCGTGGCTGCCAAGCACGGCATTGACAAGTGTCCCGTTGCCAGCGACTGGCAGTACAACGGCATCTTCTCCGACCCTGTGGCTTGGCTCGAGGCGGGCATCATCGACTACATCTCGCCCCAGCTCTACTGGAAGACCGACCACGCAACCAATCCCTTCGGCCCCATGACGAAGTGGTGGTCATACGTCGCCAAACACTTCAACCGCCATCACTACGCCAGCCACTCGCTCACTTTCCTCCAGTCGTCCAACACCAATGCCGACTGGCTCGAGGTGGGCAAGCAAGTGCAGCTCTCGCGCCGCTATACAGAGAACAAGGCACCCGGCGCCATCTACTATTCCGCTTGCGACATCGACGGCAAGAAGGTGTCGGGTCTGGGCGATTGGCTGAAGAAGAACAGGTACCAGCATCCGGCGCTCACACCTGCCATTGATTGGAAGGATGTCTTTCCGCACCAGCGGGTGAACCACCTCGTCCTCGACGGTACTACGCTCTCTTGGGACGAGGAACCGAATGTCCGCTATACGGTCTATGCCATTCCCGATGATGTGGCGGACGAAACGGCCTGCAGTAGCACCACGGGCGGCATTCTGGCCGACTATCTCATCGGTGCGGTTTATACCAATTCCTTAACCATCCCCGACGAGTTCCTCAGCGGCTACCACTTCGCTGTATGCATCCTGGACCGCACGGGTAATGAATATGAACCGCGCTTCACCAACGACATCGAAAACGAGCATGCCCCCAAGCCCATCTTGATATGGCCCGACGACGGGGCTGTCTTTCGTCCCCGAGTGGAACTGGTTTGGGAAGCCAGCGAGGATGCCGACGGCTACACGGTCGAGGTCTCCCGCAATCGCCGCTTCACCGACCTTGTGCTCACGGCTACCTCTGGCTGGTATGCCGAGCCCGACCACTTCATCCTCTCCACGCCCGACGAGACTTGGGAAGAAGGCATCTATTACTGGCGTGTGACGGCCTCTGCAACAGACTGTGAAGCGTCATTGTCCGAGCCCATGAGCTTCACCGTTTCCTATTCCGCACCCGACGATGGCACAGGAATGGCCGAGCTGGCTATGTCTTCGCCTGAGATAGAGATGACACTCGACGGTAGCAGGGTTTGCCTCAACCAGATAGCCGATGACATCTCTGTTTACAATATGCAGGGAATGCTCATCTCACACCATCGCGGCGTTGATTCTGTTGACATAGGCGACACCCGCAGCGGCATCTACATCATCAAGGTAATGGCAGGTGGCAGAAGCGTAGTAAAGAAAGTGAAACTTTAGATTTTTTTTAACTCTTAATTGTTAATTTTTAATTGTTAATTATGAAATATGTTGTTGGAATCGGTGAAGCGTTATGGGACGTTTTGCCAACTGAGAAAAAACTCGGCGGAGCGCCCGCCAACTTCGCCTATCATGCCGGTCGCATGGGCTACGACGCCCTGGCCATCAGCGCAGTGGGTCGCGATGCTTTGGGCGACGAGATACTTGACATTCTGCGCCAGAAACACCTCGAGCACTTGATGCCCCGCGTCGATTATCCCACGGGCACCGTCCAGGTCACGGTTGATGACAGAGGCATCCCCTCGTACGAAATCAAGCAGCATGTAGCCTGGGACCACATTCCCTTCACCCCCGAGATGGAAGCCATCGCCCGAGAATGCAAGGCTGTATGTTTCGGCTCGTTGGCACAGCGCAGTCCAGAGTCCCGTGCCACTATCCTGCGCTTTCTCGACGCTGTAGGCCCCGACTGTCTGAAGGTCTTCGACATCAACCTGCGTCAACAGTTCTATTCCCGCGACATCATCGAGGAGTCCCTGCGCCACTGCAACATCTTCAAGATAAACGACGAGGAACTCGACATCGTCAGCCCGATGCTTGGCAAGGACAAACACCAGCTCATCACCGACTACCGGCTCTCGATGCTCGTCCTCACCTGCGGCACGGAAGGAAGCTACATCATCACCCCCGCAGAAGAATCATTCATGCCAACGCCGAAGGTAGAGGTCGTCGATACCGTAGGCGCGGGCGACAGTTTCACGGGAGCTTTCGTGGCGAGTCTACTCAGCGGCAAGAGCATCCGCGAGGCGCACCAGAAGGCCGTCGAAGTCAGCGCCTTCGTCTGTACCCAGGCCGGAGCCATGCCTTAGATTCTTTTTTTGTCAATAGCAGCACCCCCAGCGTTGTGCATTCCGTAACAGGAACGGCGAGCCACATGCCTTGTGGAAAAATGAACATAGGCATCAGGATAAATGCCGGTACAAGGAATATCAGACCTCGGAACAGCATACACAGCGTAGCCCGAGTGTTTTGCTCGGTAGCTTGGTAATATCCGATAATGGCAACATTCATAGCAAAGAATATGGCAGAATAGGCGAACAGGGGTAGTCCACCTATGGCAATCTCGTATGCTTTAGTGTCTGTCTGTAGGAAAAGGTTGACAAGTGGTTTGGAACATAAGGTGAGAAACACTGTTACCAATACGCCACAGATGATAGCGGTGCTGAGGCTAACCCTGAAGGCTCTTTGCACACGGTAGCGATTGCCTGCACCATAATTGAAACTGATGATGGGCTGTGCAGACTGTGCCACCGCATTGTTGATCATGAACACGATAGGATAAAGATAACAGGCTACACTGAAGGCAGCTACACCATCTTCGCCCAACTCTCGTATGAAGACGTAGTTGCCGGTAAGCAACACCATGGACATGGCCAGTTCGCCCAGCATGGAGGAAAAACCACTTCGAGCCATATAGCCCACATTACGTGTTGTCAGATAAAGGCTGGTAAGACTGAGCTTTAGTCGGCATAACTTGATGGTTCGTGCACGGAAGAACATGTACCAGACAACCATGCCTGCTGCAACGGCGCAGCTAATCGATGATGCGATGGCGCTACCCGCAATACCCATCTGCATCGGGAATACAAACAGCCAGTCCAAAAAGATGTTCAGCAGGCCGGGAAAAATTTCCAATGAAGCTGCAAATTTTGGTGATCCGTCAAGTCTGATGGCGAAGGTGCCAATCATCTGGATGACGATGAAAATGCAGCCGGGAAGAATGGGAAGAAGATAATTCTGACATAATGGCAATAGCGCATCGCTGCATCCCAAAAGTCGCAAGAAAGGTATGCGGAAGGAATAAACCGCAATAGCAACAATGACCATCAGCAGCGTTGCCACATGGAATGCTTGGGTGATAATGATGTTAGCGGCTTTGTTGTTGTTTTGCGCCAGATGGATGCTTGCCACGATTGACATGCCCGAACCGAACATCAGCGCAATGCCCGTCGTAATCAGAAACAGTGGCGCAACAATATTGATAGCCGCCAATGCATTGCTTCCCACACCCTGTCCAACGAAGATACCGTCTGCAACCGTAAAGAGAGATGCAAACACCATCGACAGCAGGGTTGGGAAGAAAATGCGCTGAAACAGAGGTTCTATCCTCGACTTCCCAAAGTCTATACTGTCTCTTTCCTTGTCTTTGATCTTATTTCTGTTCAATGTTATACTTTAATAATAACTCTTTGAAGGCTTTTGCTTCAGCAGATTCTTTTACATCGTTTTCAGCTCCAAGCATCCGTGCCGTCGCATGGTCTCTCAGTTCAAAAAACCTGTGTGCCTGAGGTGTCCAATACAAGTACTCGTATGCGTGAGGAACTCCGGGTTCTACATAGAGCTCTGTGAAAATACCGGCCTCCATGAGCTTCTGAGCATAGCTCATGTCTTCATCGCAGAAAAGATCAAGGCTGCCGACAATCATGAAAGTTTCAGGTAATCCTTTCAGCTGCTCAACGGTTGCCACTGCCGGTGAGAAATAGATCATTTCCTCATCGGTAAGCTCTTTGTCCTGGCCTGCGATCAGCTTTCCCCATCCAAAGACGTTATTCTCCTTTGTCCAAACACAATGCCCGACAAATTCATTCTTGTAAATATCCTTTTCACCGCCGGTACGGTAGTCTAGCATGGGATAGATCAGCACCTGGCCCTTCAGGGGAACCTTTCCTTTGTCCTTGTTATAAAGACCCAGACGTGCACACAGTCCACCACCGGCGCTTTCTCCCTCAATGACAAAATTATCCGGATCCACGTTTAATTCATCCGCATGCTCGTATGCATAAAGGAGTCCTGCATATACCTGCTCCAGTTCCATGGGATATTTGTAAGAGGGATTCAGAGAAAGTGTATAGTCAGGAGCAATAACCGTGGCACCACTCCCATCTGCTACGCCCTGTATTTTGGGCTCATCCATGCTCACATTGCCAAAATGATAGCCACCGCCGTGAATGAAATAGATAAGCGGTGTCATCTCACCCTCTTTGTAATTTGATGGGCGGAAAACATACATGTTTATCTTCTCATTCCCTACAACAATTGTCAGTTTTTCAGCGTTTTGGGGCTCTTTCCCCTCAACGCCCAAATCTATATTTGATGTCCCCACTGGTACCGTGATGCCATCAATCAGTTCATATCCTTTAGCAAGGAGATATGCGCTATTTGTTTTCATAATTTTATTCCTGTTTTTAATTCATTTTCTTTCCGCCGATATACACCTCACTCGGCATGTTGTGGCTGAAGCCCTCATGTTCTGCCGTCAGCAGGTCGTTGTCGAATACCAGGAAGTCAGCGTCCTTACCTACTTCGATAGAGCCCTTGGAGGCTTCGATACCGAGCTGCTTGGCACCGTTGATGGTATATCCCAGCATCATTTCCTCAATGCTCATTTTCTCTTTGGGAGATGGGTATTCTGCAACAACTCTGGTCCTTTCAGGTGCTTTCACCTTTTCGTTGATATATCGCGTCATGCCGATTTCCATACCAAGATAGGGACTCCAGGTCGCAAAATCACCATAGATGATGTTGTCGCTCGAGAAAGTCACATTGGCACCGGTGTTCCACATCGTCTTGCTGCGGTACATCTTATTAGCGCGTTCCTCACCCAGCAGGCTAGCCCATACCTCAAATGGATTGCCGCCTGTACATCCGGCATGCCACCAGGGTGTGTAATTGGCTGTAACGCCCAACTTGGCAAAGCGGTCCATATCTGCGTCATCCTGGATTTCCAGATGCGCACAGGTCACCTTCACACGGAAATTGTTGCCAAGTTCCTTCCTCGCCAGTTCTACACCGTCAAGTACAGTGCGGGAAGACTGTTCACCTACGTTATGTGCATGGAAGTCCAGTCCTGCCTCGTTGAGCAGCTTCATCACCTCTGCGACCTCCTCCTTACAGAAGGTGGTAGCACCTCTCTTATTGGTATCTATATAGGGAGTGACCTGGGCAGCCGTCTCGATTCTCAAGGTACCATCCATGAATACCTTAAAGGTATGGACATTCAGGTGCTCGCTGTCGAACTTCTGGCGGAAGCGCTTTACCTCTTCCACCACTTCCTTCATCTTCTTGGGGTTGGTGAGCGCAATGCTTCCGTCGATATAAACCGGCAGCTTGCCCTGCTTGTCCAGCTCGTATAGACGTTCATAGATGCGCTCGTGGAGTGCATCGCCCTCAGGAAAACCTGCGTCGAAGACAACGGTCACGCCAGCCTTTACAGAATAATCTATCCAACGCAAAAGCTCTGCATCGATCTGCTCATCTGTTACTTCCAAATCATCGAAGAGCATGTGCCAACCCGACGACTCGAATGCATTGCCCGTCACATGGCCGTCTTTACGTACATAATAACTGAGTTCAGGCACGCGATCGGGTGTCTCGTCGGTAATGCCGTGCCTTTCAAGTATCTTGGAGTTCACCCAAACGCTGTGGCCTTCTCCCTCCAGAATCAAGAGTTCGGCATCGGGACAGATGGCATCGAGATTTTCTTTGACGATGTCATCCCCATTGAGGTATTTACGCTCCAGAATAAATCTGTGACGTTTCAAGCCTGGATTGTTCTTGATGCTTTCCGCCATAAAGTCCAGGGCTTCCTTTTTGCTGGAGCACACGATATACTCACCCGGATCCATATAAGCGAATCCGATGCTTGTGGTCACATGCACATGGCTGTCGATAATGCCAGGCATGATAAACTTACCACCAAGGTCGATGATCTCTCCTTCGTATGCCGAGAGTCCGGCTTCGTCGCCTACATAGATAAACTTACCATCCTTCACAACAAGTGCTGATGCTTGTGGATTGTCCTTGTCAGCGGTGAAGATTTTCGCGTTTTTGATTATTTGATTTGCCTTCATATTGTTTTACTTTTTAAATGAATGTTTTGATGAACCAATCAGAGCATGTAATATTTGGTTAGGAAATATGTCCTCTCCCAATCCACGATTTTTCTCTCGGACTCCTTTTCAGGATGGATGTTGAACTCGTCGAGGACCATTACCTGCTTGTTCTCTAAGTCGTAGAGCGGCCACTCCTTCGCCTTGCCGTTGGGTGATATGTCGGCACTGAGCGACGGATTGCCGGTTTTGGCAAACTGCACCCACATCTTGCGCATGGTTTTCGTGAAGGTCGCGTCGAATGCTCTTCCCGAAAGGTCGCTCAGCTCCGGATGGCCAAACACTGCCGATTGTTCTATCGCATGCCCGCTTTTCACCATGGGCACAGAAGCCTCGGGGGTGAATAAGTAGGTGTACACCTTGCCGCCTGCCTTGGTCTGGTACTCAGACAGTCTGATGGCCGGCGCATGAAAATAGGTCTGGGTGAAGAGACTGGTGGTTTTCTCCCAATCTTCTCCTGGTACGCTATTCAAGTAACTCTCTACCAGTGCATTCTCTTTGTCCGTCATCAGTTTGGACTTGTTTTCCACGCGGTCATTAGCCCACATGTTCCAACCCTCCACTCCGAGGGCACCCGCAAAGATGTTCATCTCATCCTTGTTGCAGCCCACGAGATAGTCTATATCCTTCGCAGAGCCGTTGGCGTATGCCTCCCACGGATTCTCAGGTAGGTATTCTCCGTCTCTTTCCGGCCAAATGCGGAATCCGAGTACCTGATATATTCCGAACAAACGTCCCACCGTTTCCGTGAGCACTTCTGGAGCCACTTTCTGAAGGTCGGCAACGGTCTTGCAGCAAAGCTCCTTCATCACCTCGTTCGTCCAAATGATAGACTCCTCCTTTGATCTCGTCATGGTGGGGGAACCGCTTTGTGAGATGACGCGCTTGAAATATTTATGGGAGCCTTTGACCAGTGAAATCAGCGTACAACTTGAACCACCGGCAGACTCGCCGAAGATGGTCACGTTGTCGGGGTCGCCACCAAAGGCTTCAATGTTTTCATGTACCCATTTCAAACCCATCATCTGGTCCATTATACCTAAATTCTGTGCATCGGGATAATCAGCCCCGTCTGGCAGGTGAGACAGACGCATGAAGCCGTAAGCTGCGAGCCTGTAAGCGACGGTGACAACGATGACATCGGGATTCTCCGTGATGAAGTTGTAGCAATCGTACTGCGGATCTACCGTTCCGCCTGTCTCGAAGCCTCCACCGTAAATCCACCCCATAACAGGCTTTTTCTCCGCACTTGGCTCAGCGGCCTTCCATACGTTCAGGTACAGGCAGTCCTCACCCATAACGTAAAGGGAACAGGGATCGCCATCGGCCTGAAAGGGACTTTTCCCATAGTAATATGCCTCGTAGATGCCTTCATCTGGTACGAAATCCACTGGGGCCTTCCAGCGTTGTTCCCCGACAGGCTGCTTGCCAACAAAGGGAATACCCTTGTAGGCAATGACGTTATCTTTCTTCTTGCCGACGAAGGTTCCGTTGATACACTTGACTGCCAGCGACTTGTCGTAATTGTCGTCCGTAATCTGTTTGTTCTCGCCGTACAGAGCTCTCATGAACGCTCTTGCTTCGGTTGAAATATCTTGTTGTTCAATCATTGTTTTTATTCTCCTTCATTAATTTAACCAGAATATGTTATTGATTTGATAATGTAGCAATTATCCAAAAGATTACATAGAGTAAACCTTCTTTCCCTCGAAGTAGGTAGCTTCGGGCTTGGCTTCGTGAATCTGATCCACAGGGCACGACAGCACATCCTTATTGACAAGGAGGAAATCAGCATACTTTCCTTCACAGATGCTGCCTCTTTCTTTTTCGATAAGCATCTGTTTAGCGACGTTGATGGTCAGTGATACGATGGCCTGCTCACGTGTCAGGAGCTCTTCAGGCCACCAGGGGGCACCATTCTCGCCATGAAGTACACCTGTAACAGCAATCTCCATAATACTGAACGGGTCGTCGGGACTGCCACTCGTTGCAGGGAAGTCTGTGTGGGAGGTCACATGAATGCCCCTGTCGAAATAGGACTTCATCGGATAAGACTTATCCTCCTGACCAGCAGGTGCCAGCCCATGTTCGCGGATATAGTCAGCTGCCCAAGTGGGGCAATGATGCCAGAGCATGCCTGAGGTGATATACATATTATGGTCTGCCATACGCTGATAATCCGACGAATTTACGTTACGCACATGCACCAGCGTGTTGCGCATCTCATCCTTTCCACCATTTGCATAGGCACTGACAACGGTATTGACGGCCTTGTTACCCATGGTATGGATATGCATGGTGATGCCATTCGCATTTGTCTTGCGTGTGATGTCTGTCAGTTCTTCTTCGGTCCAGTTGGCGAGACCCTGATGCCCGTCGGGATACAGCGGATCCACATAGCCGGTACCGCCTTCAACCGTGCCGTCCATGAAGAGTTTGAGCCAGTTTGTCTTGACACGGGTGGTTGCGTACTTCTGAACATCAACGGCCTTTTTCAAAGCCTCATCCACATTCATCCAGCTTTCAACTTCGTATGTCAAACCCATCACGATGTTCAAATCGCCGGTCTGGTCTAACTGCTGGGCAGCCTTGAAGAAATTGTCGGTATAGAAATAGTTGCCCCAGCCGTCGATATACATGGTGTAACCCTCTGCCAGCAGATGCTCCTGCATTTGGGGGATGACTACTTTTGCTACGTCAACGGGATAGAGGTTCTTGTCTAAGAAGGAACGTGTGTATGTGCCTGCCTGTTCTTTCAGGAAACCGGTAGGTGTGCCGTCAGGACCCATCACAATCTCGCCACCACGGATATCCTTATCCTTCTTGAGTACCGTGCCGTCTGCCTGCATAATGCCTGCATTGACCAGGCAAAGGGTATTCGCCAGACCCTTGTGACCTTCATCATCGGCAAAGTAAATGGGAATATCACTGCAGATGGCATCCAGTTGTTGGCGGGTAGGCATATTTTCCATGAATGTGATGTAATTCCAACCGAAGCCAAAGATGGACTTCGCCCCTGTTTCACGAGCCTTTTTGACGGCTGCGGGAACGATTTCCGTCAGGAACTTGTCGGGAGTTTTCCCAATGGCTACCGTTCCGACTATCGGCAGGGCAACACCTATCGAATAATGGGCGTGTCCATTGCCGCAACTGGGCATCACGAGTCCCTTTCCGGTATAATCAATAACTTCAGTCTTGCCTGGTTCAATAAGTGTTTCGGCACCTTTCTTGTCACCTACATATACATACTTGCCGTCTTTTACGGCGAATGCTTCTACTACCTGATTGCATTCTGAAGTGAAAATCTTGCCATAGACCACGAGGTCAGCACTGGTCTTTATAGAATATTGTTGCATGGTATTTTTGTTTTTTAGTTAATGCTTGTAAGTTGTCGCTGTTTTTCCAGAATTGTATTGTTTTACGTTAGTCGGATGCAAAGATAAGCATGAATTTGTCAAGAAACAGGTTGTTCTTCATCATGAGCACTCATGTTCTTGATAAACAGATTGACAAGATGCTTCGTGATAAAGGTGTTCCTGACGGCATGGCGCACCCCGTCTGCTAATGAGTTCGTGTCGCCGGATGGATTAGCCGCCTTTGCTTCTGCTTCTGCCACTTGCTGCTCGCGCTGGTCTATCTTAGCACGCATGCCCGTTGGAACGTGATTATAAAGGAACGTATAGAATGGCCCAGCAGCTTTCATGATATAAGGTGTGAGGAAAGTGGTCACCACACTTGATGCCACGATAATAGGATAGACGACAGGATTGAGAACCCCCAAACTGGTACCCAGTGAGGCGATGATGAACGAGAACTCGCCAATCTGGACGAATGAGAAGCTGGTAAGCATGGAGTCGCGCATCGTCTCACCGCCCCACCAGCAACCCAAGGTGCCAAAGAGAATCATTCCGACGATAATTACCAGGCTGACCCAGAGGATGCTGTACCAATATTCTGCCAATGAAGACGGATTGATCAGCATACCCACAGAGATGAAGAAGATAGCAGCAAAGACATTCTTCAGCGGTGTCATCAGTTTTTCGATACGATGTGATTCCACTGTCTCGGCAAGGATGGATCCCATCACGAAAGCACCGAGCGCACTGCTGAACCCTGCTTCCTCAGCCGTCAGCACCATACCCAAGCACAGACCCAGGGCAAGGATGATAAGCGTCTCGTCATTCAAATGTTTATTCACTTTGCGTATCAGTGTCGGGATAATCAGTATTCCGCAGATGAACCATGCCGCGAGCGTAATGGCCAGCTCGAAGATCTTGCTGACCAACTCGGCACCCTCGAACTGATGACGGATGGCTATACTGGAGAGCAATACCATCAGTACCACAGCTACTACATCCTCCACGATGAGGATGCTGGTCGCTCCCTTGACGAAACGCTCCTTACTCAAACCTGCCTCGTCAATGGCCTTCATCACGATAGTTGTGCTCGACATACAAAGCATGCCCGCAAGAAATAGGGAGTTCACCATATCAAAATCAGCATCTTTTCCCACGGCGTAGCCAAAGAGCATCATCCCACCGATGATTGTCAACGCACCTAATGCCGCCACCTTGCCGCTGCTGATGAGGTTCTTCAGGCGGAACTCCAGACCGATGCAGAACAATACAAACAGCACGCCGATATCGCCCCATGCCTTCACATTGGCCGCATTCACAAAGGTCTGGCCAAACAGATACGGACCGACCAAGACACCTGCAACGATATAACCCAGCACCACAGGCTGCTTTAATAACTTAAACAGAATACTGACTACAGCTGCTGTAATCATCAAAATGTATAAATCTTGTACCATATTAATTATATTATAAATTTCGCATATTTTGAAACAAATCTTGCATTTTTAAAAGGACAGAGTTGTCAAAGCATGTAATATTTGGTCAGGAAATAGGTTCTCTCCCAATCCACAATCTTTACCTCGGATTCCTTTGCCGGATGGATGGTGAACTCGTCCGGCACCATCACCTTCTTGTCCTTCAGGTCATAGAGCGGCCACTTTTGGGGACAGGTGACTTTCGTTTTCAACATCGAACTTCGACTTGCCGCACCCATACAAGGTTAGCTATTTCTTATACCAGCTGCATATTTTAGCCAATGTTCTTCTAATGGTTTTTCCAAGGCGCTTTTTTCATATAGTTACAGCTTTTTGGTGAGTTCAATCACCTTCTGTTTAGTCTCCTCCGTCTTCTGTTCGTCAATCTTGGCAGGGACAAAGCCCATGTTCTCCACCTCCCAGTAGTTGCAGATGTCGCGGAACTCGGCTGTGGCTCCGTCATAGACTCCAGGAGAGTAGGATGACATTAGCAAAGCCATTTTCTTTACGTATGCGGGTTTATTCATGCAGTACATG
Source organism: Bacteroidaceae bacterium (assembly GCA_017645305.1). Classification (GTDB taxonomy): domain Bacteria; phylum Bacteroidota; class Bacteroidia; order Bacteroidales; family Bacteroidaceae; genus Physcousia. The sequence continues at coordinate 33,003 of JAGCPD010000038.1, read as the reverse complement.
CGTTGGATGGGAGCCTGAATCTGAGCGCAGAGGGTGAAATAGTAGATGGGTGCAGCCAGCACCAGCACCTCTGCCTCGTTCATCAGCGGGTAGAGTTCCTGCATGTCGTCCTTCTGTATGCAAGCGCCTTCGCCTTTGCCGTGACAATACTCGCAGGCCAAGCAGCCTGCAATCTTCTTCCTTGCCACATTGACGAGCGTTACCTTGTGACCTGCAGCCTCAGCAGCTTTCTTGTACTCTTCCGCCATCCAAGCGGTGTTGCCATTGGCTCTCGGAGAGCCTTGTAGAATCAGAATCTTACTCATAATTGTATTTAAGTTTGTTGAAGTTTTATACTTTACTTTGCGATGTAGAATGCTATTTTATGACAACCTTCTTTTGATTGTGAATATAGATGCCATTCGTGGTTGGCCTGCTGCTTAGGCAACGACCATCGAGGGTGTACCAGTTGTCTTCGTCGCTCGTTCGACGTTGAGCGTCAGCAAAGTTCTTCGCATCTATGCCTGTCGAGATAACACCCTCGCAAATCCACTGGAAGTCAGAGGCGTAAGTGGAGTTGGGACATAAATTCAGGAAAAAGATGACGGCGGCAGTCATGTGGTCGCTTTCGAGGAAAGGGTCATCGATGCGATAAATGGTGTTTTCTGTGTCTGGATGTGCATCGCGGAAGGCAAGATAATTACCAAAGGGCACCACCATGTCGGCATGGGAGTGGAAGAACTGTATGCGGTGCTGTGGCTCCCAGCCCGTGGCGACGGAGTTTTCGGCTAAAGCTAGATGCAGAGCTTGCTGAGCGGTGGTGGGATTGGTCGGCACGACCGACATGCTGTCGGCATTGCTCAGGTAGTCAAATGTGGCTGGCGTGAACATCTTTTCAAGATGCCCCGCCACTTTGTCCTCTTGGGGCGTGGAGAACAGCTCTGCCATCTGCTCCGGGGTATAGCTGCGGTCTGATGCTGTCAAACCCGACTTCACCTGGTCGTACCACATTTTAGACATCTCGCTTGTTGTGTATTGCTTGCTGTCTATCCAACCGAGCACGTTTGTGTCAATCAACTGTTGCGACAGGTAGTCCTCGATGCGGTATTTAGCCATCGCGGGATGAGTGGAGTACATACCCTTGATGATGAGTGGAACTACCACGGGATAGGTGCTCATGTTCTTCCGGTGGTCGGTTTTCACGCCGTAGCTGGTGCCGTCGTCCTCGAAATAGTAGTGCAGGGTTTCTATAAGGTCGTAAGGCCCGTCGCCGCAAACACTACCATAGAAGTGCAACTGCTCAGAGAGTCCTTCCTCCTCGATAAGGCGCTGGAAGGCGAGCGTGACAGCACCACCCTGTGAATAGCCGATAGCAAACATGCGCCAGTCATTCTTGAGGGGAAGCAACAACTCGTCGGGCGTATCCTGTTCCATTTGTTTGTGGTAGAGTTCAAGTCCGTAGTTGACGGCATCAAGCACCTGCCGGGCCGTCAGTCGCTGCGAGAGGTATGGGTGGGGCAAGTCCTTGGTCACGCCAAAGCCCTCGTAGTCGGGCGCGATGATGATACAATGCCCTATGTAGTTGGCGGCAGGATCACCTTCATAAATATAGTTACGTTTTGGCATGGACTGTAGCACCATCTGTTCTTTAGAGAAACCCGTTGATGTGGGCCGCTCTTCGTCGGCTCCGATGGTAGCATGGCTGTAGATGTGGACGCTCTCGATACTGTCGCCTTCCTGCCTATCGTTAGGTGTCCAGGCGATAAGGGCCGACGAGAGCACGATGGGTTCGCCGGTGGAGTTAACAGTTGGATAGTTGAAATAATAGACTGTGCTGGTTCCAGGCTTTAGCAGCCTCGTTAGATGTTCCGAAGGTTCTGCATTCTGTGCCCATGTCTTGAAGGGCACAGCTATCGTTAGACAAGATAAAATGATGACAGCCTGCATCCATAAAGAAAGGTTTAAATAACGAATAATAGTAGTTCTTTTAATGTTTTTCATATCTGATGTTGTTTTTGTTAGTTTTCTGGTTGCAAATATACAAAAAAAATCCCAAAGCACAAATATGCCTTGGGATATAATAATTATTGGGAAATTTACCCCATCACCACGTCGAGCACCATCATCAGGACGAAACCGACGGCAAAGCCAATGGTGCTGAGGTTGGAGTGCTGCCCGTTAGAGGCTTCGGGGATGAGTTCCTCGACAACGACGTAGAACATGGCTCCTGCGGCAAAGGCGAGAAGATAGGGTAGGGCGGGCATCAGCAATGAAGCAAGCAGAAGGACGCAGACGGCTCCAATGGGTTCGACAGCCCCGCTCAGAGAGCCAATCAAAAACGACCGCCAGCGGCTGTTGCCTGCCGCCCGCATCGGCATGGAGATGATGGCACCCTCGGGCACGTTCTGAATGGCGATACCTAATGAAACTGCTATAGCGCTGGCAAGGGAAATGTTTGTCGCGCCGCTGTCAGCTCCTGCAAAGACTACACCAACTGCCATTCCTTCAGGCAAGTTGTGGATGGTGACCGCCAGGGCAAGCATCGCAGTCTTCGACAAATGCGAGCGCATACCTTCGGGCTTGTCCGTGCCGATGTGCAGGTGTGGTGTCAGTTCATCGATGAGTAATAGGAATCCCATACCTAATAGGAACCCCACAGCAGCAGGAATAATGGTCCACGCGTTAGCCTCATTATCCATTGTCAATTGTCCATTATCCATTGAGGCCATTTCCATTGCAGGAATCAGCAGTGACCACACCGATGCCGCCACCATCACGCCCGATGCAAAGCCCAGCAGGGTCTTTTGCAGACGAGGCGACATTTCGTCTCTCATAAAAAAGACGAATGCCGCCCCAAGCATGGTTCCTAACAGCGGAATGAGCAGTCCTATGATGAGTGTAGTCACTAACTATGCCGGATTAAACTTCGTCTTTGGCTGCTTACAACGAGGACATTTCCAGTCGTCGGGCAGGTCTTCGAAAGCTACGCCGTCGTGCTCTGCTGGGTCATAGACGTAGCCGCAGATGGAGCAGACGTATTTGCCAGAAGCTTCTTGCTTGGAGAAATCCACTTCGGCCAAAACGGTCGGAACGGGATTATCCAGATCCATCACGCGCTTGGTCTCCAGGTTCTCATAGCCCTGTGGTGTGTGGGTGCCGCAATAGACGGTGGGGTGATTGCGGACGAACTCGCGCACGCGGTCGAGGGTCTCGCGGGCAGCTGGCAGGTCGTCAAAGACGATAGACAATTTGTTCTCGTAAAGAGCTTCGTCCACGTAGGTGATGTCGCCGTGAATCATATAGAACAGACCGTCCATCTCCACCACGATGATGCTGTTGCCCTTGGTGTGACCCTTGGCCTTGATGTAGTAGATGCCGTCGGCTATCTTTTGGCTTTCGGGGAAGTTGTAGTAGGCTCCGTCGGTATAGCTGACGGGAACGAGGTTCGTGAGACCCTGCAACTCGGCAGCATCTGTCTCTTCCTGGTTCACATAAATCTTCGCATTTGGGAAACTTTTCAGTTCGCCCGTGTGGTCAGCATGCTTGTGGGTAACCAGTATCTTCGTCACCTGCTCGGGCTGGTAGCCGAGCGCCTTGAAAGCATCCATATAGCTACATATGTCCTTGCCGGTGTAGATGGGGGAATCTTCGTTTGGTACTTCCTCGGGAAAGCCTGCGGGCAGGCCGGTATCTACGAGAATCACCTCGCTACCTGTATCAATCAGATAGTTCTGAAGAGTACCGCGATAGCGCACGTTCTTGTCAAACTTGTCTTGTCCTTCCTCGCCACCGAACACGAAGGGCTGTGTATAGAATCCGTCTCTGCGGAATTTAACTGCTTTGATTTCCATATTCTTCACTTTTCATTTTTCACTTTCACGCTGGCTGCCACTTGCAACGTACGGGCGACACAATGGCACCTTCCTTTTTCAACTCAGCGAAAGCCTTATCGACCTCCTTGCGGTCAATACCTGTAATCTCCGCAATCTTGCCAGCGTTCACGGGAGCTCCGAACTCACGCATAGCCTGTAATACCTTCTCTTTCATAGTTTTCAATTTTCAATTATCAATTATCAATTAGCTTACATCTGCATTATCAGCCAGTTTTGTGCGCCAATCTTCTCAATCATCTCAAGTGCGCCCTGACTCCAGTAGAGGTCTTCCTCCTCGTCAGCCAGATAGTCCTTCAGAATGTCGAAGGTGAGATAGTCCTCGCAGACCGAACCCATGCACTTGCGCAACAGCTCTACGCCCGGCTCCTGAATCTTCAGATCCTCCTTGATGTACTCCACGGGGTCGTAGCACAGTGCGCGAGCTTCGTGCTTCTCCACCTTTACTTCTCCACCCAGGTCGAGGATGCGGTCAATGAACTTCTCCACCCATTCCATCTCCTCCGTGTAGTGGCCGATGTACTTCTCGCCCAGCTTCGTAAAGCCCTGAGCCTTGAAAATCTGTCCCTGTACCTTGTGTACGAATGCACCTTCCGACAGTCCTGTTACGAAAAACTGCAATGCTTCAATTGATTTCTGCTTGTCCATAATTTGATTTGTTTTTTAGGTGAATACTCATGTTGTTTTTTTTCGTCGGCAAAGGTACGGCGGTTTTTTCATCGAATTGCAAGCTCAAACGAAACAAAAACCGACTAAAACGAAACAAACTCAAAATTTATGTATATCTTTGCACCGCAAAAGCCCAAATTGTCCAATTGTCCAATCGTCAAATCGTCCAATATCGCGGTGTACAGCTTAAAGGAATTTTCGCAACTGAGAAACCTTCCCATACCCGAGGGGGAGTGGGACGGGAACGTCATCTGCATGGAAACCAACGTGGAGTGGACCTTCGGCACGAACGAGACGCACGGCTTCCTGTCGTGCTACACCTTTACGATTGTCACGCGCGGCTGGCTCACCATATTATATAATAACCGCGAACTGACGCTGCACGAGGGCGACCTCTATACCTATTCTCCCGGCTTCGAGATAACCATCCTCTCATCCTCCGGCGACTACAGCGGCATCTGCCTGCTGGGCGACGAGCACTTCACGCTCTCGCTGCCCACCGTGCGCGATGCCATCCGCACGGCCTACTTCACGGTGGTGGAACTCACCTCGCCCGTGCTGCCGCTGAAACCCGACGACTTTCGCCGCCTGCGCGAGCTGATGCAGATGATGATTCACTACCAGCAGATGGGACTCCCACAGGCCAACGACAGCCTGCGCATGCTCTACAACCTCTTCCTCACCGACCTCTCCACCATCCAGCAGCACAGCATCCGCGAGCACCGCTTCCCCAAGCGCGTCGAGGAAATCTTCCTCGGCTTCCTCGGCCTGCTGCCCAAGCATTTCGAGGAGCACCACGACATCGGCTTCTACGCCTCCGAACTCTGCATCACCACCACCTACCTCTCGCGTGTCGTCCGCCAGGTGTCAGGTGGCCGCACCGTCGTTGACTACATCAACCAGATGCTCCTCATGGAAGCCACCTTCCTCCTGCGCCAGACCTCGCTCAGCATCACCCAAATCTCCGACCGCCTCCATTTCGCCGAAGTCACCACTTTCACCCGCTTCTTCAACCGCATGAAAGGCACGAACCCCAGGGAGTTCAGGAAGGGAAAATAATTATACCGTAATCTCAATCTGAACACCCTCAGGTCCGAGGATGCAACTCTCGTAATAACCGTCGCCAGTGGTGCGTGGCCCACTCGTTATCAGATAGCCAGCATCACGTAGTTCAATGGTTTTTGCATCCACAGCCTCCTTACTTCCTACGGCAAACGATACGTGGACGAACCCTATATTTGGCTTCGATGGATCTGTATCGATAGTATCAGGTCGCTGCATCAGTTCCAACCGTGCCCCACCATTGGGGAATGTGAGGATATACGTGCGTAGTCCCGTTCGTGGATTATGGTACTGCTCATTGCTCGTTGCCTCGAAGTGGTCGAGAAAGAATTGGCGCATCAGCTCCAATTCCTTGCAAAATAATGCTATGTGGTCTATTTTCATGTTTTTTTAGTTATTTCATTCTCTTTTCAAACTTGAATAGGCCATCGTCTTGGTCGAACTGTTCAGGCATATTGGGGTCTGGATGATGTTCGTTGAAGAACTCTGTTGCATGAAAGCCGCAGCGATTGATGTAGAAATGGATGTTTCGGCGGTCGAAGTACGGCGTGCAAGTTTCCCAAACCTCAGTTTCAGGATGGAGCGTCTCAATAGCCTTCCAGATGGCTTGACCGATGCCTTTGCTCTGCACACCAACTCTTACATATAGAAACGCCAATTCACCTTGATGCGTCTTATTGTCAATTGTTATTATGGCTCCGCCCACTCGTTCTCCTTCTGTTCCAATTGCTTCGTAGGCTTCTGCCCCTTCAGCCTCCAACGACTGATAGAAGTCCTTGTCAGGCAATACCTGCCACTGGTTGTCTTCTTTATAGTACGACTGAAAGCCATGCTGGAATGCCTCCTGCATTTCTTCCTTCATAGCAACTGTCTGGTCCGTCCTAAGTTTTATTAATTGTATCTTCATATTTCTTACGAATCTAACCAGCGTTTGACGGTGGCAACCTTGTCTTTGCTCACGATGATTTCTGCATCGGGGAAAGCGGTGACATGGATGCGCATCTTGCCGAGGAAATAGGTGGAGAGTTTGCTGACGGCTGCGGCACTGACGATGAACTGGCGGTTCACACGCATGAAGCGCTGCGGGTCGAGTTGGCTCTCGGCTTCTTCGAGTGTCAGAGCCAGAGGGTGGGTATTGCCCTGAAGGGTGCAGAGGCGCACCACACCGTCACGTATTGTAATGTGGCTTACGTTGCTCACAGGGACAATCAAGTATTCATCGGCACGATGGGGAATCAAAAAGCGCTCGCGATAGCGGATGGTCTGACTCTTTACGGAGGCCAGCAGTTGGGCGATGGCGTCAGTTGTAGATGGAGAATTCTTGGACAAGCCAAGCGGCAAAGCCGAGCGGACAACTGGCTTTACCTTCGCCAAAGCCGCATGAAGTTCCTCGCTGTCGATGGGCTTCAGCAGATAGTCGAGACTATTGAACTGGAAGGCTTGCACAGCATATTGGTCGAAAGCAGTGGTGAAGATGACGGGGATAGCCGTCGGCACCGTCTTCAGCGACTCAAAGCTCAGACCGTCACCCAGTTGGATGTCACTCAATATTAGATGTACCTCAGAACCATCTTTGGCAAAGAAATCCTTCACCTCAGCATTGCTGGCACATACGCCAACGATCTCGTGCTCTCCCTCCAGCATCCTGCGCAGACGGTCGGCACTGCTCTGTTCGTCTTCTATAATCAGTATCTTCATAAATCCGTAAAATCCGCATCCGTGTTCGTTAAATAATCAGCGGTATTATTACGCAATAGTCTTCCGCTGTCTCGCATATCTCTACCTTCTTGTCCGTCAGCAGACGATAGCGCTCTGCGATGTTATGCTGGCCTACATTTGTTGATTCAGCCGTTGTGATAGGCTGCTTTTTGTTGCTCACGCTGATGCGCTTGCCTTTGGCAGTCACGTCGATGATGAGCGGACGGGCTGTGGTGTGTTCGTTGTGCTTGATGGCATTCTCTATCAGCATCTGCAGGGCGGCGGGCGGCAGCGAGCCTTCGCAATCCTTCACTTCGTCGGCTATCCTCACCTGTATGCCCTTGCCGAATCGATGCTGCAGGAGCGACAGGTAGCGCTGCAGGAACTCCAGTTCCTCCTGCAGTGTCACCGTACTGTGGTCGAGGTGCGACAGTGTATAGCGATACACCTTCGAGAGATTCATCAGATAGCTGGACGCCCGCTTGGGATCTACCTCGATGAGGTCGGCCAGGATGCTAAAGTTATTGAACACAAAGTGCGGACTCAGCTGGTTCTCCAGCGCCTGCAAACGGAATTTGTCGCGCTCGCGCTCGGCTTTCTCTCGCGACCGCCAGTAGTAGAGCGTCACCACCGTGGTGAACAGACAGCAGGCGGCATAGTCCACCAGTATCATGCCCGACGTGAAGGGCCATCCCTGTTTCAGCATTTCCCTAAACTCCTTGTCGGTTATCAGCCACATCAGGTAGTAGAACAGCAGTCCCAGCAGCGATAGCCCCAGCACCAGGAATACTCCGTGTATGATTCGTCTCGTCTTCATTCTGCGGCAAAGATACAAAATAATATGGTAATAATCATCAAAACCTAAACTTCTGGCATATTAATTATTGTTTTTAAGTTGGCGATATTCCTCAATCTTCTTCATTTCCTCAATAATCAGCGGGTCATCAGAGGGTTGGAAAGTAACGGGCTTGAACCGCTCTTGCAACGTCTGGAAGATGACGAAGAGGGCGGGGACGACGAAGAGAAGGCCCAAAGTGCCCAGCAGCATGCCGCCGACAGTGCCCACACCCACCGTGCGGCTGCCATTGGCACCGGCACCCGAGGCGAACATTAGCGGAAGCATGCCGAAGATCATGGTGAGCGAGGTCATGAGAATAGGACGTAATCGCATTTTGGCAGCAAAGAAAGCACTCTGCTTAAGCGACATTCCTGCATGGCGGCACTGGGTGGCGTACTCAGTGAGGAGGATGGCGGTCTTGCAGAGCAGGCCGATGAGCATGATGAGACCGACCTGCAGATAAATGTTGTTCTCCACGCCGAAGAGTTGGGCGAAGAGCAAGGCACCCATCAATCCGAAAGGCACGCCGAGGATGACAGCCAGGGGAATGAAGAGACTCTCGTAGAGGGCCACCATGATGAGATAGACGAAGAACACGCAGATGAGGAAGATGACGATGACGTTGGAGCCCGTCTGACTCTCCTCACGGGTGATGCCGCTAAACTCGATGCCGTAGCCCACGGGCAGTTCCTTCTGGGCAACCTCGCGGATGGCACGGATGGCGTCGCCCGTGCTGCTGCCCTGCGCCACAGAGCCGGTGATACCGATGCTACCCACCATGTCGAAGCGGCTTAGCGACTGCGGCATATACTCCTTGCGAAGGGTGACAAACTGGCTGATGGGCAGCATCGCGCCCTCGTCGGAACGCACAAATAGGCGGTCGAGGGAGTGGAGGTCGGCACGGTCGGTGGGGCGCAGTTGCATAGTGACCTGATAGACCTGGTTGTATTTATTGAAGTTCGACACGTAGCTACTGCCGAGGAAGGCACTCAGTTCATTGAGCACCGCCGAGGGCGATATGCCGAGCTTCTTGCAGTGCGAGGCATCGACATCCACGCGGTACTGCGGGTAGTCGATGGCATAGCCAGAGTAGGCATCGCTGACCTCAGGACGGCGGTTCAGGGCCTCGACGAAGCGCTGGGTGACGTCGAAGAACGTGCGCAGGTCCTGGCCGTTTTTGTTGATGACTGACAGTTCGAAACCGCCGCCGCGACCGTAGCTGTCAATCATGCCCGGCGACATGGCGAAGCTCTCGGCCTCGTGCTCGTCAGCCAGTATCTCGTTGTTGCGCTCGTTGACGGCCCACGACGTATGATCGCTGCCAGTGCGCTGACTCCACGGACGCAGCTGCACCTGCACCATACCCTTGTTAGCACCGCCGAAGCCTACGACGCTGCCCACCGACTCGACCTCTGGCAACTGCTGTATCTGGTCTGTCAGCCGATTCATAACCTCCTCCGTCTTCGCCATCGTATAGCCCGACGGCGTGCTCACGTCAATCATCAGCGAACCCATGTCTTCATCAGGTACGAAACCCGTAGGCACCGTCTTCAATAGCAATGCCGTCATGACGAGAGCCACCGTCACGCCTGCTGTCGCCAGCCACTTTTGCCGTATGGGCAACATCGCCATCTTGGTGTAGCGACCCAGCAGGGCATGGAACGAGGCATCGTAAACGCGACGGACGCGCTGCGAGAGGTTCTTTTTGTTCTCGTCGTTCATGTTCAGAATCATCGCACAAAGTGCTGGGGCGAGGGTGAGGGCGTAGAGCAGCGAGATGCCCACGGCGACGGCCATCGTGAGGCCAAACTGCTTGTAGAAGGTGCCTGAGGTGCCGCTGACAAACGACACGGGGATGAAGATGACCATGAAGACGAGGGTGGTGGTAAAGAGGGCCGACGTAAGACCATTCATGGCATCGACCGATGCCTTATAGGCCGAGCGATAACCGGCATCGAAACGCGCCTGCACCGCCTCGACTACCACAATCGAGTCATCCACCACTGTACCGATGACCAGCATCAGGGCGAAGAGCGTGAGCATATTGATGCTGAAGCCCGCCACCGCCATGAAGGCGAAGGTGCCGATGAGCGACACGATGATGCCGAGGGCGGGGATGAGCGTGGCGCGGAAGTCCTGCACAAAGAGATAGACCACCACGAGCACCAGCACGATAGCCAGCAGGAGGGTGAAGATCACTTCGCGGATAGAGGCGAAGAGGAAGTCGTTGGTGTTGTCGAAGGTGACGATGCGGATGTCCTTGGGCATGGTCTGTTCCACCTCACGGATGAGTTGGTCGATGTCCTGATTGATGCGTGTGGCGTTGGAACCGGCCACCTGACTGACGCTGCCCATCACACCCGGATGACCGTTGATGCGGTTGGAGTAGGCATAGTCGCTCTGCCCCAGTTCGAGGTCGGCCACATCCTTCAAGCGCAGTTCCTCGCCCGTCCGATTGGAGCGCAGAATGAGGTTCTCGAACTCACGGACATCCTGCTTGCGACCCGTGTAGCGCAGGGTATATTGGAAGGTGCCGGAGGTGTTCTCGCCGATGGAGCCGATGCTCGCCTCCACGTTCTGTTCCTCCAGCAGGGTGGTGATGTCACTGGGCACGATGCCGTAGCGTGCCATCGCCTCGGGCCGCAGCCAGATGCGCAGGGCATACTGTCCGCCCCACACCTCGCACTTGCCCACGCCCTGGATGCGCAGGATGGCGGGACGCAGATTGTTAAAGAAGTAGTTCGAGAGGAAATTCTCGTCGTAGGTACCGCCGGGGCTCTCCAGTGCGAGGATGCGCAACTGGCCCGGCTGTTGTTTCTCTACAGCCACACCCATCTTCAGCACCTCGGCAGGCAACTGTGCCTGCGCCTGCACCACACGGTTCTGAACGTTCACCGCCGCCATGTCGGCATTGGTACCCTGCTTGAAATAGATGCTGATGGAGGCCGAACCATTCGATGCCGACGAGGTCATATACATCATGTTATCCACGCCGTTGATGGCCTGCTCCAGCGGAGCCAGCACGCTCTTCTGCACCGTCTCGGCACTCGCGCCGGGGTAGCTCGCCCACAAATAGACTGTTGGCGGCGCAATGTCGGGAAACTTCTCTATTGGCAGTCGAGTCAGTGCGATGATGCCCACTGCCACCACCATCACGTTGATGACAATCGAAAGCAGCGGACGGTCTATAAACGTCTTGATTTTCATAATGCGGTAGCAAATTTTTCACTCTTCACTCTTCACTTTTCACTTCCTGTCCCTCCTTTACATAGTTAGCACCTTTGGCTACAATCACATCGCCCACGGCGAGGCCGCTGATTACGACGTAGTTCTTGCCGTCATTCATGGGCAGAACGGTGATGATGGCCGACTCGGCCTTACCGTCAACCACCTTATAGACGTATATCTTGTCCTGTATCTCGTAGGTGGCCGACTGGGGGATGACGATGACTTGTTTCATCTTCTTGGGGATGACGATGCTGCCTGTGCTGCCGCTGAGCAGATGGTTATCAGCATTGGGGAATACTGCACGCGCCGATACGGAACCCGTGCTGTTGTCGACCACACCGCTGACACTCTCAACACGCCCCTTCACGGTGCAGGTGTCGCCATTAGCCGTCAGCAGACTAATTGGTGGAAAGGCTTTCACAACCTTCTCCAGGGAGCCATGTTCGGCAATTTGACTCATCACATCACGTTCCGTCAGCGAGAAATACACGTACATCTCCTGCGCGTCAGCCACGGTAGTTAGGGCGCCCTGCATGGTGGGACTCACGTAGTCGCCCACACGATACGGCAGACTACCTACCACGCCATCCGACGGACTGCGCAGCACGGTATAAGAGAGGTTGGTGCGCGCCGTTTCCAGTTGCGCCTGCGCCTGTTGCAACTGCGCCTTCGCCATCGCAAGGTTCGAAGCCGACGTGCGCAACTCGTGGTCAGACACCACCTTATGGGCGTGCAGGTTCTTGCTGCCGTCGTAGCTCAGTTGTTCCTTCGTTAGGTTGGCCTTCGCCACCTCCGCATTCGCCGCCGCCGCCTTCACCTCGGCCTGATAACTCGCCTGGTCAATTACAAACAGCACCTGTCCCTTCGTGACGCGCTGTCCTTCCTTCACCTTTATCTCGCGCAGATAGCCCTCTATGCGAGGGATGATCTTCACGCTCTGCCGCCCTTCAACGGATGCCGGATAACTCTGACTCAACGTGATATCCTGCTTCGAAACTGTCATCGTCTCGAAGCTCTTCTGGTCGGCCTGATTCTGACCGTCTTCTTTATTCTGGCAGCCCGCCATCATCAGCACCGGCGCCAACAAAAAAACTACTTTCTTCTTCATAACGTCGGCAAAGGTACAACCCATACGCGCGAAATAAAAGAAGAAAATAGGTGAAACGGGAAAAATCGCCGGTGAAGTTTACATCATAACTGTATTCTTGTTCCCATACACTCAGACAAAACTACAAATCAATCCCAAGAAGGCTAAGCCACCCTGCTTCAGGATAATGTTTGGCTTGCTGGTCATACTTCCATATAGCGCCACCAACACGACATAGCCCAGTAGCAACCGTATCCACAGCAAATCCTGCTGCCAGACAGCAACCAGCAGTAGAACGGCTATCAGACCGTTATACACACCTTGATTCTTCAACAGCGTCGCAATGGTCTTGCTTTTCAGCTGGTCAATGCTGATGCCAAACACTCTCGACGTGCTTTCTGAACTCGTCGCGATGGTTTCGAGGAACATGATGTACAGATGTTCAAGAGCTGCCAACATCGCCAAAACTGTGGTGAATGTACTCATACTTTATGCCTTCTTAGACTTTGTTAGACACTGCCACCATTCTTTCAGCTGCTGCCAGCCGCCTGTGCTCCAAAGAGCGAGGAAGATAAGAACGGGCTGGATGAACAGACGGATAAGACGCAGATTGTCGGTGTTGAGACCAAAGGCATTGATGTGATTGACGTACTGGTTGATGTTGCCAGGGAAGATGGCGACATAGAAAAGGGCCAGTAATGCACCCACCACAGCCTTTTTCTTCCATAACAGCAGCATGCCAAGGCCCAGTGCTATCTCAACCACGCCAGATGCCAGCACTACGAAATCGGTAAAGCCTTCACTGAATTGGAGCCATGTGGGCACCTGCGCCACAAACTCCTGACGGTTGAATGTCAGATGACTGAAACCTGCATAGGTCATAAACAGGCCCAACAGCAAACGGAAAAATGTCTTGACGTACTTCATTTTCCTATGATAAATTTGATTATTGAGGAATTACATACTCTCCTTTAATATCTCCGTAATATCTTCTTTCGTCAGGTTCAGATATCCGGCGGGATAGACGACGGTGGTTTCGGTGATGCCGGGAATCATCTCGTTGGTAGCTCCCAGCTCGCTGATGGTGAGTGGCAGACCAATCTCCAGCATCCAGTTCTTCAGAGCTTCGAGTCCCTTTTCTGCTAACTGCTCATCGGTCAGGCCGTCGCCACTGATACCCCAAACATTCTTGGCGAAGCGCACGAACTTGGGCAGACCGTTTTTCATGGCGCGACGGTAGTACGCCATAGAGACGGAGGCCAGCGCATAGCCGTGAGGAGCATGCGTCCAGGCACCTACGCTGTGACCAATCATGTGTACCATCCAGTCCTGCTGCTTGCCCAGTCCGATGAGGGTGTTCAGCGCCCACGTTGCCGTCCACATGATGTTCGAGCGGGCTTCGTAGTCCTGCGGATTCTTCACGGCGATGCGGCTGCTGTGGATGACAGAGCGCATCAGCCCCTCGGCGAGGTAGTCGCTGGTGTTGTCGTCGAAATCAGAGAAGTACTGCTCCATGATGTGGTTCATGATGTCGTAGATGCCAGCCTTCATCTGGTCGAGGGGCACGGTCATCGTGTACTTCGGATTCAGGATGGAGAACTTCGGCATGAGGCGGCTGTCGAACACATGGCCCAACTTCAGTGTGTGCTCCGCGTCGGTAATCACCGTGCCGGCGTTCATCTCCGAGCCCGTTCCTGCCATCGTCAGGATGCAAGCCACGGGCAGCAGCTTCTGGTCAGCATCGGGCTGCTCCTGTTTCAACCAGAACTTTTCCCAATAGTCGCCCTCATAGAAAACCGATGCTGCAACTGCCTTCGAGTAGTCGCACACGCTGCCGCCTCCGAGGGCCAGAATCAAGTCAACCTCATTCTCGCGGGCAATCTTCACGCCCTCGTTCAGTTTCTCTAACGTGGGATTGGTCATTACGCCTGGATTTTCCACGATGGTCTTGCCAGCCTCGCGGAGGATGGCCACCACCTGGTCGTAGATACCGTTGCGCTTCACACTGCCGCTGCCGTAGTTCAGCAGCACCACGGGGCCGTAGCCCTTCAGTTCGTCCCCCAAGAAGTTCAAAGACTCATCACCAAAATACAGCTTGGTGGGATTGTAGTAAGAAAAGTTGCCTAACATTGTTTGTTCATAATTATATTAATACTATTGTTTTCCTGTCTCAATTTTATTTGTCTATTTGAGTAAATCTTGCAAACTTGCGACCATCATGGGTAACTGTCTCGAAGAACATCTTTTCTGGACGTATCCAGTTATTCTTTGACGTTATGATGTTTTTCTTTTTTCACCGCAAAGTTATACTTTTTCCGTCAAAATCTTATTATTTCTAATAAAAGTATAAGAAAAATTGACAAAAGCCAGACAGTGTAGAGTTTTTTTCTTAATTTTACAATTGCAATTAACGATTTATCACTATGACAACACGTAAACAATTCTTCAACTCACTTATGCTTCTCATTGTTTCATTGGCACTTATGTCGTTCAAGACAGCTGATGAACGTGCTGCCGAAGCATTGGCTCGCAGAGTTATGGGTGGCAAGTCCTCTGCCGTGGTCTTTGAACAAACGGATTCACCGACGGATTCCTACGAACTGGTTCAGAAGGGTTCCAAAGTCCTTATTCGAGGTAATAACGCCAATTCTATGGCTGTCGGTCTCAACCGTTATATCCAACAGTATTGCCTCGCCAACGTGAGCTGGTACGACTTCAACCCCGTTGAACTGCCTAAAAAGATGCCACAGGTGCCTGAGAAGGTGTCAGGCAAGGTAGAGGTGCCCATACGATTCTTCCTCAATTATTGTACTTTCGGCTATACCATGCCTTGGTGGAAGTGGCACCAGTGGGAGCGTTTCATCGACTGGATGGCGTTGAACGGCGTAAATATGCCGCTTGCCATTACTGGTCAGGAGGCCGTTTGGCAGAAAGTTTGGCGCAAGTACGGTATGACCGACGAGCAAATCCGCGCCTACTTTACCGGTCCTGCCCATCTGCCTTGGCAACGTATGATAAACATCGACCGCTGGCAGGGACCACTTCCCCAAAGTTGGATTGACGGACAGGCCGAGTTGCAGAAACAAATCCTGAAACGCGAGCGCGAACTGAACATGACACCCGTCCTCCCAGCTTTCGCAGGTCATATTCCCTCTGATTTGGAACAGACCGTTCCAGGCATCAGAACCTCTAAAGTGAACCGCTGGTGCAACTTCGACGAGAAGTACCGCTGTACCTACCTGAATCCCTCCGACCCCATCTTTGCCCGCATCCAGAAAGACTTCCTGGAAGAGCAAAACCAGATGTACGGAACCAACCATATTTATGGTGTTGACCTGTTTAACGAAGTATCTCCTCCATCTTGGGAGCCCGATTCGCTGGCCAAGATTTCAGCCGGAGTGTATGAATCTCTGGCGAGTGTTGACCCCGAAGCTATTTGGCTGCAGATGGCTTGGCTCTTCATCAGCAACAAGAGAGCTTGGACACCCGAGAGAATCAAGGCTTACCTCACCGCAGTTCCTCAGGGCAGGATGATTATGCTCGACTATGAGTGCGATTACACCGAGATATGGCGACTTACCGAACATTTCTACGGCCATCAATTCATCTGGTGCTACTTGGGCAACTTCGGAGGTATGACAGAGATTGAGGGCGACTACAAACATAACGCCAAACTGATTGCCGGCACAAAGGCCGAAGGTGGTAAAGAGTTCGTGGGTATCGGCTCCACGCTGGAAGGCTTTGGTGTCAACGAGCCTGTTTACGAAGCTATGCTGGCTCAAGCCTGGAACACAGGCGTAGGATTTGATGAGTATATCGATAATATAGCCGACCGTCATCTGGGCCGCATAGACCCAAACTACAGGGCATTCTGGCACACCATGGTGGATAAGGTTTGCACCACACACACCAGTACAGGCGCGGCTGGCATCATCAACGCCCACCCCAACTTGGAGGGCGAATGGAACTGGACAACAGAGCTCCGTAAAGGTTATGACATTAACAACCTGGACGAGGCGCTGGCTATCTTAGAGAAGGTAGAGGGCAATTCCAACTATCTGAAGTTCGACCTGGCCAACACACGCCGTCAGTCCATCCGCAACAGGGCTTTGGCCGTAAGAAAGCGCTTTTCCGATGCCTACAAGGAAGGCAACAGGGACGGCATGGTTGCAGCCTCGCGGGAATTCCTGGGAATGTGCGACAAGATGGTCGAGGTGATGAAAAACTGTCCTGAGTTCTCGCTCGACGATTGGATTAGCGACGCCCGCGCTTGGGGTAAGACCGATACAGAGAAGGACTATTTCGAGATGAATGCCCGCACCATTATTACCGTATGGGGCGACACTTATCACCTTGCCGACTATGCCAACCGCGACTGGGACGGATTGGTAGAAACCTTCTATAAAGTCCGCTGGCAGATGTTCTTCGATGCTGTCCTGGCAGCCTATGATGCCGGCGAGCCGTTTGTCAATCTGAGAGGTCCGCGTGTTCCTAACGGCCGAACAAAGGAAGAATGCCAGAGAGCCCTGAAGTTGGATGCCGAAATCTGGGACTTTGAGACCAAATGGGCTCATTGGTAGGCCTATTGTCTTTCTGACTCTCTCGTTGGAATGAAGGCGGTCGTTCTCTCGTTTAAATATTCATTCCTTCGGCTTCTATAAGCAAACGTCCCTTTTGGCCAGCGGTTTTAATTTCAACGTCCTTGTTCTCACCGGGCATGAGGAAGAAGTAGTTGTCAGAATACCATACAGGCAGTATGAGGTCGCCTGTGGCACTGTCAACGGCTTTCAGACGTATCATCAGGGCAGGGACATTGCCAGTATTCTCTACCTTCACTTTGTAACGGTTACTTCCAATGCTCTGGGGCTTTATACTGAGTTGTGTCTCACCGATTGTTCGGAGTGCTTGCAGATTGCCTTCCTCTCGTCCTTTCCAGTAGAAGTTCTCGGAGAGTACTGTACCGTCGGCACTGGTAAGCGAAAGTTTCACAAAGTAAACGTCAGTAATATCCTGCGGTATCTCAAGGGGGAGACAGCCAAGCGTATTGTCCTCGGCAATGCTGAATGTCTTGCTGCGTGTCTGTACCTCTTTTCCGTACATGTTCAGGATGCGCACCGTGGCGGTAACGTCCTTTAAGTCGCCAGCGTGGTAGTTCACCACTGTTACGCTGTCCTTCAGGGGATTTACCATGATGTGAACAGGCTCACAGGCTTTCTTGCAGCCGAAGAAGGCTCCGGTGGGCTCGAAGAAGTAGTCGTAGGTCTGCCATACCATCGAGGGCCATGTGGGATGGCTCATCCAGAGCAACAAGCCGCGGCGATACACGCTCCTGCCCTCGAAGATGGCACGGTAGCCGTCGTAGTTAATCCACTGTGCAAGGTATGCAAACTCCTTGGCATCGGTAATCTTGCCAAAGGCTTTCTCCATCATCTGGTTGAAAGAACGCGTTACCTGAGCCGACCATTTGTCGCTCACGCCCAGACAGTAGTCGTGCAAGCCGTATATAAGGTTTGGATGCTCGTCGGTATTCACCGGATTCGCATTCTCAGGACCAAAAGCACGAGACAGGTTCTCGAAGTTCATCACGCAGGGCATACCACGTTCGCTTATGATTTTGTCCTGTCCGTGCAGGTTGAAATATTCCTTGACAGGAAGTGCACTGTAGGGGCCTCCGCCGTTCACTCCGTCGGCTCCGGAATGTGGTATGTAATATAAGCCCGGATGTTCCTCGGGTACCATCTTTGACAGGAAATCGTCAATCTCCTTGGGGGGATAGCCCTCGTTTCTTCCCACATAGAGTGCTACAGATGGATGGTTGCGGATGCGGCGGACATAGCGCTGGGCGACGTTTTTGAATTGTCCGACGTTATACGGATCAGGACCGTCTGCAGGATTGGCTAGCCAGAAGTCCTGCCAGATGAGGATGCCGTAGCGGTCGCAGGCCTCATAGAAGGCTTTGTTGTCGGTCATGCCCACCCAATTGCGTATCATGGTAAAGTTCTGGGCTGCATGATATCCCACGGCTATGTCGTACTCACGGCTTCTGTAGTTCAACAGCAGTTCGGGATAGCCCCAGTTACCGCCGAAGCCCACGAAACGACGTCCGTTGACATACAGGCTGAGACGCTGATTGCTGTTACGTCCCTTGAAAAAGCATCTGCTTTGGGGTGTGTAGTCCTCCATTACATAATCGAACTGTCGCACGCCAGAGAGAAAACTCACGCTGTCTGATAGCTGCGCACCCTCTACAAACTCAAACTTCACGGGGTAGAGTTCCTGCTTGCCGTAACCGTTGGGCCACCACAGACGGGGATTCTGAAGGGTTGCTGGCTTGAAGGAAATCAGACGGTTCTCACCAGCTTGCAACTGTGCCTTTTCTTCGAGGGTAAGTTCCCCGAAGTGCATCCTGAGCACACCTGTGACAGGTTTCTGTGAGTGGTTGCAGAGCTTTGCACTTGCGATGATGCTGGCACGGGTGGTGTCTGGCAGAGGCACCTCGGTGCGGACGAAAGGCTCGTCAACCGTCACGTCACCCGTATAGCGAAGATAGACTTTGTCGTAGATACCTATATTACGTCCACGTACCGATGGAATCCAGTCCCATCCGATAGTGGCGTGCATGGTGGGGTTGTCGCCTCCCAGAATACCACCGTTCACGTTTGGCCAGAAAGCGTCCTGCACTTTCGCCACACCGTAATTTGGGTTGCACACAATCTTGACAGCAAGGTAGTTTGTGCCTTGCTTCAGGATACCGGTCACGTCGAAGCGGGCTGCATCGAAAGCCGACTCAATGCCACCTATGTATTTCCCGTTAAGGTAAATGCGAGCCTTATAGTTGATACCGTCGAAGTGCAGGAACTGACGCTTTGAATTGGGATTTGCCTTGAAGGTGTCTCTGTACCAGAAGTCGCTCTTGAAGTAAGAGTCTGAGGCGAACAGCTGGTTGTCGGCATAGCAGGGGTCGGGCACGGCTCCCGTTGCCACATAGGATGTGAACACGGTTCCCGGCACTGTAGCTACCATCCACGAGGCATCGTCGAATCCGGGAGATGACAGTCGTTCGCCCAGCCGAATGGTATCTTTAAGTGCTGACGCACGAATCAGTTTCCAGCCTGCTCCTGCCAGTTCCTGAACGGCTCCTTTGCGCTGTGGTGCTGACACAGGCTGTGCTTTTATACCGCCGCGTCCCCAGACTTCCCATTCTTCCAGTTCGAAAGGTTGTCCGTTGGCAGTGGCATCCAGTTTTACTTTCACGTAGCGAGCTTTAAAACATTGACCATTGTTCATTGAACATTGACCATTGACCATTTTTAATTGAACAAACCTCTATCCAGTTCTTACAGTCCATCGAAGAATAAAGCTTTCCGGATACAGGAGCGTTCAGCCAGTGAAAAACCACCTTGTCAATCTTGCACTCGCTGCCCAGATCCAGTTCAATCCATTCGTCCTTGCCGCTGGCACTCTTCCAAGCACTACGGAAGTCGGCTTCATTTGCCATCAGTCCGTCGGTGACAAGTTGGACAGCCTGGTCCACGTCGATAGCCGATGACTGCCTCCCCGCCCTCATGAGTGCCACGTTGCGATATTCAGACCCAGCCTTGACCAGCTTGGGCATAAAATTCTCTGCAGGATTCCCTGGATAATTTAGAATTTTTGTTTCTTGTACTTTGCTATAACCTGTCAGCATTGTACATAGGGCAATGCAGAAAGAAAGAATCTTTTTCATATTCTTATTTTAAAGGTTTGATAGCGAAAGTGAAGTCGTAGTCTTGGAATTTAACGCGATACTCGTCGCGAGGCCATGCACCCCATGAGTTCACGCAACCCAGACCCAGCTGACGCTGCTGGATGTGAACACTGGTCATGCCCGAGGGGATGAGGTCGCCGCTGTGACGTCCCCAAGCTTTGTCCTTGACGGGACCGTCGTCCAACTGAGCAGTGGTGTAGGGCAGGGCAGAGGCCTCCATCGGTGCGTTGGAATAGAACTGCAGTCCCTTGCCGCTCTGGTCGATTACCGAGAACCAGCGTACGTCAACGTGGTTGCCGCTCTCCTGGGGACGTACATACTCGAAATACTCATTCTTGACGGCATTCTTGTAGATGCCCAGGAACTCAGAGTCTTTGCGGTCGCAATAGGTCTCGACGGGACCACGGCCGTAGTATTCCACCTGTTCGTACTGCTTAGGCATCTGAATACTCATGCCGAAACGGAACAGTTCGCTGGTTTGGGCTTCCTTATCCACAGTCATCTGCTCGCGAACAATTACCTCGCCCTTTGGAGTGAGGGTGTAGGTCATCGTGAGGGTTGCCTTTTGGTCGGGCATATCAATGGTGGCGACAACGTAATTGTCACTCACTTTAAAGTCCTTCACTTTCATCTGTGGGTCCTTCCATGTGGCGAAACGGTTCTGGAACTGAGCTCCATAGTCGTTGTCGGTCGGGGCACGCCAGAATTCAGGCACAATACTCTCGCGGAATTGTAGCATCTCCTTGCCGTCAACGGTCAGATAGTCTATCATGCCGTTCCATTTGCCAATATAAAGGTCAGTGCCAGCGGCAGAGAATTTTACATAGGTGTTGGTTTCTTCCTTCTGAAGTGAAGAATTTGCTTCCGCAGTCAAATCCGGGAACTTGTAGGGCTGAATGACAAACTGTTGCTTTGCCATCACCTGATCCTTCTCGATGAGGGGCTGGGCCTGTTTTGCCCGGAAGTAGAAGTTGGCTGTCAGCTCACGATCGGGATATTTTGCCAGATAGTCTGCAATGGCATTCTTCAACGATGTTGATTCAATGACCTTGCGGCTCTGCGGTGCGATGCTATGGAAGTCGTTGAACTCTTTCACCACGTATGCATTGCTGGTCTCACCGCCAGGCATCAGGATGCAAATCATGGCAAGGTCGTCCAGCGTCTTGAAGAAGTTCTCGTTATACACCTCAACTTTACCGTTCTTTATGTCGATGTCCTTCACCCACACATTCTGATAGTAGTAACCCACCTCATAGGCATGGGGATTCAATCGACGGTCGGGGGCGATGATACCGTTGCAGTTGAAGTTATAGTCGCTGGCAGGATATTTTCCGTAGTCGCCACCGTATGTGAATATCTCGCGACCCGTGATGGGGCTCTTGTCACGCATACCTTGGTCCACGAAATCCCAGATGTAGCCGCCCTGGTACTTGGGATATTTACGGATGAGCTCCCAGTACTCCTTGAAACCGCCCATTGAGTTACCCATTGCGTGGGCATACTCACACTGAATCAGCGGACGTGGATTGTCGCCCTGCGAATATTTCTCACAACCGTTGTAGTCATAGTACATGGGACAGAAGATGTCGGTCTTGCCGTTCTGGTGTGCCTGTTCAAACTGGCAGGGACGTGTCTTGTCGGTAACCTTCACCCAGTCGTATGCCTTTTCGAAGTTGGGTCCATAACCTGCCTCGTTGCCCAATGACCATACGATGATAGAAGGATGGTTCTTGAAAGAATGTACGTTGCCATACTGACGTTCCAGGTGAGCCAGCTCGAAGTCTGGGTTCTTGGCCAGCGTCTTTTCGCCATAACCCATACCGTGACTTTCCAGGTTCGACTCAGCCGTCAGGTAGATGCCGTATTCGTCGCAAAGGTCATACCAGCGGGGGTCATCGGGATAGTGACACGTACGAACAGCGTTGATGTTCAGCTGCTTCATAATCTTGATGTCCTGAATCATACGCTCTACCGAAACGATGTAGCCGCCGTCTGGATCCAGTTCATGACGGTCTGCACCCTTTATCAGGATGGGCTGACCGTTGATGAGCAGCTGTCCGCCTGTTATTTCGATATGGCGGAAACCTACACGCTGCTTTACGACTTCCAGCACCTTATTTCCCTTCTTCAGCGTGACAATCAGGTTATAGAGGTTGGGAACCTCTGCCGACCAGGGCTTTACTGCATCCAGGCTTATCTCGTTGCCATTCCTGTCCTCCAGACGCTGCTCAATGGTTCCGCCCAATGCCTTTACTTTAACATCGAGCACACCCTTGCCATCTACATAATCCTGCGTTATGGTCAGGTCTTCAATATGCGTCTTCGGACGTGCATATAGATATACCTCGCGGGCGATACCCGTGAAACGCCAGAAGTCCTGGTCTTCCAGATAAGAGCCGTCGCACCAGCGCATCACCTGCATGGCAATGAGGTTCTCGCCCTTCTTCAAGTACTTGGTGATGTTGAATTCGGCAGCCACCTTCGAGTCTTCCGAGTAGCCTACAAATTTGCCGTTGACCCATACCGAGAGGTTGCTGGTGGCAGAGCCTACGTAGAAATAAACCTCCTGACCGTCCCATCCTGCGGGCAGGGTGAAAGTCTTACGGTAAGAACCCGTGTAGTTGTTGGTCTCACCAATGAAGGGAGGATCGCTTTTGAAAGTGGTACTCCAAGAATAGCCCACATTCTTGTAGGTCTTGTCGCCATAGCCTTCAATCTCGAAGAGTCCAGGCACGGGGAAATCCACCCATTCGGAGTCGTCGTAATTCAGCGAGAAGAAGTCCTTCGGAGCCTTGTCGTAGTCCTTCACGAAGTTAAAGCGCCACTTGCCTTCCATCGAGAGGTAACGCGATGACTTGGTCTTGTCACCGGCCTTGGCCAAATCGGCATTCTCGAAGGCAAAAAACACGGCACGACGTGCCTCACGCTTCACTTGATTCACTTGCGGATTTTTCCATGCGGGTTCTTCCACAACGGCATAGGCCGTCACACAACACAGGAGAAGTGTTGACTGTAATAGCTTCTTTAGCATAGTTTTATTTTATTTTGTTTATGTTGTTGCTGTGCATCTGTTATTGTATCATTAATTTTTTTCCACCCTTAATGTATATACCCTTTTTCAGTCCATTGCTCTTTAAAGATTGGTTATCGAACATTTTCCGGCCACTTAGGTCGTAAATGGCATCTGTATATTTTTCACTTTTCAGTCTTTCATTTTCCACTTCCTTTATTCCGTCGGCTTCTTCTTGTGTGCCAAGCATTTTATCGCGGAAGGCATCAATGGCAGCGTTGCTGAAACCGAATTCCGTTGTCAGGTACGTGCGGAACTTCTGCTCCAAGGTCTCTCCTTCAAGTGCTTCAATCATCGTGAACATTTCGTCAAGTTGACCTTTGCTGCATGGCGTGTTGAAGTATGAGAAGTTGGTCAGTTCGTAGTCTTTGTATATATCACTCTTGCTCATGCCAAGCACGCCTTCCAGCAGGAATGCCAATGTTCCTGTACGGTCGCGTCCGATGGCACAGTGGAAATAGACAGGTCTGTTGCTCTTCACGCAGGTCAGCACAAACTGCAAGGCAGTCTTGTATGTACTCTTGGAATTGGTCAGACCCTCCATGTGGCTGGCAGTCTGTCCCAATGGAGTGCGCTTGTAAGTGACACCTGTGCCCAGAACAGACTTTGTAATGCTCTTTGCCTCACTGTCGCTGCGCAGGTCCAGCTCGGCCTTGATGCCGGCTTTGCGTAGTGCCTCTATGCCTTCAGGTTCCAGGTTGTGACCGCCGTTCCACTCGGCCCCCCTGAATATCTTGCCGTATTTAATCGGTCTGCCACATGCCGTAGGCCAGCCGCCAAGGTCGCGCACATTGGCAGTGCCCTCAGCCTTTAGATGTCTCATCTGTCCGGAAGTTGTGAAGGAGACGTTGACAAGCGTTTCTGCATTTTCATTGTTCAACTTTTCAACCTTACAGTAATAGGTACGGTTGGGGATGAGGTTGTATATCTCATACGAGGCCGATTCTGTAGGTACGCTTTGTGTTACAGCATCGGTGAAGTCGGGGCTTTCGCTCCACGTTATCTGCTGTGCTTCGGCTGTGGTGTCACGTGTCCAGAAGATTTCCACAGGCAACGGCCAGTCGCGACGCTCCGGTGGACTCTGGTTATAAGTGCTGATTTTGCTGGCATCGCTTTGGGTATATTCAAAGTCGTGTACAAAGCCACGTACCCTGCCGTTCTCCAGATTGTACTCCATGCTGAACATATCGGCTGTTGCCGGGTGCAGGTGCCACATCTGGCGGGGTTCATAACTGCCGCCTGCGGGGTAGTTATAGACCCTAACCTTAGTGCCGGTATAGCTGTAAGGATAGGTAGAGCTTCCCTGAATCTTGAAGCGTCCGCCGCCTACCCACGTTATCACTTGCTCATAGCGTGCATCCTCTGTCAGAGATATAGGCCTGCCATTGCTGTTACTGCCTACTACGGTGCCCACGTACATCCCGTTGTCAGCGCACTGCATCTGCCAGTTGCCGTTCTTGCGGGTTAGTTTGAAGTAGGTCGGAGTCTCCGTTTCTTCAAGGGTTACCGCCTTCAGTCCGTCCTTGCTTGCGTTCACGGCATCACCCTGCAGCATATAGCCGGGGAAGGCCACGTTTTCGATGTAGTAATAGCCCTCTTGAAGCGGGTAACAGTAAAGTGCATCATACGCAATCTGTATTCCGTTGATGGCATTGTTAAGTTGCTCCAGCGTGGCGTTCTCGTCCAGTGCCTGCGCCTCAGCAATAGCATCGCTCATTGCCTTTGCACTGCTTATGCTGTAGCATCCGGGGTCGGTGCCTATGGCATCGCCGGTGGGTACCTTCGGAGTATAGTCACGGATTACCTTCTGCAGGTCGTCATAGGTACATTCCTTCCAAAGGTCGCCTATGATGTCGTAGGTGCTCCAGGCTGAATCCTCCGTAAAAGCTGCGTACATCGCCGGACGCACATGTACATTGGCTCCAGTGAAGTCGAAGGTGTAGGAACGCAGTTTGGGCACAGCGTCGCAGTTCATATACACCTCGTATTTCTTGCCGCCGTAGATGCATAGCTTGTCGCCCCATGTATTGGCAGCGATATTCTCACCGAAGGTAATTTTCTCAAGCACCTTGTTGTAGCCCAGTGCCTCGTAGTCCATCAGCGTAACAGAATTGGGCACCACAATCTCCGTGAGCTGGGTCTGATAGATGGCCTTGTAGCCCAGTGTCGTAATGCCCTCGGGCAGGTTGAGTGCTGTGATGTTGGCACAATGGAAGGCATAGTCTCCTACGGCTGTCACGTTGTAGGTTTTTCCTTTGATTGTCACCTTTGCCGGAATCGTCACCTCACCGCTGTAGGAACATGGGTTGCTCGTCGAAGGCTGTTCCTCGTTAGGATACGTCACAGCCACCGTGTTGTCACCGGTAATCATGTATTTGATACCGGCCACCGTCATGTCATCCTCAGTCGTCTGCTCGTTATTGTCCTGTGGCACGGGGTATTTTGTGCCCTGGGTCCAGTTTTCGGCATCCAGTTTTCCGGGCAGTGTGCCGTCGGTAAGTTGTTCAGCGGTCACCTCTGTAACGGCAGGCACCTTTCCCGATGACGTGGTAGTGCCGGCTATTGGCTGGTTCTCCAGAATGTAATTGTTGTTGAATGATGTGACATCAGCCGTATTGTTGCCCACCAGTGCGCCGCTGCGGATGGCACTCTTGGGGCTGCTTATGCTACCGATGCTCAGGTTGTTGACAAAACTGAGGCCGGTTCGTGCACTACTGCTATAACCGATGATGCCGCCCAGATAGGCACTGTTGGTTTTTGTGCCGGTGGAAACCAGAGAGCCGGCAAACAGGCAGTTGCTTACCGTGGTGTTATTGGCATTTGGCCAGCCAAGGATACCTGCCACCTGCAGGTTGGTGGCAGCTCCGTTTACTGTGCCGTCATACACGCAACGGTTGATGGTGCTCCCTTCTGCCTTTGTCACGATGCCCGCCATACGAAGCGACACCTGGTCTGTGGCTGGATTGTTTATATCTACAGAGCACCAGATGTCCTCTATCTTATGGCTGCCGGTAGAGTAAGCCACCACACCGGCTGCATAATGGTTCTCGGTGGCACCCGAAGCTGTTATAGAGCCGGAGATTTTGAAGTTGTGGACATCCTTCGTACCATTGTGTTGTCCGATGAAAGCCGAGTAGAGCGTCGTTTCGTCAGTCTCAACACAGAAGTTCTTTATGCTATGGTTCTGACCGTCAAACTCCCCGCCATGTTTATTTGTTGCGTTGCCCATCGGAACCCACGGGCGGTTCTCTAGGTCAATGTCTGCTGTCAGTCGGGCATTGGCCGTTCCGTTCCCGTTGTTCACCATCTGAGCCAGCCAGAATAGCTTGCCGCCATTGTCAATCTCATAGTAGCCATTGCTGTCTTGGGTTGCAGGCTGGTATTGAGCTGCCACGCAGGTGCAGAAGCCGTTGACATAGCTGTGTTCATGTGTGCTGGGCGTTGCTATGATGATATTCGGCACATTGCGTACCGAACCGCCGCTGGGTCTGTTGATGACTCCGGCACCGCTTACCCAAAGCGTTGACGAGCCGCCGCCGTCCAGATTGATGGCATCCGTCATATCCAGGTCCTCTGCCAGACTTACCAGATTGGCAAGCGAGAAGCCTGTGGCACCGTCCAATCGCCCTTCTGCTATTACCATATATATCGTGCCGTCTGCACATTTGCCAAGCATTGTACGCGGATGTGGGCCGTAAAAGCCTTCTCCACCGACATTGGCATCCATGCTCACGCCATTCCGTCTGATTATTGGTCCGGAAACTATGTAGCTGTCATACTTTTTGCCCCAAGCGGCATGGTCTTCGGCAGTGTTGGCAGAGCTGTATGGTTCTAACCAGAATCCCCCGTTCTTAAAGCCCAGGACACCGTTGCAGCGGGCATACTCTTCGGCGGAAGTGGTAGCAATCTGTGTGCCGTTCACCCAGAGAGCCGTTGTGGAGGTACACGTGCTCATGTTGAAATAGCTTCCGTTGATGGCCGCCGTAGCACCGGCCTCTGCAGCAAGGCCGTTAGTCCCCTGCGTAGAGTGTTCCTTAATGTATAGCTTGGTGTCCATTGTTGCCAGAGAGTATTTGGCAATCGATACCGTCTGTGGAGAGCCGTACAGGTCGGCAAAGCTTGCCTTTCCGTATTCTACACCCCCGCGACTCTGCCAGCCCCAATCGGCATTCAGAAGAACAGAAGCATATTCTGACTTGTTCTGCGCGCTCACCGTAACGGCGAGGAAGACAAGCAGAGCAAGGAACCTGAATTTAAGTAACCGTGTCGTTGTTTTCATAATACTGATTTATTCTATACTTTAAGGTAACAATCTTTTGTGTTTTATAGTACTACTCCCTAATCCTTTTATAATTTATAATTCACAATTGCCACTTCGTTCTCGTTACTAAAGTCTAACGCCTAACGTCTAAAGTCTAAAACGTTTTTCGTTTTGGTTTTCGTTAAACCTCGCTAACCGCTAACCACTAACCGCTAATCCCTTACCACCTTGGGAGTCCAGTTTTTAAAGAAACGCAGCAC
This sequence comes from Bacteroidaceae bacterium, assembly GCA_017645305.1. Taxonomy (GTDB): domain Bacteria; phylum Bacteroidota; class Bacteroidia; order Bacteroidales; family Bacteroidaceae; genus Physcousia. The sequence continues at coordinate 5,214 of JAGCPD010000038.1, read as the reverse complement.
CTTCTCCTGGTTATATCCTTTCCCTTCCTCCAGGAAGCTTGAATCCTGAATGTGAATAACCTTTCCTTGGCTGTCCAGCACAACAAAAACCGGGAAGCCGAATCGGGCAGGGTTGTTCAGTCGTTTCAGCATAGCCTTGGCAAGAGCCGCCTTCTCCGGGTTCTCCGACTTGCGCGGATTGTAGTTCACATGAATATAGACAAAATTCTCGTCTATAACCTTGCTGATGGTTGTGTCGTTGGTGATGAACTCCGCAAAGCGCAGGCACCAGGGACACCAGTTACCGCCAACCTGGCAGATAACGAACTTCTCTTCCGACTGTGCTTTCGCTACAGCCCGGTCAATCTGTTCCATGGGATTGATATCCTCGTCATAGACCCTTTTTGATGTTGTCTGTGCGTTCGCCTTCAACATTAGAAGAGCCGTTAGAGCAGTAATTATAACCTTTCTTTTCATATTGCAAAGTTACGGCTATATCTGCTCATGGGCATAATTCATGTAATTACCTAATATCTGTTCTATGTGTATGACCTCGGGGCATGAATCCCATGTAACTCCACCACCCATAAGATACCAATTGCCACGTTCCTTTGTTGGAACTTTTTTCAGGGACGGGAAAGCAGAGACTGGCATCACCACAGACCGACCATCCTGAAGGTCAACCTGAAACTTTCCTCTCTTCGGAAAAGATAGCCGCTTAATTCTCGGCTTCACATCCCAATATCCTTCTTTCCTATACATAATGCGATTTGTTATTTGGTTTTCTTTACCGTTATCATTTTTATTTTTTTCCCTTGTTTGAATAGATTCCACTGATTAAGCAATTTTTCACGATATGCTTTGGCTATTTCCAACACCTCTTTTGCCTGAGCGTCAGTCAAGTCACCCTGTTTGTCCAATTCAATGGATGGTTCCAGCCATATCTTGCAAAGATTTTCCGTACTACGCTTGCCTACATGTACATGAGCACGGTTCTCGTTATAGTCAGTATTCCAGAACAGGAACTGCCATATAATCTTTGCTGTTATATATAGTAGTATTTTTGGCATTACTTAAACATATCTTTTTCTTTTTGCAAAGTTACAAGGTTTTTCTGAATTGACAAGAAAAAACAATGATAAGTTACAGATAAGGAAGAAAAAGCCTGTCCAACAGCCCCTCTCTGTGCCTTGCTCATTTATGAGAGCAGAAAAATTGCATTATTGCATTGCAAATGCATCTTAGAGCATCGTGGGAGAAGAGAAAAAGAAAGAAATAATAATATAAAATATTATATATCATTATATTATACTATATTTATTAATACTTTACATTACTACGTGCTACTCTTGTTTTTTTCAGAAAAATAAAATGCAATGCAATTTTGCAATATAAAGTTTTTGTTTACCAGTTTGCGGCATATAAAAAAATATCGTATCTTTGGGCCAAAATATTAACAGACAATGAAGATAGAGAAACAGATGGCACTCGCTGCAGCGGAGTTTGCCGAGCGATGGCGGGGAAAGGGCGATGAGAAGAGCGAATCGCAACTCTTCTGGACAGACCTCCTGCAGAATGTCTTTGGCGTGGAGGATATTACACATTTCATTCGCTTCGAAGAGAGGGTGAAGGTGGAGAACACCAACTTCATCGATGTTCACATCCCCTCGACAAAGGTACTGATAGAGCAGAAATCCATTTCTAAGGACTTGCGCAAAGGCATCGAGCAGAGCGATGGTGCTGTGCTCAATCCCTTCCAGCAGGCGAAGAAATACGTTTCCGGCTTGCCCCTAAGCCAGCATCCCCGCTGGATAGTGACGTGCAATTTCCGGGAGTTCCTTGTCTATGACATGGAGCAGCCCAATGGTGAGCCTGAGAGCATTCTCTTGGAAAATCTGGGCAAGGAGTACTACCGCCTGATGTTTCTGGTAGATGTAAAGAGCGAGCACCTGCGAAAGGAAATGGAGGTCTCAATGCAGGCAGGCGAGATAGTGGGCCGTATCTATGAAGCCCTCCTCCGCCAGTACGACGACAACAGCGCGAAGGCCCTGCGCTGGCTCAACATCCTCTGTGTACGTATCGTGTTCTGCCTCTATGCAGAAGATGCCGGTGTCTTCCAGCACGACCAGTTTCATGACTATCTTGCCCGATATGAGGCAGACGACCTGCGCAATGCCCTCCTTCGTCTGTTCGATGTGCTCAAAACACCTAAGGAGAAACGCAGCAAATATCTGAAGGACGACCTTAAAGCCTTCCCTTATACCAATGGTGGACTGTTCGAGGAGGAGATAGAAATCCCGCAGTTCACTGAGGAGCTGAAGCAGACTTTACTTCAGAATGCCAGTCTTGACTTTGACTGGAGCGAGATATCGCCCACCATCTTCGGCGCAGTTTTCGAGAGCACCCTGAACCCAGAGACGCGCCGCAGTGGAGGTATGCATTACACCTCGATAGAGAACATCCATAAAGTCATTGACCCGCTGTTCCTGAATGACCTGCGCCGCGAACTGGACACCATTCTTGAAGAGAAGGTAGAAAAGCAGCGTCAGAAGAAGCTGGATGCTTATCAGGACAAGCTGGCTAATCTTACTTTCCTCGACCCTGCCTGTGGTAGTGGCAATTTCCTTACAGAAACATACCTCAGCCTGCGGCGCTTGGAGAATGAAGTCATCCGCGAACGCTATCACGGTCAGTCCTTCTTCGGTTTTGACATGGAGAATCTTATCAAGGTCAGCATCCAGCAGTTCTACGGTATCGAAATAAACGACTTTGCAGTCACCGTAGCCACTACAGCCCTGTGGATATCCGAGGCTCAGATGCTCCGCGAGACAGAAAAGATTATCAAGCACGACATCGACTTCCTGCCGCTGAAACCATATAATAATATAAGGGAAGGCAATGCCTTGAGGATGGATTGGAACATCATAGACTATCCGTCAGACGTTCCTACCATTTATGCTAAAAATACGCATATCGTCCATGAAGATACGGGAACATTGAAAGTAAGTGAACCTGTTGTTGAATTTGGAGAAGTCAATATTGTCACTCCCCTTTTTGACAACACTCCTGTTCCTTCGTTTATTAGAATGGAAATAAATTACGACTATATCATCGGCAACCCGCCATTTGTGGGGGCAAGAATGATGGCGCAAGGTAGCTCACAAAAGAAAGATGTTGAGGACTTGTTCGGGAAGATAAAAGATGTTCAAGACCTTGACTATGTTTGCTGTTGGTATAAGAAAGCTGCAAAACTCATGCGAGACTCACACACAAGGGCCGGCTTTGTCTCTACAAATAGTATTTGCCAGGGTTCGCAGGTTCCCATTCTATGGAATGTACTATTCAACGACTTTCATGTACACATCAACTTTGCCTATCAGACGTTCAAGTGGAGCAGTGAAGCTACGGAAAAAACAGCTGTTCATTGTGTCATCGTCGGTTTCAGCAAAGATGAGGTCAAGGATAAATATCTGTTTACAACAGAAGGAGAGAAGAAAAAAGTCAGAAATATTAGCCCTTATCTCTTCGAAGGTGACGACACATTTGCTGTTAGTCAGAAGACACCACTCTGCGATGTTCCACAGATGAACTTTGGCAACCAGCCGCGTGATGGGGGGTACTTTGTCTTATCGGAAGAGGAAAAAGATATGCTTATACACCAGGAACCGTCATTGGTGAGGTGGATACGACCTTATATTGGTGCCGAAGAATTTATCAAGCAGAAATCTCGTTATTGCTTATGGCTTCGTGATGCCCAGCCTTCAGACATCAAGCAGAGTAAGATACTATATGAGCGAGTACAGGCTGTTCGTGACTTCAGGTTATCATCATCTGCCAAGACGACTCAGGGTTATGCAAAGGTGCCACATTTGTTCGCCCAGATTACACAGCCCGAAGGCAAGGACTGCCTGCTTATACCTCGTGTCTCTTCGGAACGTCGTTGCTATGCGCCAATAGGTTTCATCAATGCCGGCATAGTGACTTCCGATGCTGTACAAATAATACCCAATGCCACGCTCTATCATTTTGGCGTACTTACTTCTAATGTCCACATGGCTTGGATGCGAGTAGTCTGCGGAAGGTTAGAGATGCGATATCGTTACAGCAAGGAACAGGTGTATAATACTTTTCCTTGGCCAAAACCAAATGAGAAGCAACTACAGAAAATAGAGCAAACTGCACAAGCCATCCTCGATGCCCGTGCCAAGTACCCAACCTCATCATTGGCCGATCTCTATGATAGGGTTTCAATGCCCGTAGAACTTCAAAAAGCACATGCTGCCAATGATCGTGCCGTTATGGATGCCTACGGCTTCAGCCACGACATGATGGGTGAAGACAAGGAATCTCTTCTTGTCGCCGAACTGTTCAAAATGTATCAAAAACTAACGAAATAGGAATATGAAGAAAGAGTCTGAACTGACGTTTGCCACAATACTGCATCTTTCAGAGATATATTGCGACCAATACAATGAAGGAGGCCTTTGCCTATCCCCAGAAGCGAACGAGTGGTATTTCCGCGATTTTGTCAATCAATACCATTCTGCACTATATTGGGGGAAAAAGCCCAATCCTGTAATCAACATAGATATACCAGCATTCTGAAAGCCTGTGTTTGGCAGAACTATTCAAACTATACCAACAACTGACAAAATAAAAAAACTATGACACACGAGGAGTTGAAAAGAAGGATAAAGCTGATGCCGTATGAGGCCATAATGTTGTTGACAGGAAAGGAAATATGGAAACTGACTGACGGCTTTGACGAAGAACTTGTCAGGGAAATCGTAGCAAAGCATAGAACGGTCAGGGGGCAAAGAGCAGCCATAAAGGATTTGAAAATAGCTAGAGGTAAGGCTCTTATTGAATTAGGCAGGCCTGTAACAGGTGCCCCCCAATACTTCGAAGACTGGATTTTTGATTTAAAGACGACAGTCCTTGTAGAACCCGCACCAACTGTCTCGAATGTTATTAAAATTGACAACTCTCCATTTTCAAATAGTAATTCAAAAGATAAGGCGGTAGCTGTTGCTTCTAATGTGGTAAATGACGTTGCCGATAAACTCATTGAACTTAAATCTCGCATAGCAGAGCTGGAGGCTGAAAATCTTCAACTGAAAGAAGCCAATAAGACGTTGGAAAAGCAACTGGAGGAATTCAAGTGTTTGGAATTTGCAGAAGAAATACAATGGCACGATAAAGTGCGTCTCGAATTGTTGTTGCGCTTGCTGGAGA
>JAGCPD010000001.1 GCA_017645305.1 Bacteroidaceae bacterium | reverse complement strand
TTGGTAGAGACGTTTTCATCCACGTAATCGGGCACGGGGATGCCGTGGTTGCCGTCCTTAATCAGTTCTACTGCCACATCCACACTCTGGAGGAGGCCTTTGGTATCTATGCCGCTGAGAACAAAGCAGCCCTTGTCCAAGGCTTCGGGGCGCTCAGTGCTGGTGCGGATGCACACGGCAGGGAACGGATGTCCAACACTGGTAAAGAAACTGCTTTCCTCAGGCAATGTGCCGGAATCTGATACCACGGCAAAGGCATTCATCTGGAGGCAGTTGTAGTCGTGGAATCCCAAAGGCTCGTGCTGAATGACTCTCTTATCCAGCTGGAAGCCGCTTTGCTCCAGACGTTTCCTGCTTCTGGGGTGGCAGCTGTAGAGGATGGGCATGTCATACTTCTCGGCCATCTTGTTAATGGCATTGAACAATGACAGGAAATTCTTCTCGGTGTCAATATTCTCTTCTCTGTGAGCAGAGAGCAGAATATATTTACCCTTCTTTAAACCAAGACGCTTGTGGATGTCGCTTGCTTCAATCTCTGCAAGATTGTTGTGCAGCACCTCTGCCATGGGTGAGCCGGTAACGTAGGTGCGCTCCTTGGGCAGACCCGTGTCTGCCAAGTAACGTCTTGCATGCTCACTGTATGCCATGTTCACATCACTGATGATATCCACAATGCGGCGGTTGGTCTCCTCGGGCAGACACTCGTCCTTGCAGCGGTTGCCTGCCTCCATGTGGAAGATGGGAATATGAAGGCGCTTGGCACCGATTACTGACAGGCAGCTGTTGGTGTCACCCAGTACCAGAACGGCATCGGGCTTCACCTCCACCATCAGCTGGTAGCTCTTGGCTATGATGTTACCCATGGTCTCGCCCAGGTCATTGCCAACAGCTTCCATATACACGTCGGGGTCTTCCAATTTCAGGTCCTTGAAGAACACACCGTTCAGGTTGTAGTCGTAGTTCTGACCCGTATGGGCAAGCAGGCAGTCGAAATACTGTCTGCACTTGTTTATCACTGCTGCCAGACGGATAATCTCTGGCCGTGTGCCTACTATGATGAGTAATTTTAATTTACCGTTGTTTTTGAATTGTTTCATATATGGTACAAATAATTTGCGTTTATTCTGTTTCTACCTTCTGTATATATTTTCTTGGCACATTTGTGATGGCAACGGCCATGACATTTTTGATGGGAATGACCACGCAAAGGTGTTTCTTGATGCTTTTGAGCGTTCCCTCAACACCTTCAAATAAACCTTTTGTTATTTTGACTTTCTCTCCCGGCTTACAGGCAAAACCAAGATTCTCAAGCATAACAACCTGTTCATTGCCACTGTCTATGACCCGCATGAAATCCTCCATCTGCTTATTAGGCACGTAAGCAATCTCTGAAATTGGGTTGTAGTCTTCGTCACAGCCATTATTCATGACATAGCGAAGATAATCATATTTAGATTTGGCTGCCTTGATTTGTCTTAAATCCTTTAGGGACGTGCGTATAAAAATATAGTTGACAAGCGCAGGAATGTATGTTTTTTCCTCGACATCAACCAGACTTTGGGGAATATATGTCCGCTCTACTGATGCTTCTTGAATAAGTAGGTCGTTCAGTTCTTTCTGTCGTTTGATACTGGAATGAAAAATCCGCATAGGATACCAGCGGACTTGGGAAAAGGCTATTTCTTGGGGTCTCCGCATCAATGGATGCAGATGAAAACGGGACTCCCGTTCAATGCTTTCGTCTTCTATGTACTTATTTTGAAGCGACATGCAAAGACTACCTTATATATATTATAAGCGTCTGACGACGCAAAAAAATACTGCCTCTCTTGCGAAGAAAGGCAGTACTTTCATCAACCATCTGAGAAACAGCAAGATTTAAAGAATTCGATATATGCAAAGGTAATTATTTCAGATTTTTTAAAATCAAAAATATTTACCTTCGCATTTTTGAATCAGACTATTTAACAAAACCACGAACTTCGCTTTTTTTTTATTTTTTTTATGTTTTTATTCCTTGAACCAAAAATTATTCTTACCTTTGCACCAGATGTTTACAACATCTCTTCGCAAGAGAGGCAGATTTTCCTGTTTCTCTTTTTTTTACCATTTAACTGGAATTTCAGAAGTTAAAGGGGGAGTTACAAGGGGAGTTAAACCATTTTTATTTATCTGCATTTCGGAATACGTTGTTTAACAAGTCATGATTGGTCTTATTGATGACATTGCATTCAAGTGACTTCAAATAAATCTCCGTAGTCCGCTCAGAGTCGTGACCCATAGACTGGCTGATAACTGACAAGGGTACGTGCTGCTGACGTGCTACAGATGCCCATGAATGACGGCTGACGTATGATGTAAGTTTCACTCCGCCAAGCATCATTCCTAACGTGCCGAGACTGGCATTATAACGTCCTAAAGCATAGCGATACTGCTGATAGACTGCCTCCATGTTGTCTGTCTTTGTCAGAATAGGCAGCAGATAATCTGAATCTGAAGGATAGCGGTCGATGACAGCCTGCATCATCGGTTCCACCTGCACCTCTATGCGCTGCCTGGTTTTACGGCGCACATAAACCAACTGGCCACCTGTGATGTCCGATTTACGCATGTGTGCCAAATCGACAAAGGTCAGTCCGCGGGCACAGAAGCAGAAGATGAAGATATCGCGGGCAAATTCAAGCTGGTACTGCATATTGTCCAAACGCTTGCCATTCTCGTAATCGCCTGTAGATAACAGCGCACTGCGTATGTCGAGTGTGCTTAAAAGGCAGACCTCAGAAGCATTGATAGCACGCTTTGTTGTTCTTGCCACACCACGATAAGTTCCGCAGAACGGCCGGCGGTCTTCCGTAAGTCCTTGGCGCACTGCCTTGTGATAGACGGACTGCAAAGCACGAATATAGAACGAAGTAGTGTTCCGGCAAAGGCCACAGGTCTGTAGCCAAGCCTCATAATCCGACACCAGCAGGGAGGTCATCTTCCTGAAGGACGCGTCGGCCTTTTTCCTTGTCTTCAGAAAGCGTGAGAAACTGCGGGCTGCACTGGCATAGTTATTAGCTACGCTGATATGTCCGTTCTGCCGCTGCCGCTCTATCTCGCTGTTAAGGAATACGAGGAATCCCTTTCCCGATTTTTGAACTTTTTCTTTCATAAATATCAAATTTAAATCAATAGAAACACTGGTCTTTTGAAAGTAAAGTTCAGTTTTTATTTGGAGAATCGCTCGCATAATTGTAACTTTGTGCCATGAAACAATATATTCGTCCATTCCTTACAGCCATTCTGCTTGTAATGGCACATTTTTCTATAGCCCAGGAATTGTTCTCACCAGCTAAGCCATCCCCGAAATACGAGGTACGGGCTGTATGGCTTACTACCCTGAGCGGATTGGACTGGCCAAAGACAAAAGCCACATCTGCCGCTAAGCGCGAACAGCAAAAACAGGAACTGTGCCGGATACTGGACCAACTAAAGGCCGCCAAGATAAATACCGTATTAATGCAAACGCGCATCAGAGGCGCTGTCATCTACCCCAGCAAAATAGAGCCTTGGGATGTCTGCCTCACGGGTCAGTTTGATAAAGACCCTGGCTACGACCCGCTGGCCTTCGCTATAGAAGAGACACACCGCCGAGGCATGGAACTGCACGCCTGGGTGGTAACGGTGCCATGCTTTAAAATCAAGGATGCTGCCAAGATGGGCTCCAAGAGTCTGCTGAAGACACACCCGGAACTGCTGAAGAAACACAATGATATGTATTACCTGGATCCGGGACTGCCCGGATCAGACGATTATCTTGTAAACATCTGCAAGGAAATTGTGAGCCGTTACGATGTTGACGGCATCCACTTCGATTATATCCGATATCCCGAGAATGCCGAGGGCTTCCCCGATGGAGCCACCTTTAAGAAATATGGAAAGAACGGGAAGAAAGGCGATTGGAGGCGCAACAACATCACCCGTATGGTCAGTAAGGCACACAAAGCCATAAAAACCCTAAAACCGTGGGTCAGACTCAGCTGTTCGCCCGTGGGTAAGTTTAAGGATATGCGCCGCTTCTCTGCCCGTGGCTGGAATGCCTACTCTGCCGTCTATCAGGATGCACAAGGATGGCTGCGAGACGGCATCATGGATATGCTCTGCCCCATGATGTACTTCCAGGGCGACCATTTCTATCCCTTTGCCGCCGACTGGCAGGAGAACAGCTACGGCCGTACCATAGTTCCCGGTTTGGGAATATACTTCCTGTCACCACGCGAGAAGGATTGGAATTTAGGAGTCATACAGCGCGAGCTCTGCTACCTGCGTGAACAGGGATTGCAGGGACAGGCATACTTCCGCAGCCAGTTCCTGACGGAGAACACCAAGGGGCTTTATGATTATGTCAAGACCGCCTATTACCCCTACCCTGCCCTGCTGCCGCCCATGACCTGGGAAAGCAGCACACCGCCCGCAGCGCCTAAAGTCAGGAAAGAACGGACAGGTCCTACCACAGGTTGTCTGAAATGGGAACCCGTCAAGGATTGCCGGTATGTAGTCTATGCCAGCAAGCAGCAGCCTGTCGATACTTCAAACCCTGCCAACATCGTTACGGTAACCCCAGTGTGCGAGTACTCCTACAATCTACTCACTTCCACACTGTTAGGGCTGCACTTTACCGTCACCGCCTTAGACCGTTTCGGCAACGAGAGCCAACAAACTGAAAATGAAAAAAGTCACAACCATGAATAGATTCCTACGATACGGCTTACCTGCCATCCTTCTTTTGATTGCTTCCGCCAGCCTTTCGGCACAGGCTCCCAGCGACACTGCCAGCAAGGTGCAAGACTCCCTTGTCAACGAGCTCAACAGCCAGCTTCAGGATCTCAGCAACCAGCTTGAGTATGTGAACATGCAGAACATCATGCTCCAAAAGGAACTGGAGCGTACTGGCAACAAAGTAAGGATGGACTCCATCACGCAGGCAAACCGTAAGCATATTATCGACTCGCTCCGTACACTCACACCCGGCGCCCCCCTTGTAGTGAACGGTGACACATTGCTTCGCCTCTATGCCCGAAGGGGTGGCATCACTCCCGAGTTGCGTGTGAAGACAGCTGCAGAGAAGATTGACGATTTGGGCCATCGCCTGACCCTGCGAGCTGACTCGCTCTTTGTCTTTGAAGGCGACTATACGTCCGACATAATGGCAGGCAATGAAGTTGTCCTGAGCATAAGCGACATAGACGGCATCTGGGCAGACAAGCCCCGTGCCGAACTGGCTGCGGACTACACAAAGATTATTCAGGCTAAGGTGATGGAGATTCACGATGAGTACGGACTGCGCCGCAAGCTGTGGGGCTTGCTGTTTGCCAGCATCATCATCGTCGTCCAGATTTTCCTTCTCATCCTTACCAACCGTCTCTTCCTCCACTGGAAGAAGCCCTTCATGCACCATGTAGTACGCCGTCTGAGTCCCATCATCCTCAAGGACTACGAGTTCCTCAACGTTCACAGGCAGGGTATCATCGTCATGACGCTATACAAAGTCCTGCGCTATCTGCTCATCCTGTTCCAGTTGTTTGTCTCCATCCCCTTATTGTTCTCTATTTTTCCAGAGACGGAGACCGTGACATTTACCATTCTGGGCTACATCTGGAACCCCTTCAAGGACATCCTGCTCTCCGTCGTCAACTACATCCCCAAACTCTTCCAGATTATCGTCATCTGGTTCTGCTTCCACTATCTGCTGCGTCTCATCCACTATTTCGCCGGAGAAATAGAATCTGGAAACCTGAAGATTAGCGGTTTCTATCCCGACTGGGCAAAACCCTCCTACTACATCCTGCGTGCATTGCTTCTCTCGCTGATGATTGTAATGATATGGCCTTTGCTGCCCAGCAGCGATTCACAGGTGTTTCAGGGTGTCTCTGTCTTCCTTGGCATCATCGTTTCACTTGGTTCTACCGCCATCATCGGCAACCTTATGGCTGGTCTGGTGATGACCTACATGCGTCCCTTCCACATCGGTGACTACATCAAGGTAGGCGATACGGTGGGAGAAGTTATTGAGAAGACCATCTTCGTAACCCGCATCCGTACCCGCAAGAACGAAGTTGTCACCATCCAGAATTCAAACCTGATGGGGTCGCAGACAAGCAACTTTACCGTGGCAGCACGCAACTACGGTATCATTGTACACACAAAAGTCACTATAGGCTATGACGTGCCCTGGCAGAAAATCAAGGATATCATGGAGAGTGCCGCACTTGCCACCCCCGGCATCAAGCACAAGCCCCAGCCCTTTATGATGATTACAGCCCTTAACGACTTCTATGTGGAATACGAAATTAACGCCTACACAGAAGATGCCGTGAAGCTTCCTGCTGTTTATTCAGCCCTTCATGCCAACTTGCTGAAGCGCTTCTTCGAGGAGGGCGTTGAAATTATGTCGCCCCACATCTATGCCCGCCGTGACGGCATAGACACCCAGATGCCAGAAGAGTTCAAGTAGTAAGAGTTGAAAACACAGATAAAAATAAGGAGCACCCCGACAAACGGGATGCTCCTTATTTGTTATTATAATGTAATTACTTACAGGCTCCAGTCCTCCTGGGTCTTGCGAACGTAGCTCTTGTAACGGCGCTGTGCGGCAGCCTTACATGCATCGTAAAGCTCCTGAGCCTCGTCGGGAGCGGCCTTCTTCAGAGAGAGGAAGCGAACCTCGCCCTCCAGGAAGTCCTGGAACTTATCCCAGTCAGGCTCCTTGCTATCCAGCTGGAAGGGGTTCTTGCCCTCTTCTGCCAGAGCAGGATTGTTACGCCATAACTGCCAGTAACCGCATTCAACAGCCTTAGCCTCCTCGGCCTGACTCTTACCCATACCGCCCTTGGCTTTCAGACCATGGTTGATACAGGGAGCATAACCGATGATGAGTGAAGGTCCGTGCCATGCCTCTGCCTCACGGAAGGCCTTCAGGCACTGGCTCTGATCGGCACCCATTGCTACCTGAGCAACATATACGTTGCCGTAAGTTGCCTGCATAAGACCAAGGTCCTTCTTGCCGGCACGCTTACCGTTGGCGGCAAACTGAGCGATAGCACCGATAGGAGTAGCCTTTGAAGCCTGACCGCCAGTGTTAGAGTAAACCTCTGTATCGATAACGAAAATGTTAACATCCTCACCTGAACCGATTACATGGTCGAGACCACCATAACCGATATCGTAAGAAGCACCGTCGCCACCGATAATCCACTGAGAACGTTTCACCAGATAGTGGTCAAGTTCCTTCAGTCGAGCGCAAACGGGGCAACCAGCCTCAACACCCTCAGCAATGAAAGGCTTCAGAGCAGCTGCTGCAGCCTTTGAGCCATCAGCATCGTTCTGCTGCTCTATCCAGTTCTGAGCGGCAGCCTTGAACTCTGCACTTGCCTTATCACCGGCAATAAGTTCCTTCAGCAGGGCAGTAATGCGCTGCTTCATCTTCTTGTTGGCAAGAGCCATACCCATACCATATTCACAGAAATCCTCGAAGAGAGAGTTAGACCATGCGGGACCCTGACCCTTCTCGTTCTTGCAATAAGGCGTTGAGGGGATAGAGCCTGAGTAGATAGAAGAGCAGCCGGTAGCATTGGCAACCATCTCACGGTCACCGAAGAGCTGGGTAATAAGCTTAACGTATGGCGTTTCGCCACAACCGGAACATGCACCGCTGAACTCGAAGAGCGGAGTAGCGAACTGACTGTTCTTTGGACTCTGCTTGATGTCAACAAGGTCTTGCTTGCTCTTTACATTCTTTACGCAGTAATCCCAGTTGGCAGCTTCCTTGGCAGCAGCATCGGAAGAATCGTCGTAAGCCACCATTGTAAGAGCCTTGCCAAGCTTGGGATTGCCAGGACAAACATCGGCACAGTTACCGCAACCCAGACAGTCCTTAACACCAACCTGCATAACGAAGTGCATACCCTTCATAGCAGCAGGAGCCTTCATCTCCAAAGTAGTACCCTGGAAGCCTGCCTTCTCCTCATCGGTAAGAACGAAGGGACGGATGCAAGCGTGAGGACAAACAAAGGCACACTTGTTACACTGGATACAGTTCTCTGCATTCCAAACGGGAACGAAGCCAGCAACACCGCGCTTCTCGTAAGCAGCGGTACCCTGCTCCCAAGCACCATCCTCGTATCCCTTGTAAGCACTTACGGGCAGGTCGGCACCATTCTGAGCATTGATGGGACGAACCAACTCTGAAACAAATGCGGGCTCGTCGTAAACAACAGCCTCATCGTCAGGCAGGTTAACCCATGCAGGGTCAATAGCCAAGGTCTTATATTCGCAACCACGGTCAACGGCAGCATAGTTCATATCTACAACATCCTGACCCTTCTTGCCATAAGACTTGACAATAGCCTTCTTCATCTGCTCAACAGCCAGCTCCACGGGAATAACCTCGGTGATGCGGAAGAAAGCAGACTGCAGGATGGTATTGGTGCGGTTGCCCAAGCCAATCTCCTGAGCTATCTTGGTGGCATTGATATAATAGACTGTAATATTCTTCTGTGCAAAGTACTTCTTAACGCTGTTGGGCAGGAAGTTAACAAGCTCCTCGCCTTCAAAAATAGTATTCAGCAGGAACTGGCCATTCTGGCGGAGACCTCGCAACACATCGTACATACGCAGATAAGCCTGAACATGGCAAGCCACAAAGTTGGGAGTCTTAATCTGATAAGTAGAGCGAATGGGAGTATCACCGAAACGCAAGTGAGAGCAGGTGAAGCCGCCGGACTTCTTGGAGTCGTATGAGAAGTATGCCTGACAGTACTTGTTGGTATTGTCACCGATAATCTTCACAGAGTTCTTGTTGGCACCAACGGTACCGTCGGCACCCAGACCAAAGAACTTGGCCTCGAAGATGCCCTCGCCACCCAAAGCCATCTCTTCCTTGACGGGCAGAGAGGTAAAGGTAAGGTCATCAACAATACCTACCGTGAAGTGGTTCTTGGGCTGTGGCAATTCCAGATTCTCATATACGCTAAGAATCATGGTAGGAGTTACGTCGGCAGAACCAAGACCGTAACGGCCACCTACGATAACGGGAGCATTCTCCTTGCCGTAGAATGCATCTCTGACATCAAGCAACAAAGGCTCTCCATTGCTTCCAGGCTCCTTGGTACGGTCCAGCACAGCAATGCGCTTGCAGCTTGCGGGAACAGCCTTCAACAGGTGCTCTACGCTGAAAGGACGATACAAGTGAACGCTAACGAGACCATACTTCTTGCCATTGGCATTAGCGTAGTCAATAGCCTCACGGGCAGCCTCGGTACCTGAGCCCATCATGATGATAACCTGCTCAGCATCCTCAGCACCGTAGTAGCTGAAAAGCTCATACTTACGGCCTGTACGCTCTGAGATAGCGGCCATATATTTCTCTACGATAGCAGGAACAGCATCGTAGTAACGGTTACAGCTCTCGCGGTGTGCAAAGAATGTCTCGGGGTTCTCTGCCATACCCTTAGCCTGAGGATGCTCTGGAGAGAGACAACGGGCACGGAACTCGCTGAGTGCCTTCTGGTTTACAAGGTCGCGAACATCATCGTCCTCAATGAGCTCAACTTTCTGATATTCGTGAGAAGTACGGAAACCATCGAAGAAATTAATGAAGGGAACGCGTGCCTCAAGAGCTGCCAAGTGAGCAACGGCACTGAGGTCCATAACCTCCTGAACAGAACCTTCTGCCAGCATTGCAAAGCCTGTCTGACGACAAGCCATAACATCGCTATGGTCACCAAAGATACACAATGAATGAGTGGCTACGGTACGAGCTGACACGTGGAATACGGAAGGAAGCAACTCGCCTGCAATCTTGTACATGTTGGGAATCATCAACAGAAGTCCCTGTGATGCTGTGAATGTGGTTGTAAGCGCACCAGCCTGCAAAGAACCGTGAACAGCACCTGCTGCTCCGGCCTCGGACTGCATTTCCTGCACCATTACTGTGTCACCGAAAAGGTTCTTACGCCCCTGAGCGGCCCACTCATCAACATGCTCCGCCATGGGAGATGAAGGAGTGATGGGATAAATTGCAGCAACCTCGCTGAACATGTAGGCTACATGTCCGGCACAGGTATTACCATCCCATGTCACAAATTTCTTTTCTTTTGCCATAATAAATTAATAATTATATAAAATTCTTTATCTTTCTGATAAGGGTTAGCGGTTAGCGATTAGTATTAATACAGGAAACCATATACCCAGATAGGTATCTCCTGCTCAGCACCTTCAGCAATGCCGGAAAGTGCATATAAAACATCTGTATTCTTGCGCTTAGGATGCTCCAGGCAAATACGGAAACGCTGCTTACCATCCACAATAAATGTGCTGCTGCGGTCACCTGCCTCTACCTTATGACGCCCCCAGAGTGCATTCTGGAAGAAAGTCTCCATGAGAGTCTCGTCATCAATCTTTCCTGGAGTCATGGCATACATAAGATTGGTGTTGTGCAAATACAGACCAGAAGGTTTCTTGGGGAATTCATCGCCATGACGGTATATCATATTAAGCAATCGGGCATCACTCAGATACTTGATATAGTTCATGACCGTAGCACGACTTGTCTGCATATCGCTGGCTAACTGACTGACATTGGGAGCACCTGTTCCACCTGTTGCAAGCAGATACAGGAGTTTCTTTATCTTACTCAGATACTTCAGGTCAATCTGCTTGATGAGGAGGATGTCCACCTCAATCATCATATTCATGGTCTTAAGCAGATTCTCGCTGAAATTGCTGTTCTCTAAGAAGAATGGATAATAGCCATGATGCAGGTAATTACGGAAATGCTCCAAGGGATCTACCTTTGCCAGCACTTCCTGAGCAATACGTTCGTGACGGTTCTGAATCTCACGGATGCTATAAGCCTTAAAGTTCTCGCCTGTCATTAAGTTCAGGTATTCACGGAAAGAGAAACCTCGCAGGTTGTAACTGTCAACAATGCCGTTCAGTTCAGGATTCTCGTCCTTCAAACGCATCACGCTACTACCCGTGAAGACAACACGCAGACGTGGAATACGATTGTAAATCAGTCGCAATTCGTGGCTCCAGTCCGGCTGCTTAAACACTTGGTCAATAAGCAGCACCTGACCGCCTGCCTGCTGAAATTCCTGTGCAAACTGGAACAATGTCTTGCCTTGGAAATAGAAGTTATTCATGTTGATGTACAGACATCTTTTATCCCGAGGGCCAAAGTGTTCCTTTGCATACTGAAGCAGGAACGTTGTCTTGCCAACACCCCTACTGCCTTTAATTCCAATCAAACGCTGTTTCCAGTCAATTTCATCCATCAAAGCTCTGCGTACAGGAGCCTCTGTATGTTCCACAAGAAACTGATGAATCCGAAAGAAAGTCTCTAACATACCCGAAATATATTATTTTTCGGTGCAAAGATACTTAATTCTGGGCAAATTGCAAACTCTACATAACAAAAAGTGCATTTTAAGCATTATTTTTTAGGAAAAACGCCGATATGACGCATTTGTTTCATGATTGCCGTCTGGCGTTTCAGCATATATGGCGAAGGATTTTTGCTACTGTATCTCAATGGATTAGGTAATGTGGCAGCAATAAGTGCACAATTGGCACGGGTCAATTCGTAAGATGAACGACCGAAGTGCTGCTGTGCCACTGCCTCTGCTCCATAAATGCCATCGCCCATCTCTATGGAATTCAAGTAAACTTCCATAATTCTGTGCTTGCCCCACACTATTTCTATCAGCCCCGTAAAGTAAACTTCCAGTCCTTTACGCACCCAACTGTGAGCAGGCCATAAAAAAACATTCTTGGCTGTTTGCTGGGATATGGTACTTCCTCCCCTTTGACGCTTTCCTGCCCGACTCTCTTCTATGGCTGCATTGATGGCTTTAAAGTCGAACCCATGATGTTTCAAATACAACTGGTCCTCGCTGGCCATAACGGCGACGGGCATGTAGATGGACATATCTTCGAGCGGTACCCAATGATGCTTCAGCCTAAGCTTCTCGCCATGTGCAACCTGCTGACAACAACGAATCAGCATCAGAGGCGTAACATAAACGGGAACCCAACGGTAAATCATAACAGCAAAAATTGTGCTTCCGAAAAACAGAAGCACAATCCATTGCATTATTTTTTGAATCTTTTTTAGCATAATAAAAGCACTCCCCTAAGGGGGAGCGGGGAAGGGGCCTTACTTTAAAGTTCCTGCATTGGCGGCATTGATCATTGCCTCGCTGGCATACAAATAAACCTCTACACGACGGCTGGCATGAATATCCTCTTTGCCATTAGCATCAAGAACAAGATACTGGGGATCCTCACCATAGCCAACAACACTCTTAATCTGACTGTTATTCACACCACAAGTTTCAGTAAGATAAGTCTTTACAGATTTTGCACGATCCTGACTAAGAACCATATTCTTATCCTCAGAACCGTCACTGCTGGCAAAGCCGTAGATGGCAACGTCACAATCAGTATAAACATTCAACACGTTAGAAGCGAACTTCTGAAGAGCCAGTTGGGCATCAGGCTGCAAGAAAGACTTGCCACCCTTGAACAGGATGCCATTATCAAAGGTGACCTTGATTGCCTCCAGGCCATTCTTGTCCGTAACAGCCTCAACCTCAGCATTGGGTACAGCCTCAGCAGCAGCCTTAGCCTTATCCATCTTCTTACCAATCAGAACACCTGCGGTTGTACCACCGGCAACACCAACACCTGCGCCTATGGCAGCACCTAATTTGGCACCGCTTGAACCACCGACCATAGCACCGATAGCAGCACCAAGGCCTGCACCTAAGGCACCGCCACCGGCACCTCCGATAAGTCCACCCTTGGTGGCATTGTTCATATTACAACCAGAAACCAAAAGAGCTACAGCCAAAGCTCCCATTGTACATTTCATTCCTTTCATTTTATTCTTCAAATTATTTGTTATACATTTACCTGCCTGTTAAAATTGACGCAAAGTTACACATTTTTGAAAAGAAGCATACAAAATCCATGTTTTTTTAGTACTTTTGCAGCGGTTTTAACATACAGAAAGGGTTAAACATCATTATTCAGACAAACAAAAAAGGACAAATATAATGGCAACAGAATTGGAATTCCTCACAAAACGCAGTGAGGACTATAGCAAGTGGTACAATGAGTTAGTGGTAAAAGCAGACCTGGCAGAACAGTCTGACGTACGCGGATGCATGGTCATCAAACCCTATGGATATGCTATCTGGGAAAAGATGCAGCGTATATTGGACGATATGTTTAAGGAGACTGGTGTACAAAATGCTTATTTCCCCCTGCTCATTCCCAAAAGCTTTCTCTCGAAAGAGGCAGAACACGTAGAAGGCTTTGCCAAGGAGTGCGCTGTTGTGACACACTACAGGCTGAAGACAAACGAAACACACGACGGCGTGGTAGTTGACCCCGCAGCCCGGCTGGAAGAGGAGCTTATCATCCGCCCCACTTCAGAAACAATTATCTGGAATACCTTTAAGAACTGGATACAAAGCTATCGCGATCTTCCCCTGCTGGTGAACCAGTGGTGCAATGTGATGCGTTGGGAGATGCGTACACGCCTGTTCCTTCGTACCAGCGAGTTCCTTTGGCAGGAAGGCCATACTGCCCATGCTACCCGAGAGGAGGCAGAAGCACGCGCCCAACAGATGCTGAAAGTATATGCCGACTTTGCAGAGAACTACATGGCCGTTCCCGTCGTTCAGGGTGTAAAGAGCGAAACCGAGCGTTTTGCCGGTGCCCTTGACACTTATACCATTGAGGCCATGATGCAGGACGGCAAGGCCCTGCAGAGCGGTACCAGCCACTTCCTGGGCCAGAACTTCGGAAAGGCCTTTGAGGTTCAGTTCCTCAACAAAGACAACAAGCCCGAATATGCCTGGGCTACCAGCTGGGGCGTCAGTACACGTCTGATGGGTGCCCTTATCATGACCCATTCCGATGATAACGGACTGGTACTTCCCCCTGCACTGGCACCCATCCAGGTGGTTATCATCCCCATCGGGAAGCCAGCACAAATGGAGCAGCTTAATGCAAGGGCAGAAGAGATTGTCAGAAACCTGAAGGCTATGGGCGTTAGCGTCAAGTATGACAATGCCGACAACAAGCGCCCCGGCTTTAAGTTTGCCGACTACGAACTGAAGGGTGTTCCCGTACGCATGGTTCTTGGAGCCCGCGACCTGGAGCAGGGACTTGTGGAGATTATGCGCCGTGACACGCTGGAGAAGGAGAACGTAAGTATCGAAGGTATTGAGCAGTATATCAAGAACCTGCTGGATGACATACAGCAAAACATCTTCCAGAAAGCCAAAGCCTACCGTGATGCCCACATCTATGAATGTGACAATTACGAAGAGTTCAAGGAGCGCATCAAGGACGGCGGCTTCTTCCTCTGCCATTGGGACGGCACTGCCGAGACCGAGGCTCAGATTAAGGAGGAGACCCAGGCCACCATACGCTGTGTACCCTTCGGCGTTGAACAGACTCCTGGCGTAGATATGGTAAGCGGTAAGCCCGCCAAGGCCCGTGTACTGATAGCAAGAAGCTACTAAGCGCATGAGGTCGGGAATCTGGATAAGCACGCTTTTTGCCGCCGAGGAGATTCCCTCTGCAATAGTCACCTTTGTGGCCTTGCTGATGTTCTTGCAGATAGGAGCTTCCGTGCCCCTGTCTTCTACATTGGCAGCATTACTGTTCATGCCCTGCATACTCAAGTCCTTCCTGAGGACATGGGTGCGCAGGGCAGGTCATTTCCGTCATATGCTCCTGCTTACCGAGGGACTGGTCTCCGTCTCTCTGCTTGCCCTGGCCTTTGCCTTCTCGCAAGGCATCTGGTATGTCTTCGGAGCCCTTATGCTCATCAGTTTCCTGGTGGCATGGCATGAACTGACGGCCCGTATGTATTACGAAAGGATGCTCTATCCGCACCAACAGAAATACTACACCAACCTTAAGATTGCCTCAGCCCAGTTGGCCGTTATCCTTACCTATGGCGTGATGATTATTCTGGTCGGCAATCTGGAAGTCTTCTTCCGTCAGATCAGACACTCATGGTCGATGGGCTGCTACATAACGGCCGGCATCTTTATGCTCTTCACGCTGCTCCACATGCTTACGCTCCGTAACCCTCAGATAGGCAACCAGTCGCGCAGATACAGCATGGGGGCATCCGTAAGGGCCGAAGTGCATGTGATAGAGCGCATGCGGGAGCAGCCCTGCTGGTGGGTATATGTCGTCTGTATGTTTATGATGCTGGTACCGCAAAGCCTGATGTTCTACGCGCGCGTACATTATCTTTTTGATAAGGCGGCAAACGGAGGCCTTGAGTGCACCATTCAGGAGATAGGCTTTGCCCAGGGTACCGTAGGCGTAATAGCTTTTACGCTGGGACTGACCATCGGACGCAGCCTGATGCAGTGGATTCCCACAGAAAAGCTTTTCTGGCCGCTGACCCTGGTATTGGGTCTTTCGCCCGTCGTATATCTTTTTATGACCGTAGATGAGCCAGCCACTTTAGGAGCGCTCTGCATTGCCACCTTTCATGCCCAGCTGATGTTTGGCCTGGGAATATGTATCTGCCGTGTGCCGCTCAGTATGATTTCCGGCGAACGCTACCGCAACTGTGCCAACCTGTTCAGTGTTCCCCTGGTGGCCCTGTGTATGCTTTTGCCCATGATGGCCAGCGGCTGGCTGGTCTCCTGGCTGGGCTATCATCAGTTCTTCATGCTGAACACCCTGGCGGCACCTGTTTGCTGGGCCGTAATCTTTCTTTTACGGAAAAGCCAACGGATAAAATGTTATTAATTCCCGGGAATCCGTACCAAGGCACTGACGATGAAGGTTACCAGACAGCAAAGGCAGACAAAAGAGAAAAAGAGGGGGAAGCCCCACTGGTCGGCCAGATAGCCTGCAAACATGCCGGGAATCATCATACCTAAGGCTTGGAAAGCCGTACAGATGCTGAAAACGGAGGTGCTCTTTTCGCCCTTGGCAAAGTAAACCAGGAACAAAGAATAGGCGGTAAAGCCAAAACCATAACCTAACTGCTCCAAAGCCACGCAGGAGTTGATGATAAACAAATCGGTGGGCTGCACGTATGCCAGATAGACATAAACAAGGTCGGGCAAGGAGATGCCCAGAATCATGGGCCACCACCAACAGCGCAAGCCATGCTTGCTAACCAACCAACCACCTATCAGACCACCTGCCAAAAGGCCGCAGACACCTATGGTTCCGTAAGCAAAGCCTACAGTAGCGGTACTAAGCTCCAAACCGCCCTCTCCTACCGTCCGGAGCATAAAAGGCTGCGCCATCTTTGCCAGCTGTGCTTCGGGAAAGCGGAAGAAAAGCATGAAGAGTAATGCAAAGACAATGCCTGGCTTGGAGAAGAAAACACGGAGAGTATCGTAAAACGAAGAGAAAAAGGACCCCAGCCCTTCCCTCCCGAGGGAGGGAGAGTCTTTTTCTATTTTGGGAAGAATGCGACAATGCCAGAGAGCAAGGAGAATCATGATGGCAGCCATAAGCAGGAGGGTGATACACCAGGCTACGGGGATGGAGAACGATTTCTGTAGCCAGCCCGCCAAGATAACAATTACGCCCTGACAGAAGATACTTCCTATCCTATAAAAAGTGCTACGGACTCCTACATAAAGAGCCTGGTCACGCTCAGTAAGTCCCAAAATATAGAAGCCATCAGCAGCAATATCATGTGTAGCACTACTGAAAGCCATCAGCCAAAAGGCAGCAAGCGAGCCACGCAGCCACCATGCGGTATCAAGCGTTAGGGCCACTCCAGCCAACGCGCTGCCAATAAGTATCTGCATAGCAAGAATCCACCAACGTTTAGTTTTGAGGGCATCCACGATAGGACTCCAGATGGGTTTGATTACCCAAGGAAGATACAGCCACGAGGTATAGAGCGCCAATTCTGCATTGGTGAGCCCCATGTTGGTGTACATGATTACAGACAAAGTCATCACTGCCATATAAGGCAATGCTTCGGCAAAATAAAGGGTTGGAACCCAAAGTGCTGCTTTATTTTTCATTGAATATTGAACATTATCTAAATTCTAATCCTTATCACCCGGATGCCCAGTACCGAAGGGTGCTTCTGGATGTACTGATATAGGGTCATGGGCTCCAGGACAACCTTCTTATGTATGCTGCTGGCGTTCAGCAGATGCAACTTGCCGTCCCTACCCCACTGGGCAAATCCCACATGGCTGACATCCAGTCCGCCCTTGTTGGTTACCAGTGCCAGGATGTCCCCACTGCATACGTAACGGAGCGTTTTCTCGGACTGGTTCAGCAGACTGGCAGGTATGTAGCGTACCGTTGTCCCAGATACAGCCTGCTCTAAACGTGCCATCGTCTTGACGCGCTCGGGATACCCCTTCAGCATAGCGTAGGCATCAGGATGCGTGCTCATGTAGTTAAGCTGCAACTGCTGGGTGGCAGTAAAAGGGTAATGGTTCCCCGATGCACCGCCTGTCTGCTCTTCCACCAGCCCCAGCTGTGTGTTGCTGGCTATCCACTGACTGAAATAATGGTTGCGGCTGCAATAGCCGTCCAGCTGCCCCTGGTTGTAACGGATGGTCAGCAGCCATTGGAGGAAATCGTCCCAACTGGTTCCGCCGTGGTAATGGGTCAGCGTCAGGGCCGTAACCGTCTCTACCAGCGTTGTGCAGTCCAGTTGCCTGAGGTTCACCACCAGGTCCTCCTCCCTATTGACCTCCAGGGTATGACCCACATAGGGAATGCCCAGGAATTGACGGGCAAAATACAGCACCATGTTTGAGTCCTTGGGCTGTGACTTGGCTTCCTGCAGCAGTCGGACTACGCGAATGCTGTCCTCGTAACAAGAAGTTACTGCTCCGGCTGAAAAAGAACAGAACCAGAGCAACAGGAGGAAACCATAACGATAACCAAAACCAAAACGAAAACAATAACTGGGGGATTCCATAATTATTGTGCTGTTTTAGTGGTGGAATAACCTACCAGACGGTCGTAACGCTCGCCCTGCCCGCGATAATAGACCAGCACGCTGTATTCGTTCTCTGTCTGATAGAAATCGCCCTCAGTACGTGCCGTGGCACCGTCCTGCTGCCTGAACTGGTAACTGTAATATCCCTGTTTCAACAATACAGCAGCATGGTACTGGCGGTTCCTCTCGTCATACTCCATCAGGCAGTCGGGATTAAAGGGTTCTCCCGTCCAAAGGCCGCACACATAGACATCCCCGCCTGGGAGTCTGGGGGTCTGCAGGAAGAAGTGCACCACAACGTACTCTGCCGTGGTTGCATCATCCACATCGTCAGAGCTGCGTAGCACATAAACACCGTTCTGGTCCTTGGTATAGGTATAGTTGTGCTGAGGCTCGTCGGCAAAAAGTGTAGCGTGATAATAAGGGTCGAACCAGTCCATACGCTCCACTCCCATAGCAGTGCGGTTTATGTCCAGAATCTCGAACCTGTGAAACTCACTCCCTGCCGGAAAAATCAGGCTGCGGTTATGTGTAAACTCGATGCCCGCATTGTTGCGGATGTTCGGGACAAGGCCCGTAACACGGTTGTCCCACCTCCTGTTCTGAAAGACGACGACCTTCATCTCGCGTTGCGGGTCCACCACGTTAAGCGTTCCGTATCCTACGGCAAGCGTCACCTGCTGGTGGTCGCGGTTAAAGTCGATGTCCGTATTACTGCTTACCTGAGTCCTGATGCTTGCCACATTCTCGAACATACAGAACTGGACCTCCAGTACCGGCATATCCTCAGACATGTCATCGTCCTCGTTAAAAATCTGCAAACAGTAGTTGCCGCTCAGCAAAGGCCGCAGTTGCTGCGAAGGCAAGTGCAGGCGGTAATGGGTATATATCTGCGTGGTATTGAAGCTTTTCTCGTACTCCTCTACCGGCTGATTGTTAAGTCCTGCCATAAAGTCGCTCTCAAAGATTCCTACAGACGGCTCCCAGTCGGCATTGCAATGCTGCAAATGATAGATGTAACGCTTGTAGTCGTGACTCATCTCGTCCCATTCTATAGACAGGATATGCCTCTTACTTAACGACAGAATGGGGGGCAGGGTGGCATCGTCATCCACAACCACGGTAAGGGTCTTTACATTCTCGTCGTAAATACGTTGTACCTGAGCCGCCAACAGGCCGGGCAGGAAGAAAAGCAGAAACAGTACTCGCTTCATGGTTTTATGCAGTTTTTATCAGGTTAAGTCCTCTTCGCCCTTCAGCCTGGGCAGGCCCCAGTGGTATTTTACGGCAAGCACCCTTATAAGTATCACCGCCATGCTGCTCAGTAAGGCATTCACCTCGACAGACATTCCCAGCCTGTTGCATAATACATAAATCAGACCGCCGGCCACACATGCCAGGGCATATATCTCCTTGCGGAAGATAAGCGGAACCTCGTTGATGAACACATCACGGATGACACCTCCTGCAGCACCCGTTATGGTACCCATGGTGATAGCCGTCCAATAGGGGAAGCCCATGTTCAACGTCTTTTCTATACCAATGACGTTAAAAAGGGCCAGTCCGATGGTGTCGAAGATGAACAGTGTGTTCTTCTGACGAATCAGGTATTTGCCGTATGCCATAACCCAGAAGACAGCTATGCCGCAGCAGACAAAATAAATGCTGTTGGTCATCCAGAACGGGTTCACACCCAGCATCAGGTCACGAATGGTTCCGCCGCCGATAGCTGTTGCCATTCCTACTATCCACGCACCGAAAACATCGAAGTGCTTGGCCGAGGCCAGACGAATTCCGGAAATCGCAAAGGCAAACGTTCCAATGAACTCTATTACAACAAATGAGACGGGAAGCCTGAGCGTGGTGCCCATCTCCTGCAGTATATCAAGCAACCAGCCCATCAGTCCGATACCAATCCCAGTTCTTTCCAGCTGGCTACCATCTGACTGGCATCCTTAAACGCTGTCTGTACATCAACCTCGTACTCCTTGCAAAGTAAATCAGCCAGTTCCTGGCAAGTAAATTCCTTGCCCTCCACAGCCCTCCACATGTAGGCAGCAGATTCGTTAAGGCTGATTACCTTGCTGAAATCGATATTCTTACGGCCATAGGCTACTATTACATTCTCGTCACATACGGTACGGAGTTCAAATCCTTCGTTAATCTTCATCGTTTTTATTTACTATTTAACTGTTTGCAATATATTTACTGATTGGACTATTTGGCAGCTTGCCAAGGAAACTGACTGTTTCATCAGACCACCGCCTTATAGATGAAAAGCAGATAACGCCTTATGGGACGCAAAGCACGCCATATGCGTATCCTCCTTTTTAAACACGGGTCATCGGCAGAGATGGTCCTGTTAGGCCGGATATACGCAGTCACAACGCCTCTGACATCAGCCGCCATACAATGCTCTACGCCTCTGACATTCCCGTCGCCCTGCAAGGTGAGCCTGTCACCCTCCATCCTAATGATGCGGTGCAACACATAATGCCCCTTGGAAATCTCGGCCAGTACGGCATCTCCGACATTGTAACTGTCATGCTTCTCCAAGAAAACACGGTCACGAGTGTGTTCAATGAAAGGACGCATACTATAACCCTTGACGTAGATGGCGTATGGCTTACCTTCGCTCAACAGCTGTGAAACCTCGCCCAGCCAGGCTTCGTTGGGAAGCTCAAGCCGAGGCTGAGATGAAACCATTCCGTTACGCTTCCGGTACCGTTTGCGCCATGGTGTCAGCAAAGCCCGCGTCAGTCGCTTAATAAGTTCCTTCATTTGGCAATAGTATCATGGCAGAGGTGGGCAGCTGCGGCATCCGGCAAGCATCCCAACTCGTACATTCCACACAGGCGGATTAACTCGGCTATTCCGTCACACACACCTTTATAGACACGCTTGTCCCACTTCATGTTACTAATGGCAGGAAGCAAATTGCTAAAAGCCTCCAGAGGAGTCAGTTTACGGATGGTATTCTCCGGACGCTGCTGAATACGTACTATGCCGCCAATTGGAGCCTGGATATTCCTATAGCAAGGTGTCTTCCCGCTCCAAGGACTTCCATATACGATGGCCTCGCCGTTCACAATCCTTACCACCGGATTATCATCGTTCATCAGATCGCATCCAGGAATGTTATCGTACCAAAGCCGGGTATGCGTGCTCTTGCCGGTACCGCTGGGAGCCGTCATCAGATAACCCCGTCCCTGATGACGAATAACAGAAGCGTGCATCAGCATGGTATATTGGTCAGCCGAGGCAAATGCGTATGACATCATCAGTGCATTGTTAAGTCCGTAGTTACGCTGTACCCATGTTTTACCTTTTATTGCTACTGTGCATTCCCTGAAATCCGGGGATGCCTGCATCACACCGCACATAACACCCTGAACATCTGAAATCTCGTACTGGTATTCTGCGTTATCCGTACAATATACACCATGGTTACAGCCTCCGCAGTCAAACTGTCCTATTTCCTCTCCCCTTGTGCCAAAGCGGAAAGAATCATCAACTGTCAGTGTAAAAAGTAACGGCTCTGAAGATTCCTCTATCCTGAAACAGGAAAACGACGGTATCAGTGATTCGTCGTTGCAATCGTCCAAAAAGACAACACAGAAAACATGACCGCCCACACGGTAAAAAAGTTTACGTTCCTTCATCGGGCGTTACTTATTCTTGCTCTTCTTGTTTTTCTTTGCCGCCTTGCGACTAACACCACCAGAACCTGGGCTGTCAGTTATCTCCTGCTCCTCGTATCGCTCTGCATGGAAGGTGCATGCAACCGTTTTCAGAATCAGGTCTCCTTCTTTCTCATACTTGCGGCGCAGAGAAAGCAACTTTTTCTCCACCTTATCCTTTTTCTCGCCAAAAAAGATGGCGGTTACTGGATGCTTACAGCCTTCGTTCGCCTCGAGATACTGCTGGAACTGAAGGGAATACATGCTCCTACCCATCAAGAACTTTGTCTTGACATCTACATAGGAAGAATCTATATACTGAACATCCGTTATGTATCCCAAAGAATCAGCAAACGATGTTGCAAATCCAAATATATATACCGGCTTCTGCTTCACCTTGGCCTCTGTATTCTGACACAAAATACAGGCAAAGAAAAACAACACATAAAACACGCTTTTCCTCATTCTTATAGCTTATTTCTGAATTATAACCCGCAAATGTACGAAGTTTCCCCGAAATGGACAAGATTTCGGGGAAACTTTTCAATAATTCTCAATGCTCAATACCCTATGGTCTTACTCATTCAGGTCAATAACATAGCTGACCTTTCTGCCACTTGGCGTAAGCGCCTTTATCCACAAGGCACGATCCGTACTCTGGTTAGCACTCTTAACTGCCTCTTCCCAGTCTTCCACAGTATTCATCTTCTGATAGTTGACCTCCAGAATGATGGTACCCTTGGTTGCTCCTGCAGACTTCATCTTTCCGTTGCGAATAGCATTGATGGTCAGACCATAGCTAACGTTCATTGTCTTTTTCTCCTCATCGGTAACAGGTTTCAACTGAACACCCAACTGGTCAAGGTCAACTTCCTCCATTACCTTGGTTGTTCCCTGCGTATTACGCAATGTCACCGTTTCTGTATAAGATTTCTTGTTTCTAAGGTACTTGATGACAACCTTGTCACCAGGACGATGCTGTGCAATGGCTTCCTGCAGTTCAGACATCTTCTTAACCTGCTTTTTATCGAATTCGGTAATCACATCACCTTTCTCAAGACCGGCATCCTCTGCAGCACTTGCATCAGTAACCTTATCAATGTAAACACCTGTAACAGTTCCCAGATCCACATCGTTACCCTTTGCCTTTTCGTTGTCAATCCATCCAGAGACATCAATTCCCTGTACTCCTAAAACGGCTCTCTGAACGGTACCATAGACTTTAAGGTCAGCCACTACCTTGTTCATTATAGAGGTTGGAATAGCAAATCCGTACCCACTGTAGCTACCTGTCTGGCTATAAAGCATGGCGTTAATACCAACCAACTCACCTTTTTCGTTCACCAAGGCTCCGCCACTGTTTCCTGCATTGATAGCTGCATCCGTCTGAATGAAACTGTCTATGCCATCGCCTCGAAGAGCACGAGCCTTAGCACTGACAATACCAGCGGTTACCGTACTGGTAAGATTAAAGGGATTTCCCACGGCCAGCACCCACTGCCCCAACTTCAGTTCATCGCTGTTGCCAATGGGTATGGTTGGAAGATCCTTTCCGTCTATCTTTATCAAAGCCAAGTCTGTGGTAGGGTCACAACCTATGATACGACCTTTGAATTCACGGTTGTCATTCAACTTTACCTCTATCTGGTCAGCCTCGCCCACCACATGATTGTTGGTTACGATGTATCCATCACTGCTGATGATTACACCACTGCCAGCACCATGCTTGTCCGGAGCCTTGTATTCACGCTGCTGCTGTTGACCACGACCGCCAAAGCCAAAGAAATCGCCAAAGAAATCACTAAAAGGGTCCTGTACAGTTACACGCTGCGTTTTACCAGTCTGTGTTACCTTAATATATACAACAGCATTTACAGATGATTCTGCAGCTGCTGTTAAGTCAACCAATCCGCCAGGTACAGCTGCGGCTACAGGAGAAGGAGCAAAAATGGGTGCAGGTGCTTCATTTATTGATGTGTTCTTTATAACTGCACCGGTTACAGCACTACTTGCAAATGCAAGAACAGTCATTCCAATCCACAATTTAGTTGTCTGTTTCATAATTATATTTGTTTTATTTGTTAATTTTTCCGTTTTTTATCTCTAAAACACCACAAAGATATATGAAATTTCATGAATATAATACCACCAAAAACGCTTTTTTGCCAATATTTAACAATGGTACGGGTGTCATTAACGGTTGTTAAATTCCGAACAGGTAGTTATTTACATTCGTTTACTAATATTTCATAAGTTATTTTTTTCTTTGAAATAAGGCATAATCCCAGTTTACTTTATGTCTCTGAGTCAAGACAACGAAATTACTCAGGTTCGGATTTTCTTAAAAAAATTTGGAAAATCGCTCACATAATCGTAATTTTGCAGACAGAATAAGACAGTAAACCGGCTTGTCGCTAGCTTTTTTGGCAACAAGGGAGCGAGAGGAAAGTCCGGGCAACACAGGGCATCCCGCTTCCTAACGGAAAGAGATTCGCAAGGGTCTGTAAATGCAGAAGAAAATAACCGCCCTCATGACAGGGCAAGGGTGAGAAGGCAGGGTAAGAGCCTACCAGGTTGATGGTGACATCAATGCTGTGCATTCCGGGAGTTGAAAGTTCATGTAAACCAGCGAACAAAAAGAAAGGTGGCCCGCCTGAGCTGGAGGGTAGAACGATAGAGGCCTGTGGCGACACAGGTTGCAGATAAATGACAAGCGTCTTTTACTGGAAGGTGAAAGATTACAGAACCCGGCTTACAAGTTTACTGTCTTTTTCTATAAAAAAACAAAAACGAAGATGAGAAACCTGGACTACATCTGGAACATCAACGAGCAAAAGTTGTCCCCTTTTAAAAGATGGCGGCTGAGGATGATTAAGCGAGGCATTATTATAACAGAATGCATCAACAAGACCAACCTTATGAGTTATGCCTCGGCTCTTACCTACAACTGTTTGCTTGCTGCCATTCCCGTTTTGGCTATCATCTTTGCCATTGCCAAAGGTTTTGGATTCGACATTTTCCTGGAAGAGCGAATTCGTGAGTCCCTAGAAATAAATCCCGAGATTCTCGACACAATCCTGGGCTTTGTAGATTCATATCTTCAGCACACCAAGGGCGGTGTTTTTCTGGGTGTCGGCTTAGTTTTCCTGCTGTACACGCTATTGTCCCTTACCACAAACATAGAAACGGCATTTAACACCATCTGGTTTGTTAAATCCTCACGTAACATATACAAGAAAGTTACCGACTACATCAGTGTATTCATACTGCTCCCTTTCGTCATAATCATCATAAGCGGTCTGAATATGGCACTGATGACGTTCAGGAGCTTGCTTCCCGATTATCAGTATGTGAGCAACACCCTAGGGTCTATACTGCAACGTTCCCCCATCCTACTTATTTGCATTGCTTTCATACTTCTCTACAAACTAATGCCTAATACGCACGTCAAGTTCAAAAACGTCA
Organism: Bacteroidaceae bacterium; assembly: GCA_017645305.1. Taxonomy (GTDB): domain Bacteria; phylum Bacteroidota; class Bacteroidia; order Bacteroidales; family Bacteroidaceae; genus Physcousia. The sequence continues at coordinate 77,687 of JAGCPD010000001.1, read as the reverse complement.
TAGTTCCAGGCATCCTTGCAGGCTTAACTTTCTCCATTGTGCAATACTTGTATGTTCATTACCAGATTAAACTGAGCAGTTATAATGCCATATACGGTTCGTTTGCCGCACTACCTCTGTTCATGCTGTTACTACAGATTTCATGGAGCATTTGTCTTATAGGCGGAGAACTGTGTTACGCCAACCAAAGCATAGAGAACTATGCCTTTGAACGACAAAGCTTTGATTTAAGTCGAAGATACCGGGATACCATTTGCCTGCTTCTCATGAGTAAGATTTGCAAAAGATTTGCCAATGGAGACACCGCATATTCTGCACGGACTTTAGCAAAAGATACACAACTACCAGAAACGGTAGTCAGAATCCTACTGGAAGAACTCACCAATATGCAACTCCTGGTTGAAACACATAATGAGGCTGACTCCGTCTCTCAATATCTTCCAGCCATAGATATTCACAGAATGACACTGAAGATGGTTGTAAAACGCATTGACAGCTTTGGCTCCGAAGCTGCATCGCACACATGGCGGATGAATGCTCCCGAATGGGAAAGGTTAAGAACCCTCAGGTATCATGACAAGGATACCCTGCTAATTGACGTTTAAAAATTACTCATCATGATAGTAAAAATACTTCTGGGTTGGCTTATTTTTGACATCGTTGTTTACGGTGTAATGTGGTTTGAAACCATTTATTATAAGAAGAACCTACCCGATGTCTTCCGCAGAATTCTCATTGCCTTTACAGAGGAAGAATAAAAAAATGGCCTCTGCATATATTAGCCGAGACCATCTTGCCTGTTATAGCGTAATTTTACTCTTAATTGTTCTTTATCAAGAAGATCATTGATGTTATAGTTGCCAATGTACTGATAATAGAAGCACCTGCTGACCAGAACGTATAGAAGGCACTGCTCTTTATACTCTGGCTCTTATTAGGCTCTACATAAATCAAATCATTCTGCTGAACATAATATGCAGGACTCTCAAACACATCAGACTTTGTCAAATCCATCTCATACATCATTCTCTGACCGTCAACTTCACGGAAAAGCTTAATTTTCTGACGCAAACCAGTATCTGCAATATCACCGCATTGAGACAAAACGTCAAGCACGGTATTACGTTCACTGGTCAAACTCACTACCCTAGGACTTTTTACAGCACCCAACACAGCCACACGCGCATTAAGCAAATTAACAGTAACTCCTGGGTCCTTGATTTTACTAACCTCTTTTATTTTATCCTCTATAACCTTAGCGGCATCAACAGTTGTAAGACCATCTAGCTTAACTCTTCCAATAGAGGGAAGAACCACACAACCATCATTGGCAATCGTATAGCCATAAGCATTGGACATACTACTAGCACTATTAGAAGAAAGATTATATCCAGAACGACCTCCGCCAGAAGTGCCCATAACCACATCCTGAGCAAAAACCGAGAGCAAATCAGGCTCACTGCAAGTAACTTTAACCATAATTTGGTCGGCTGGCTTCAACTTCATCTCATACTGTTGCATAACCCGCTGAGCCTGCAAATACAAGGAATCAGCGCCTTGGAAATAAACAATTTTCTTGGTAGATACACAACTGCACATCATAGCAGTTAGTGCTAAAACAGATAGAACGGAATAAAACTTTTTCATTTTATTTATCAAATTTTCACGGCAAAGATACTGCTTTTATTCCATATAAAGGACCATATTACCCTACTTTTTGGTAAAATAGCAAAATATTTGCGTCTTATTGACAAAAAAATGCTATCTTTGCAGCAAAACAACTAGATTTTATGACTATAGCAGTAGATTTTGACGGTACAATTGTAGAGCACAAATACCCAGAGATTGGCAAAGAAATTCCATTTGCAACAGACACATTGAAAATGCTCATCAAAGAACATCACAAAATTATACTTTGGAGCGTTAGGGAAGGTAAGCTTCTTGAGGACGCAGTGGAATGGTGCAAAGCCAGAGGTGTTGAATTCTATGCCATAAACAAAGATTTCCCTGAAGAAGACATAGAAAAAAACATTCATTTTAGCAGAAAGTTGAAAGCCGATGTATGGATTGACGACAGAAACGTTGGCGGCCTACCAGACTGGGGAACCATCTATGAGATGATATCCAAGCACAAGACATACGAACAAATAATGGCAGAACAATTCGCTGCAGAGCCCGAAAAGCCGAAAAAGAAATGGTGGCAGTTCTAAGTGTGTATAGTATAGGAAAAGCCTTGGGTTGTTGCCCAAGGCTTTTCCTAAACCTTATTAATATATATAGCTATTTGGCATACGAAACGGAACGAGTCTCCCTAATAACCGTTATTTTAACCTGTCCGGGGTAAGTCATTTCGTTCTGTATCTTTGTCGCAATATCAGTACTTAATTGTTCTGTCTGCTTGTCATCAATCTTATCGGCACCCACAATAACCCTAAGTTCACGACCAGCCTGGATAGCATACGTTTTAACCACACCAGGATAACTCATAGCGATATTTTCCAAATCCTTGAGGCGTTTTATATATGCTTCCACTATTTCCCTACGGGCACCTGGACGTGCGCCACTGATAGCATCACAAACCTGTACAATAGGAGCCAAAAGCGTAGTCATCTCCATCTCATCATGATGTGCTCCAATAGCATTGCAGATATCAGGCTTTTCTTTGTATTTTTCTGCTAACTTGGCACCATATAATGCATGTGGCATCTCTGGCTCCTCATCAGGCACCTTACCTATATCATGCAACAGACCTGCGCGTTTTGCCTTTTTGGGGTTTAAGCCCAATTCGCTTGCCATAACGGCACAAAGATTAGCTGTCTCGCGAGCATGCTGCAACAGATTTTGCCCATAACTGCTACGATACTTCATTTTACCAATGATACGAATCAGTTCCGGATGCAAACCATGTACACCAAGGTCTATTGTTGTACGCTTACCTGTTTCTATGATTTCCTCATCAATCTGCTTCTTCACTTTCGCCACGACCTCTTCTATGCGCGCCGGATGAATACGCCCGTCTGCGACCAACTGATGCAAGGCCAAACGACAAATTTCACGTCTCACGGGGTCGAAAGCACTAATCACTATCGCCTCTGGTGTATCATCAACAACAATCTCCACACCAGTAGCAGCCTCCAAAGCACGGATATTACGCCCTTCACGGCCAATAATGCGTCCCTTTACCTCATCATTTTCTATATGAAAGACTGTTACGCTATTCTCTACAGCCGTTTCTGTTGCTACACGCTGTATAGTTTGGATAATGATTCGTTTGGCCTCTTTATTGGCTGTCATTTTAGCATCATCCATTATCTCATTGATGTAAGCAGCTGCACTGGTCTTAGCTTCATCCTTAAGAGATTCTATCAAACGTTCACGTGCCTCCTCTACACTAAGACCAGAGATTTCCTCCAACTTTGTCCTTTCCTGTTCCAACAAACGACCCATACGCTGCTCTACCTCTTCTTCTTTTTTCTGTAGAACTGCCTGCTGCGTCTCAAGGCGAAGGCGCATGGTATCAGATTCCTGTTTGCGACGTGTCAGCTCGTCCTGTCTTTGGTTAAGGCTAAGCTCTCTCTGCTTAGCTCTATTCTCAGCCTGCTGTATCTGTTGGTTACGCTGACGTACTTCTTTTTCCAGCTCTGCTTTCTTGCTGATGAACTTCTCCTTAACCTCAAGTAGTTTCTTTTGTTTAATTATCTCTGCTTCCTGAGCAGCTTCTTCTGCCATCCTTTTACGTTTTCCTGGCAAAACGACAAAATACCATACGCAAAAAAAGACCACAAAGGATGCGATTCCTATGATCAATCCATAAATAATATAAGGTATCATGAATATTAAATGTTAAAATTATTAATTGGGGTCATAAACTCTCTGCTTTTTTCTCGAGTGCGGACTCCAACTCTGCAAGCAACGGCTCTAACCTACTGGCTATAGGCTCTATATCCATAGACGTTTCCTGCTGTTTATATTTAACGGCCACATCCAAGATTGTCATGACAAGATACATTTCCGTCTTCTGTCCTGGGTAGCTGTTTGTATAAAAGCTGAATCTCTCCTTTATCAGTTTTTCTGCCTGCCGATAGACATATTCCTCTTCACGACGAACTGTCATGGGCAGTGTCCAACTGCCAAAACGGAGAGTTATTGATAAGGTATCGCTTTGCTCTGCCATAATACTATTCTACTTTAAGCATGGAGATACACCGGTCAACATCACGCACCATCTTTCTGATACGGCCTCTGAGATCCTTCACATCATCATCTGCCATATCTATGTACTTCGCCATCTTAAGATGGGTATATTGTTGCTGGAGTTCTTCATTTTTATGCTTCAACAACAGAATTTCTGCATCACGCTCTTTCAGGCGAGACAACAATTCCTTATTCTCGTCCTGCAATTTGCCATGCTGCATTAAAAGTTGACGAGTACGGGTCTCTAATCGGATGATAAGTTCTGTCAGTTTTGCATCCATTTTATATCGAACTCCAATATTTCGAGGACAAAGATAACTTTTTTTTTATCTTTGTGCAAAATTATTCCTCACTATTTTTCTTTGGCTCCTTTTTTGCGAGCATTACAAGGGTATAAACATATTCTGACATCCATGATTCTGTATATCCAAGAACAGATTGATACTTTCTGACAGACACACAAGTGCGTCGTACTCCCTCGTCTTTCCAATCCGTCTTAGTCATTATCTCATGAACTTGCTTTTCTACCATTTGCCGCAGGGCATTCTTGAAAAATCCCGGCAATCTAAATTTCCATTGCATCAAATTACCCATCAGCATCATAAGGTCTTGGCTAAAACCTTGGAAAGTTACCAGATAACTCTGAATATCCTGCATTTTCTTGCAACGTTTCTTTACGCTACCATCTATTTCCGAAAAAAAACCGTCACTGATATGATATATATCTTGCATCAGTTTTCTACATTGCTTCTTTTCACCAACACCTAATTTGTTATTTACTGTCTGAACGTGATAAGTTTGCTTGAAAATCCTCAAATCAGGCAACGAGGCCAAATTGTTTATTCCCAAATGGGCTGCAATAACCGACTGGTAATAAACACGTATAAGCAACATAAAATCTTCCATGCCACCTATACGAGTTTCGGAGTCGGATTTTCGAGCAAATAATTTTGAAAATATTGACATAACCGTTGATTCCTTTTTAGTTAAATTTTTTACACTATTTTGTTTTTGTTCAACAACATTTTTACAATTATCTTAATATCGAGCCACAAAGACCAATTCTGTGTGTACCAAACATCAGCATTCTTGCAAAACTGACATTTCACCAGTCCCGGCTTCATATATTCTGAAAACGTTTGCTCTTCATCGGTCGTTTTTGCCACGATACCCACAACAGACATACTCCCGAAGAACACATTCAACAATTGAGGCGAAAATTGTAAGACTGTTTTTTTCAGTATTGACTCAACAGGAAGTCCATCTGTCCTGAAAGAAAGCTGACCAAAGGATTTTCCTCCCAATCCTGCTTTCCTAACGACAGAGAAAACGGGACCTGCACTCCTATGCTTTATTATCACTGCCGCAAAAATATAAATAAACGGAAAAAGGAATGTTAAAAAAAATCCGCTCAGAAGCAAATCGAAAAGACGTTTGGTCATTCGGTTCCACCAATGACTAAGTGGCTCATCAAGAGGCGAAAGAAAGGACAAAAAACCCACATTTTCCACATGCATGTTTTTTTGGAAAACAGCAAGTTCTGGGATGCAAAAATACAATTCCGCCTTATTTTCCTGACAAAAGCGAGAAAGAACAGACAAGTCTATTGACTTTACGGCACCTGATGCACAATATACAGCAACTACATTTTCCAACTCATGAAGAGAGTCAGAAAATGCATCGGGCAAAACACTTTGTATTTGTGGGGATATCCCCTGCCCATCCAATTCCGCCCGGAGTTTAGCCACCTCGTCGTCGGTTCCTATCAACAAAAAGTTTCTGTTAGGGTTTTGCTTACCCTTATTTCCCTTATATAGTTTTCTCATGCATGAATTTTCCTTCGCATTTTTGCAAAATTACAACAATTTAGACAATTCATCCAATGTCTGCATAAAAATTATCATAAATTTCAAAAAATGTCACAAAACACTTTACGTGTACAAATAAAATTCTTAACTTTGCAAGAAAATTGTATTGTTCACATAACAAAAAGAATTAAATCATGGCTGATTACATTGCTAATGAAAATGTAAATGAAGAAGAATCCAGCGCTTTTAATATGGCTGCGATATGGGGAATTATTGTCCTAAACTGGCAATGGATTATCGTTTCTACCGTTTTTGCATTAGGAATAGCCTTCTGCTATCTCCGATACACGAATCCGGTTTACACTTCGTCGATGAAGATTCTCATCAAGGATGAAGACACGAAAGGAAAGTCTGCCGGTCAAATGAATTTGGAAAACGTTGGTTTATTTTCCAATAGTAATGGATTTGACAACGAGTTGGAAATCTTGCGAAGCACCAACGTCAACACCAGGGTAGTTAAAGCCCTGAAGTTGTATGTTCAGTATGCCATGGACAGCCGCCTACGCAAAAGAGAGTTATACAACAACAATCCTCTTATTGTGGACATGCCCGAAAGCCAACTTGCCGTATTACAAACACCTGTTAGCCTGGAAATTACGAAAGACGAGAAGGAAGGTTATATTGTTAAAGGAAGTGTCTCTGTAAAAGGTAGTCAAGAAAAAATTTCATTTGACAGGAAAATCAAAAAACTGCCAGGCAATATCACTACTCCTGTTGGCACGGTTATCATCCAGCAAAATCCTACCAGCAAAATGGCAGAAGGACGCACATTATATGCAGTTATTATGCCATTAGAATCAACAGGAAGAATGTACACGTCGAAACTTAATGCTTCTGCCACAAGCAAGACAACAACTGTTGCGGCCCTAACATTCACAGACACACAAATTCAGCGTTCTTTGGATTATTTGAATGAACTTCTGAAAAGCTACAATGAAGATGCCAATGAGGACAAGAACGAGGTTGCAACAAAGACTGACGAATTTATTAGAGAGCGATTACTGAACATCCGTGGAGACTTGGATATAACAGAAAGCAATTTGGAGCAATACAAAAAAAACAACGATTTGATTAATCTGACTAACGATGCTACGAACTCTCTTGCGAAAACGACGGAATACCAGTCACGTCAAGTGGAATTGGAAACTCAACTGAACCTTATTAATGCATTGGTTAACTATACCAACAACCCTGCCAATGCCATGCAGGTAATCCCTGCCAATTTAGGTCTTCAGAATCAGAACCTGAATCAGTCCATCAACAAATACAATGAAGGTGTTTTACAACGCAACCGACTTATAAAGTCTTCAAGTGAAGACAATCCTTACGTACAACGTATTACGGCTGAACTGGAAGAAATGTGGCCTTCTATCAGAATCAGTTTAGAAGCAATAAAAAACGACCTGCAGACTCAGAAGAGAAGTGCTGATAATCAATTCAATATGTTTAACAGCCGTATTCAGAGCACCCCTACTCAAGAACGTGCACTGACCAACATCATGCGCCAGCAAGAAATTCAAGCCAACCTGTATCTGATGTTATTGCAGAAGAGAGAGGAGAACGCCATATCTTTGGCCAGTACAGCAGCAAAAGCCCGAATCATTGACTCTCCCCAATTTAGAGGACAGGTTGCTCCGAAAGGAATGATTATCTGGTTAATTGCATTGGTGCTGGGTTTTGGATTCCCGATAGGAATCGTTTTCCTAATGAATCTGTTGCGGTACCATATTGAAGGGCGCAATGACGTTGAAAAACTGACCAAGATTCCCATCTTGGCAGATATTCCTTTGGGGGACAAAGTGGTAGATGGAGAAAGGGCATTGGTTGTACACGAAAACTCCAACAACACCATGGAGGAAGCATTCCGAGGCTTGCGAACCAATTTACGCTTTGTACACAATGCAGAAGAGAAAGTAATTTGTATTACAAGTTGTATTCCCGGTGAAGGAAAAACCTTTGTTTCGACAAACCTGGCAATGTCTCTTGCACTGATGGGTAAAAAGGTAATTATTGTTGGTTTGGATATCCGTAAGCCCCGTCTTGTGAAACTGTTCGGAATCCCTGTAAGTAAAAACGGACTTACCACATTCCTCTCCAGTGACGATATGGGATACGAACTTCTTGAAGCACAAATTACCCATGGTGTGGCTAACCCAAACCTTGATATTTTGCCTGCAGGTGTAATCCCTCCCAATCCTGGCGAATTGATTTCACGTGAACAACTCGACCGCGCCATAGACCTACTGAAAGAACATTATGACTACATAGTGCTGGATACTCCTCCTATTGGACTTGTAAGTGATACCTTGTCTATTTCGCGTGTTGCAAATGTAACCATAGTAGTATGTCGTGCCGATTATTCACCACGTTCCAACTTCGGTCTTATCAACGACCTGAGCGAAAACAACAAACTTCCAAAAGTTAATTTGGTTCTCAACGGTGTTGATTTAAAGAAAAAGAAATACGGCTATTACTATGGATACGGCAAGTATGGCAAGTATGGCAAGTATGGCAAATACGGCAAATATGGTTACGGCTATGGATATGGCAAATATGGTCATTATGGTGTTTATGGCCATTACGGGAACCAAGGAGGTCACGAACACACAGAGAAATAAATGAAACAACTATTATTATTGTTTGCTATTCTCCTTCCCCTGACGACTGAAGCACAATTCAGCCGTTTGGGGAAAGATATATGTTACGAAGGAACCATTACCGGTTCGTTCAGTGGTGGCGATTATGCCCCGTTTTGGTTTACAAGCAACAGATATGGCCTCAGTTCACATAAGAACAACTATGGTTATCTGCGCGGTGCTATTCAGAGAGATGCCATGACCGACAGCTTACGGAACTGGCGTATAGGATACGGAGCCGACATGGCTGTGGCAGTAGGAATGGAAAGCAAGCATTTTATAATACAGCAACTTTATACCGATATTCAGTGGAAGGCACTCCGCTTAAGCCTTGGCCAAAAAGAGCGCCCCCTAGAACTGAAGAATCAAACCTTGAGCAGTGGTGCTATGACAACAGGTATCAATGCACGGCCACTTCCACAGGTACGATTAGAATTGCCCGACTTTTTGGTTATCCCCGGCACAAAGAATTGGCTGGCCATTAAGGCACATATTGCATACGGGTGGTACACAGACAATGCCTGGCAACGTGAGTTTAATAACAACAGCACCAATTACTATACCACAGGATCATTGTACCACTCCAAAGCTGGATTTCTGCGCATAGGCAATAAAGAAAAGTTTCCATTGACTATAACGGGTGGAATAGAAATGAGTTGTCAATTTGGCGGTACGGGATACAACCTCAGGCAAAGAGCAGGCTTTGATAGCCCTATAGAAGACAAAGTATCTCTGCTTAATGGATTCAAGAGTTTCTGGAACGCTTTTATTCCTGGAGGCGGAGACGTTAACGATGGAAACATTTATTCCAACCGCGAAGGTAACCAGTTAGGAAGTTGGCACCTGAGAGCCGACTTTCACGGCAAGGGCTGGAGCGCAGCTGGCTATATGGAGCACTTCTTCGAAGACCAAAGCCAGATGTTCTGGCAATACGGCTGGAAAGATATGCTTTGGGGCGTTGAAGTTAACCTGCCCAAGAATCCGTTCCTGAGCAGTTTTGTCTATGAGCATATCGGAACTATGGACCAAAGCGGAGCCATCTACCACGACAAGACTCCCGTCGTTCCAGAGCAGATTAGCGGCTGCGACCAGTATTACAACCACCACATCTATGGATCCTGGCAGCATTCCGGCTATGTTATGGGTAACCCCCTGCTTTCCTCCCCCATCTATAACGATAGGTTTGGGGTAAGCAACAACCTTATGGTATATCACAACCGCATCAATGCCCATCATATAGGTCTTAGCGGACAACCCACAGAAGAATGGGGCTGGCGCCTTCTTTATACACACCAGAAGAGTCTGGGTACTTACTACACACCCACTCCTGACCCTCAGAAAGCCAATTATCTGATGGCAGAAGTTACCTACAACCCCCGCAAGATTAAAGGGTTAGGCATCACAGCCAGCTATGGTCATAATGATGGAGAAATCCTTGGCAACAGCAATGGTGGTATGCTATCCATATCATACAGCGGATTATTTAATAAAACAAAATAACACATGAAGATACAAAAGCATCCTATTATATATTGTATTGTAGCACTTTTATCCTTGTTTCTATACACCAGTTGCGAGAACAAACGGGATGACAGCGGTACATTGGGCGGCATGTGGCAACTGGTTGAATGGAGAATTGCTGATGGTTCTATCGTATATCAAAAACCAGACACAACCATATACTACAAAATACGCAACAATTTGCTGATGCTGCAGGAACTGCCAGGCGAGACAGACACCTATTTCCTGACATATTATCATCTTGAGGATGACTATCTGGTAATCAACCAGCCCTACACAATTGTCAGGGATTCAGAACTGGATACTATTCCATATACGATTGATGCATTGCGCAAATATGGAATTCCTGGCAACGGACGTCTGCATATAGATGTGATGGCATCAGACAAAATGGTACTCACAGGCGAGGAAGGAACACTACGTTTCCGCAAATACTAAGACAATTATTGACATATTCTCAGGGAAATCCGGCCTCTTGAACAATAAAAAAAGTCAGAAACGCGTTTATAATATATAAACGATTACATGACTGCGCTCTATATTTTCATTTCATTCCTTGCTTCGGCACTAACATCCATGCTATTAATGCCATGGATACTTAGTCTGTGTAAACGCAACGGATACTTCGACAGGCCCAACGACCGCAAGATACACAAAAATAACACACCACGTCTTGGCGGTGTTATCTTTGTTCCAAGCACCATTGTGGGCATTGCCGCTACTTTAGCTATTATCTTTAACTTCTATGGAGAGAGCGAGCCTCTAAAATCCAGCACCCTATTAATAGGATTCGGCATCTTTGCCATATATGTAACAGGTTTGCTGGACGATCTATTTGGGCTTTCTGCCCATCTGAAGTTCTTCATCCAGTTTATTGCAGCTCTTTGTTTCCCCCTTATTGGTTTAACCCTCAACAACTTGTACGGGTTCTGTGGCATCTATGAGATTCCCGAGATATACAGCTATCCATTAACGGTATTCTTGGTGATGCTAGTGGTAAACAGCATAAACCTTATAGATGGTATAGACGGCCTTGCCAGCAGCCTCTCTCTCATTGCTTTTGCGGTCTTCACATGGGCCTTCTGGGAGTGGGGAATGCACATTTTCTGCCTTTTTACAGCAGCCATATCGGGTAGCCTGATTGTATTCCTCTGGTATAACCTTTTTGGTGACAATGCCAAAGGCACCAAGATTTTCATGGGTGATTCCGGCAGCCTGATGCTGGGTTACGCATTAAGCTATCTGGGGCTAAAATACTGTTCAGACAACACCATAAAAGAACCGGAGGAGTTCAGTCTGTTGCTGACTTATACGCTTTTGCTGATACCTACCTTCGACCTCACACGTGTTGCCTTTAGTCGTATTCTCAGAGGCGAGCATCCATTCCATGCAGACAAGACGCACCTTCATCACAAACTTATGCGAACAGGCCACTATATGCGTATGGCCTTACTGACAATATTGGTAGCCGATGTTATTTTCGCCCTGTTGAATACTGGGCTGTATCTTCTTGGGGTGAACATTACTTGGATAGTTTTGGTGGATGTCATTCTCTTTGTGATATGGCAAAAACGGATTGACCATTCTATTGCCAAGAACGATGAACGACTGGCTCTGGAGACAAATCTGCGCAAGGAATTAGAAAAGAATGCAGCAAATGCAAAAAAAATATGCATCCTTACCCCACGTTTCCCTGTTCCTGAGAATGGCGGAGACGTGCTTCGTATCAATAATATCGCACACCAATTGCGCAAACAGGGCTACAAGCTTATTCTACTTAGCTTGGAAGAAGACGGACAACCACAAATTTTTGAAGCCCAACGAATATACCACAAGGTTTATACCGTTCACAGGCATCATTTCTCATCAATCTTTCATGCACTCATCTGCTTCCTACAGGCAAAACCCATGCAATGCGGTTTTTACATGTCAGGCACTTACAGAAGAAAGTTGCGTGAAATAATTCAGAAGGAGAACCCAGACATCTTCATCGCCCACCTGTTGCGCATGATGCCATATCTTGACGAATTAGGTCTTCACAATCGGTCTATCATAGAAATGACAGATGCCCTATCCAAGACATATGCAATGTCATCACAAAGCAAGGGCAGTTGGCTCCTCAGAAATGTCTATCGCATGGAGCAAAGACTTATTTTAAGAGCCGAGCAATACAGCCTACTGCATTTCCCCAAGAACGTGTTGGTTTCCCAAGCTGATATTGACTACTTGAAAACAAAATCCCTTCATCCCGAAAGTCTGGAGCTACATTCCAATGGTATTTTGTGCAGCAAGAACATTAGGAACAAGTATGATTCCAACAAGATTGTCTTTGTAGGTAATATGCGAACTCTGCAGAATCAGGATGCAGTATTCTACTTTGTTCAGGAAATTTTCCCCCGTATTCTCAAGCAGAAACCAAATACCAAGTTCTATATTGTTGGTGCCCAGCCTCCACAAAGCATACAGCAACTGGCTTCTGAGAACACCTTTGTAACGGGTTTTGTGGAAAATATAGAGGACACCATTTGTGATGCCTGCCTAACCATAGCTCCCGTCCGCGTAGCAGCAGGAATCCAAAACAAAGTACTTGTGGCCATGAGTTGTGGTATTCCCGTTGTAATGACAAGTCTTATCTCCAATGCCATTCCAGAACTCAAGCACGAAGAGAACTGCCTTATCCAAGATGAAGCAGCCACGTTGGCAGATGCTTGTCTTCGAATTATGAACCACCCCGAAATCCGTCAGCAATTGGCCACCAACGGATATGAAATGGTAAAAAAACACTACTCCTGGAAAGAAAAGATTTACGGATACGTCTAGTAAGCAACAACAAAACAAGGACGCAATGACAAATAATGCACAGGGTAACAAACGAATAGCAAGGAACAGTCTCTTTATGAGTCTCAGAATGATCTTTGTGCTCAGTCTGACGTTCTATGCCACCCGCGCTATTCTGGATATTCTTGGCGAGATAGACTACGGTGTCTATAATACGGTCTGCGGTTTTGTTAGCCTTTTTTCTTTTCTGAACATGTCTGTTGCCAACGGCATTCAGCGTTTTTACAATTTTGAGTTAGACCGCAACGGAGTAAAGGGAGCTTGCCGTGTTTACAATACGGCTCTCAGGATCCAACTCATTGCTGCCCTCCTGCTGTTTTTTATCATAGAGGTCATAGGCATCTGGTATATCAGGCACAAGCTTGTATGTCCAGCAGACAGATTAGACGCAGCCATGTGGGCCTTCCATTTCTCTGTTATAGGATTCGTCCTTACCATTTTGCAGGCTCCCTATTCTGCTGCAATTATGGCACGTGAAAAAATGGACTTTTATGCATTGGTCAGCGTACTGGATGCCTTTCTTAAGCTGGGTATTGTCTTCCTGTTGCCTTTCATCAGTTATGATAATCTTGCCACTTATGCAGCTCTTTTTGCATCCATCAACCTGTTAAATTTTCTCCTCTATGCCTCTTATGCAAAATGGAATTTCCCAGAGATTATGTTCAAGAAACTTATAGAATTAAGACTCTTGCGTTCCATGGTTTGTTTCTCAGGTTGGAACATTTTCGGTTCTTTCTCAGGTATTATGAAAGAACAGGGAATAAACCTGATTATCAACTTTTTCTGCGGCCCAATCGTAAATGCCGCAAGGGCGTTGGCAGCTCAGGTAAATGCAGGACTGATGGCTTTCGTATCCAACATCATCATACCCGTCAGACCGCAGGTAATACAATCCTATGCCAATCAGAATTACGACAGAACGCTGCGCCTCACTTATGGAGTCAGCAGAATCACTTCTTGCGTTATAGTCCTTATCACTCTTCCTATTATTCTTGACACCCACTTCATTCTTAATCTATGGTTAAAAAGCATACCAATATATACCGACACGTTTGTCATCATCGTCATCTTGATATCATTTGTCAATAACCTCAACTCCGCTGTGTCCGGTGTTATTCATGCAAGTGGACAGATGATGCTTTATCAGACCGTTTCCAGTTCTGTTTCTCTGATGTGTATTCCCACGGCATACCTATTGCTTAAATATGGTTTTTCTCCCAACTATGCCTTGCTGATGGTGTTGCTGTGGACCACTTTATCACAATACGTCTCGCTGCTGATTATGAAAAGGGTCATCAACTTCACCCTAACATCCTATGCCCAAGAGGTACTCTGGCCATTGCTGAAAATGATGACCTGCACAATCATCATCCCGCTGACCATCCGTCTGAGTATGGAGGAAGGATGGCTCAGATTTTTGCTCATAGGTACCACAAGTGTTCTGATGACAATCCTGTGCAGCTATCAGTTTACCATGCAAACCTCAGAAAAAGAAATGTTAAAAGAGTACTTGAAAAAATACGGTCGTAAGAGATTATGAAGAAAGTTATTACATACGGAACGTACGATCTTTTGCACCAAGGACACATCAACCTGCTCCGGAGAGCAAAAGAACTGGGCGATTACTTAATCGTGGGTGTCACCAGTGATAGTTTCGACCGTGGACGTGGAAAACTGAACGTACGCAATAATGTTTTGGAACGTGTTGAGGCAGTTAAGGCTACAGGCTATGTCGACGAAGTTATCATAGAAGACTACGTGGGTCAAAAGATTGACGATATCCAACGGTATGATGTCGATATTTTTGCCATAGGTTCAGACTGGGAAGGAAAATTTGACTATCTCAAGGAATACTGCCAAGTGGTATATTTACCTAGGACTGAAGGTATCAGTAGTACTATGCTACGCGAAGAAACACAAGTCTTATATCGTGTTGGGATTATTGGTAGTGGACGTATTGCTAAACGATTTGTACCAGAGGCAAAGGTTGTAAACGGCATTGATGTCGTGACCGTTTTAAACCCAGACAAACAAGAAGCCAAGGCATTTAAACAAGAAATGGGCCTTGAATCCTGCTATTCTGACTTCGACACCTTTATCTTGAATGTTGACGCAGTATATATAGCTTCACCTCATTTGACACATTATGATTACTGCAAACGTGCACTACTGGCAGGTAAGCATGTCTTATGCGAGATACCATTCGTTCTTTCTGCCACTCAGGCACGTGAATTATACGAACTAGCAGATAGCAAAGGCCTCGTGTTGTTAGAAGCCAGCAAAACTGCACATTGCCCTGGCTTTACACATTTGGTAACATTGGTAAAGAGCGGTGTCATCGGTGATGTTGTTGATGTTAAAGCTTCGCTATCCAAGATGGTAGCCCCCCCCACACGAGAATTGGATGCGACACAGGCCGGGGGCAGTATGACAGAACATGCGTCCCTCACATTAATGGCATTAATAAAACTGCTTGGCCGGGAGATCGTTGATGCCAACTTCCATTCCCGTATGGAGAATGGAGTTGACGTGTTTACCATGGGGGCAATCAACTATCCTCACGCCACAGCATCCATTACGCTTGGAATTGGGGTAAAAACAGAAGGCAACCTTGTCATTAGCGGAACCAAAGGATATGTTTATGTACCCGCCCCATGGTGGCTGACAGACTACTTTGAAATCCGCTATGAAGATCAGACAAAAAACAAGAAATACTTCTACAGTTACGATGGCGAAGGATTAAGGTACGAGATACAGGAGTTCATATCCATGATTGTAAGCAAACGCTTAAGCTCCTATCGTTTACGTCGCCGTGAGAGCATTGCCATCGCTCAGATCATCGAGGATTACCGGGAGGGGAAAAACGTAACAATTATATGATAAGAAGGATTCTGATAGTTGGAGGTGCCAACGGAGTAGGACTAGCGATTGCCCAGGAGTTGGCTGAGAGGAAAACCACCGAGAAAGTTTACGTGGTAGACAAAGTTCCTCTCATGGATTGCTACGCTCATGAAAAAATAGAGGCTTTCCAGTTCGATTTGACCAATCTGAATTATTCCTTCTTCGACCGTTTTTCTGATATCAACGCACTGATGATTACAGCTGGATTTGGCAAGCTCTCTCTCTTCAAGGACATCTCGGAACAGCACATCATTGATTCTTTCAATGTGAACACTATTCCTGTCATACGACTTATTAAACGATTTTACTCAAGAATAGAAAACTGCGAAGACTTCTACTGTGGTGTAATGGATAGTATCGCAGGATGGATGTCTTCTCCGTTCTTTGCCGTATATGGAGCAACAAAAGCTGCCCTAAAAATATTCATTGAGAGCGTAAACGTGGAGCTAATTAAAGCAGGCTCCTGCAATGTGATACTAAATGTAAGCCCAGGCACTATAAATGGAACAAACTTTTATGGTGGCCTAAACAACCTTGAAGCATTACATAATCTGAGTCAAGAGATTATTCTACACATAGAGGCAAAAGATGAAGTGTTTATCCCACAGTATGAAGAAGTTTTCAAGGAGGTGCTAAACCGTTATCATAAAGATTTTCGCAAGGAAGGCTTACATAGTTATGAATATAAAATGAATAGTAAAAGATGAAATACCAACAGTCAGATTGCATATTGGAAATAGCCAACAAAGTTGCCAAAATAAAAGGGATAAAGGTTCTCCTAAAACCCATCTATTATCCGTACAAAAAGTACTTGGAAGCTAAAAGAAATCGTTTTTTTCTTCAAAATGGCAAAGGTGTATTGCAGCAGTTTGATGCTGCGATGAAAGACGGAGACTATTTCTACACTTTGGCTTTCGGAACAATGCTTGGCGCCATCCGTGAAAAGGGTTTCATCAAACATGATCTCGACATTGATGTATATATGTGGAACGAAGACTGGTCGCCAGAGTTCAGGACCCATCTAAAAAAACATGGGTTCGAACTGATTCACAACTTCCTTGTCGATGACGGTGCATCAGGGCGAGAAGAAACATACGCAAAAGATAACATTTCCATAGATATATTCTATCTTTATCCTCCTATCAACGAACACCCCTATTGCTGTGACTTTCTCATGTACCCTGGCACCGCCACATTTAGGCAAAGCATAGAGCAACATGGCGGTCTTATTGCCCGAAGAATTGAACTACCCATCAAAAAGGAGCGTACCCCTATACAATTCGAAGGGCTTTCCCTTTATGTTCCAACAAACTATGACGAAATTCTTTCATTCCGCTACGGCTCCGATTACATGATTCCCAACCCTCAGTGGTCATTCAAATCGCACAACAAACACATCATTGTCTGGGAAGAAAAAATCGGTACCCTCTCAGAATAAGGATTGCTACCCATTTATATCCAATCATCCATCACACATCACCAACTTACCAGTGTTCAATGCTCGCAAAAAGTCTTGGGAATCTATCGCTCCTGGATAAGTACAATGGGCCTTTCCTTTTCCTTCGCCAAATGAAACGGGTTGATTTGCCCAGAAGTTAATATAGCTTACCGAATAACCTTGAAGGGCTGGAAGTACGGCACACGTCCACCACTCTGCATCGTCGGAATTCTCTCCCCCACTCTCAGCTATACAAATGGGTTTCTGCCAATGCTGCCCCAACTCTTGAACTACAGCCAAATTCTGACGGATTCGACGGATATAATCCACCCGTTTGGCCTCTATATCTCCAGAAAGGGAGTTGTCGCGATATACCTCAGTCCCAAGAATATCCACGTAATCGGGACCAGGGAAACGTTCCAGATAATCATCTACAGAATGCGTAACGCCACTTATAGAAAAACAATACAAAAGGTTGGTGCAACCCTTTTGAGTTAGATATTGGTGTGTAAACCGCCAAAGACGGATGAAATCACGACTGGTACAGAGGTCGCGCCCCCACCAGAACCAACTTCCTTGCGACTCATGGAAAGGACGGAAGATAATGGGAATAAGTTGCCCTTCGTCATCGCGCAACGTCTGAATATAGTCAGCCGCCAGGTCTAAGAAATGGGTGAACTTCTCTTTGGCATCTTTCTTCCTAAGGATCTTACGCACCGTTCTGTCATCCGAAACATCCCAAGCATCCTTGCCTGTTATTGGGTTATACATGTGCCAAGATATGGTGGTTATTCCGCCTCTGCGATGCTGCTCTATAATGGCCCTTCTGTGCTGCTCCCAAGTGGAGCCTGACATATAGTAGCCATTTTGCAGTTCAATGGGACAAAAATCTACACTCAACACCATGGGACGATGTCCAGAAAGTTCCTCTAAATCACTTCTCACACAGGCTCCTTTACTCCACTCACGACCATAAAAAGTATCATCATGATGTCCCATGAGTACCTTTCCCTCTGCGGCAGTACGATAGAGGTACTGTAGCAAAGCGTACTTACCCTGAATACATAGCCCCTGTATAGGGAGAAGAAGAATGAGAAGGAAAAACTGCCGCATCATTTATTATGCATTATCAAGAAAACCACGGAAAGCAATCACCTAACTGATAATGCCCAATTCATAATAGAGTGGAATCGAACACCTGACGGAAAACCTGCTGCGATACCTCTTGGGAATACTGTTGGAGAAACGTTTCCCGTGCATACGAATTGTAGCGCTTGACGGGGTGTTCTCCATAATACGTTATGGCATCGATATACTCCTGAGCCGTATTGCAAAGCCGTCCAATACGGTCTATATCAACATGGTAGCCTTCGAAGGTCTCGCTTGACCCAAGGATATTACGGCCATACATCATCGACTCGCACGTCTTTACCTTCATTCCACTTCCTGAGAAAATCGGCAGCACCATGAAATCAGCCCAGAGGAAGTGCTCTTCCAGACTTGGCACACTGCTGAATACCGTCACGTCACGCAAGCACGGATTGGAAGTCTGCAACTTGTCCATATCGCGTCCCACCACACGGAACTCAGCATCCACATGCGGCAAAACATGCTGCACAAACCACAGCACTCCCTCGTTGTTCGCCGTGAAACTGCTGCCCAAGAAGAGCAGCCGAGGTCGGCAGGCTGTGAGTTCATCCTCATTAAAGGCTATCTGGCTGCATTTGTCCCTGAGAGCTATGGGCACTAGATAATCGGCTCCACGCTGATACATCTTCTTGAGTAGGTGGCTGTCGCGCTCGTTCAATGCCAACACCACATCGGCATAACGGCAACAGTAAGCATCGTTCTTCGCTGCGCAGTTTATCACTATATTCCTGAAGGGCATCCGTTTAGGTAGCAGACTGTCATAATAGATACTCTCCACATTATGGAAATGAGCCACAACACGCCCCTTATAACCAGCTTCCTTCAGTTTGCGAGCCACAATGCCGAATATAGTAGTGCTGATGAAAACGTAGTCATACCCCTCTGCCATACGGACTATCTCCCTGATTTTTCGCGGCAGCATCCCATTAAAATACCCGAAGGGAAAGAATAGGGCGGAAAGAGCGAGATTACCTATGGAGCGTTGCTTGCTATCGTCATGAACATAATAGACACATACATTCTCCTTTCCCAAGATTTCTTCCGCTATACGGACGTTGCGTTGGTTGACAAGCCCCCCCCCCTCCAGGATGCCATTATAGCGTTTAAACAATATAAATAAGATGTTTTTCATTGAGCATTATTTTGCATATTCCTGTAAGTATTTCTTCACAGAATTTCTGATGTGATAAGGTTGGAAGGAAGTCACGCACCACTGCTTCATTCGAGCAGTATCCTCACGGCTCTGTTTCAGGAAACGCAGCATGGCCTGATAGTAGTCATCCTCGCCGCTACTCTTCGACAGCAAGCCGTTCTTCCCATCTGTTATCACGTCAGCAACCCCTCCCACAGGGCTACAGATGGGTATGCACCCCACTGCCAGACACTCAAGCAGCGTTATGGGAAGTCCTTCCCATATGGAGGGTAGACACATCCCGTCGGCCTTCGCCATCAGGGAGGGGACATCCGTTTGCAAGCCTATGTATTGTATCCGTTCGCAAAAATAGGGACGTATCTGCTGCAGGATGGCATCATTTTCCTCCTTGCCCGCTATCAGTAACACAACATCCCTGTCCTCCTCTATCAGCCTGCGGAACACCTTCACCAGCACCAGTTGGTTCTTGGCCTCCGTGATGCGTCCTGGATGTAGAAACACCTTCGTCTTAGAGGTGATACGAGCCTTGTCCACGGGATTCGGAACATCGTCAACCTGAGGTATGGGGATGCCGTTTTCACAAAGGGCACTCTTACAGCCATAGAGTTCAGTGAAGGACAGTTGGCTGGCCGGTGAAATGGTAATAGCACGAACCCTTCCCAACCGGAACATCAGCTTCTTAAACCAGAAGAAACGAACATCCCATTTAAAATTTTCCCTTTTTGCGTCGGAATGAAACGTATAAAAGAACTTCTGACGTGGGAGCAACAATACCGATAAAAAAAAATAATAAAAGAAGCCATGTAACTGGACAACATCAAAATGTCCCTTTCTGATAAAACGATATATAGCAAAAACTTCCTTTAACGAGAAACCTGTCCCCTGCTTACCCAAAGTCTCTTTATGTACAGTTTCTGGCAATCGGTACCAAAAAATATCGTCTGGCTTAGGTTGATAAATGGAACAAAAGGTAACCTCATGTCCTTGTCGAGTCATCTCTGTGGCAGTAGCGCAAATCATGGCCTCTACACCGCCTGCCAACATGGATGGATGTATGTGTAATATCCTCATTCTTTTTCAACAATTATTCCGCCACTCCCAAATAGGCTAGATAGAACGAATACAACAACGCATAGAACGTTCCTGCGACACCCACAAGAAAGGTCAGTTTAACCATACGCGGACAAAACTTGTACTGCCACGCCCATGCTATCACCACACAGGCGGGTATAAAACCATACATCAGGAAACGTATATAGAGTGTAGTAGTACTGGCCCCCAAATCAAACAAAAAAATGGTGGATACCAAAACGACATATACCGTGAGTCGGGAGAAAAAACGAACTTCTGCAGGAGCCTCATCGGGTAATGAAAGCTGTGCATTACTTTCTTTCTCTGCGCTCTCTTCCGGTTGATACTGATTTACCTTATAAGCAATCCATGCAATCATATAATATGGTACATACCGCATTATCAAGTACAATAAATAGGCCGGTCCTATTTCCTTTGTATCATCATTCAAATAAGTCTGTCCGGCTGTAGAAGAAGAATTACGCTCACTGGGGTCTACTGCCGTATCCATGAACTGCATCAGAAGCAACTGAACCAGCAACAATACAAAAGGGTACATCATCAGAACCAAAGCAAAAGTGCGATTATTCAGCAACCGAGGGGACAAAGCCAACAGAACCAACACGACACCGAAAACAGCTGATTTATGGAAAAATAACGACAAAACAAGCAGTATAATTCCCAGCATTAATGACAACAGCATTTTACCTCTTACAGGCTTCATCAGGACAGCACCTCCCAGATACATCATGGTATAGGACATTACAACACGTCCATAACTGAAGTCTAAAAGCCATAGTGCACAGAAAATGGCAAGCAGCAAATCACCACGTATGCTGACATGTCGGAATAGCAGGCAAAGCAAATAAAGCGCACCGCCCCATATAATAGCCCTGAATACCAGATAGTTGGGAGAAAGATAGTTGGCAATAAAATAGTACACATTCTCAAGTGATGTGTTAAAACCATCCATGTACACCAAATTGATATACATTTCAGCATAGTGAAACCAGTCGGTACCCCAAAAAGAGAAAAGGCAGAATATCATAGATATGAAAATCACAAAATACCTTCGCCAAGGTCGGAGTATATAAGGTTCCCTCAAGCCTTTCCTACCCAAAAGGAGTAAGAAAGCAACCATCAACAGGTTTGTGAAAACCAGTATTGGAATCGGCTCAAGGCTGGTGAGTTCCATTTAGCATTTAAATAAGTTCCGATAAAATAAGACGCCTCAGATACCACACTGCAGAGCCTAATGCAGCCAAGATAAGCATACAGGCTACGAATATCATACGCTTAGGACCTGCAGGCTTAACAGGAACGGTGGAACTCTTGATAACCGTAAAGGCTGGTGTCTGTTCCTGTACCTTAGCCTTGGCATTCTCTAACTGACTGCTTACAGTCTGGTACTTGGTAAGTTTCAATGCCATATCATTCTCCAATTGGTCACGTTCTGAAATGACTGACTGAAGGATTACGTTCTGATGCTGGTCACAATATCTGCTATATTTTACAATGGCATCATCGTACTCTATAAGTGCACTGTCACGCAGCCCCTGATAGTAGGCTACATCCTGGCGAGCCTTACTGGTTCTATAATTAATGATAAAATTCTGCAGATGATTTTTTATGCTATCAGCCAATGTGGCACAGACCAAGGCATCTTGGTCTTTGACAACAATGGAAACCACATTATTCTTTTTATCTACCATACATTTAACCTTATCTGTTATCTTTGACATCAGCCCGAAGTCCTTCTTGTTCATGTGGAAAGGATTTATGGAAGAACCCGTATTCACTTTGTTGGACACATCTTCGGACTCAAAGAATTTCTTTGCGAAATCGAAGACCTTCACGAATGGAGCTACAAGCGGATTCTTTTTCTGATGTTTTTTCAAATAATCATGATAATTAGTACTCACTTTCCCATCTAAAGTATTCACTTTGATATTAAAAAGGGGTACAAGGAATTCTGGTGACTCAAAAAGTTCTGGGTATAGTAGGGGATAAATAGCATCTGAACTCTGCATGCTACTCAGATCGACTCCAAAAGACGCAGCTAGAGAACCCAATCCACCTGTAGTTGTAGTTGAGGAGCCATATTCCGGTGCCAACTTCACCTCGCAATTATAATATCTTGGCTGTGGGAAGATAATCAAACAAGAAAGGACAAAAGTAATGGCCAGAATCTTTGTGAATGACTTTTTCTTCGACTTTAAAATCTGTGTTGCCTGATTCAACACATCAATATCTGATTTTTTATTATTGCTCATATTTCTGCCATTTTTATTATTTCCGCAACAGACTGACAAGAGCCATGGCCACACTGGCTATTGACGCAGCACCGGAAGTGAGAGCAACAATTTCGCCCGTACTCATCCTCCTTCCTTGTTTCTTTGTAGGAACAACAATCTCGCAACCAGGTTCAATATCCTTCCCGCTACCATTATTAATCTTCTGCACAGCACCATTCATATAAATAGCATATACACCTTTCTTCTTGGCACGATCGCCATAACCACCAGCACGCTTGATATAATAATTCAGATTTTCTCCTTTTTTATAGTTCATACTGATGGGATAGCTTACTTCACCACTTACCTTAACGGTATTACTGAACTGAGGAATTACAACCTGGTCACCCTCACGCAACACGATATCCTCTGTACATCCAGGATTTTCCATGGCTTTCTCCAGATTCACTGCCACAGGATAAGTAGTTCCCAGATCCATCTTCATCTGTAAAAGTGTATCAGCCTGTGCCTTGTTAAATTCCTTTTCGCTCGAGAGTGCCTCCTCATACAGCTGTATCTGGGCAGCGCGTAAGGAACTCTCACGCTGCAGTCGTTCATCAGGTGTCATTACGCGGTTCAGACGGGCACCCTTTGTATAGGCCAAAGAGGTCACTCCTCCTGCAGCTTTTACCAAGTCGCTCAATCGGAAATTTTGGTTGGTCATGGAATATTGACCTTCAAAATTCACACAACCAGTAATCGTTACATTCTTCTGTTCGCTGTACGAGGGACTGCGGCGTACAACCACTTCGTCAAAGGGGAGCAGTTTGAAACCACCCTCGTTGATACGGAAACCGTCCTCTATGGCAAAACTGAACGATTCTGCTATTTTGCCCGTGTTCTCCACAGAATTTATATCATTAATTCGGCGGAATACATCTACCTTTGCCAACGAGGCGGCCTCTGTCAAACCACCTGCCTGTAGAATAAGGTCTTCTATCGTGGTATTCTCTGCATACTGATAAGTGCCAGGATATAAAACTTCTCCTGTTATCTTTAATATCTGTTCGCCCTTCATATCTACCTTGCTGGGTACAAAAAGGACATCACCTTTCTTCAGCGGAATGTCTGCCACAGTACCATTTAGAATGCCGTCAATATCTACAGACACCATTTCCAACGTAAGGTCATCTTTCTCACGATGCATGACAGCTCGGTTATGGAAAGCATCCTCGCGCAAACCTTCTGCTACCTGCAATAAACCACGAACAGTCTGGATTTCGCCCCCCAACTGAAACTGGCCCGGATGCTTTACGGCACCTCTGATCTCAACCATATTGTTGTAACGGGCTATTACACTGTCAACATACATAGAGTCTCCATCCATCACATTGAAGTTTCCCATTTGGAATTCATCAATAGTGTACATACTATACTCCTGCCCGGACTTTCGACTTAACCGTACGTTCTTGGTATAGGCATCTCCCGAAAAGCCACCAGCATAAGAAAGCAGCTGCTTCACACTTTCTGACCGCTTCATCTCATAGAACATAGGACGCTTTACCTTGCCTCTCACATTCACCAGACATTCGTAGGGACCGACCTGTATGATATCATTATCCTGTAAACGGACATCGCCTTTTTGATTTCCATTTAACAGGTAGTCATATACGTCGATTGTTGCAATCTGTCTGCCAGACCGATACACCTTAATGTCGCGCAATGTACCAATCTCGTTTATGCCTCCAGCTGCATACAGAGCATTGAAGGCACTGCTCAAACTGCTCAGCGTATAGGTTCCCGGCATTACCACATCACCTACCACCTGTACCTGAATGCTTCGTATATCACCAACAGAGAGACTGAATCTGCAATCCGAGTAATATCTGCCCAATTGGCTTTTAATGGTCTGGGTAGCCTGCTTAACCGTCAAGCCTGCAAGTTTTATAGGCCCCACGCCATCTATAACAATAACTCCATCAGGCGAAATTGTGCTTTCGAAAGTCTGCTGGCTGGCTCCCCAAACGTCTATCACAACTTTATCACCAGCTCCCAAACAATAGTTGGCAGGGGTTGCCATATTCTGGTTGGGTTCAAATGTAAGGTACTTGTTATTGAAAATATTTTTTCCAAACACTTCCTTGTCGTTACGGAAATAATTTTGATAATAAATCAGCGAGTCTATGTCCATGAAGGCAATCTCGTCATTCAAGCCATTCAGCCTATCAGTTCTCGACATATTTTTTTCATCCTGCTCCTCACGCTGCGAACGAATCATATAGCCATTCTGCTGATTCAGTTTTTCCTGTGCTTTCTCCTTCTGAGTCCGCATCCTACCTGCTGTATTGTTGGTATTGGGACTTGATTCCTGTAAATCAACAGCTCCCAACTGGCTTTTCTGTGCTTCGTACTTCTTACGAATCCTTCTTAGCTGATTAAGTGTAACACCTTTCTGAAGAAGTTTTGTAACAATAGTCTGCTGGTCTGTACCCTTCTCCTGCTCTTGCTGCACAAACTGAACAACCTGACTGTCTGTTATTGACTGGGCTAAACCATTTGCAGAAACAAGCATCAATAAAACTACAAAAAGCAACTTGAAAGACGCTCCGTATTTTAATATCATGTCTTATAACTTTATTGAATTATAATATAAAAACTTCACAACACGTTAAATTATTGCAAAATAACAGACTTTTTTTCTCTCTCCCAACAAAAACTGGATTATATTATACGAATAACAACAGAAAACAAAAAAAACGCGGGAATACTTGGAATAGTCTGCAATTTTATCTACTTTTGCAGCCTATAAAGCATAAGCACACCGGGGCTGACTGGATTTGACAGCAGGTTGAGGTGTTGTGTAAGCACGCAGAGAGTTGGCAGCCGCTCTCTTTAATCAATGATTGCCGAAAATTTATCTGGCGAAAACAACTACGCTCTCGCTGCCTGATCGAAGCACAGTAGATCTTGGGCTTTATCCCGGCACCAGGTGCTGAGACGAGATGTCACTCTGGAGCTGTTGCTCCGAAGCGTCCAGGCAAAGTGGCACAGCTAAATCGGGGATAGCTCATAACGGCCTCGCATTATGGGTGAAATTTAGAGGATAAGGTGCAGATTGGTGGCCCAGGTCTTGTTTGCACTCGAAAACCGAAGGCTGGGATAAGCGTGTAGAAAGCACAGGGCGTCCCTGTTTGGACGAGGGTTCAATCCCCTCCAGCTCCACTTATTAGGCGGTAGGGATATTAGTATGAAGTTGTATGCTAAAGTAATTGCCATTTTGGCGTTGCCACTGATATTTGTGGTTGCTTATGCTTTATGCCCTATTCAGCTACCACCTCCTGGCTGGACATTTAGCAAGATAGACTTAAAAGCCTCCCCTAGCCCCTCCCATGGAAGGGAAATCGTACAAGATGTCCCTGACTCTACCTCCTCTCTCAAGGAGGAGAATTCTGAGGAAGTTTCTCCTGACACGACACCCCAACGCATTCTTTTCTTTGGAGATTCCATGGCAGAGGGACTGGTGCGCAGGATGACCGACTATGCTCAGGAGAACGGGCACGAGCTTTCACGCGTTATTTGGTACAATTCCACCACAAAGCAATGGGCATCATCAGACACGCTTCGGTATTTCATCCGCAAATACCAGCCCACCTTCTTCATGATTTGTATAGGAGGAAACGAGCAGTTCGTTAAAAACCTTTCCGAAAGGGAAAAATATATACGCAAAATCATTGGCACTCTTGGCAACAAGCCTTACATTTGGATAGGTATTCCCACATGGAAAGAAGACACGGGCATTAACAACCTTGTACAGAAATGCGTGGGAGAGAACCGGTTTTTTGACAGCAGGAAACTAACACTAAAACGCGGTTCCGACCATATTCATCCCACTTTTGGAGCCGCCAGTGCGTGGATGGACACTGTTGCCGTATGGATGCAGAGTGCCCAACACCCTATTAAAATGCAAAGGCCTGCAAGTAAAGCAACAAAGAAATTTCCTCTGCACCTTCTTCAACCTGTAAAAGAATAATAGATTATGATGTTCACAAGCATTCCTTTCTGGGCCATATTTATCATTTTCCTGATAATATTTGCCATGCTGCACCGTTCTACACGGGCAGGGATGATGCTTTATGTAACCATCGTAAGTTTGGGATTCTTTGCTTGGGCCAACGGATGGATGATGCAGTTGCTCCCCCTTACAGCCCTTATTTCCTGGTCACTGACGAAGGCCATGAGGCAATATACCGGAACCAAGCGGAAAACATTCTTGCTTACCATTATCCTGTTAGACTTGGCTCCTTTGGCTTACTTCAAATATGCAGGCATAGCCCTTTTTAGCCTGAGCCGACTAATAGACAGCAATTTTCCGATACTGGAGTTAGCGCTACCCGTCGGGATTTCTTTCTACACGTTTCAGGCCATCAGCTATTCCGTTGATGTTTACAAGAGGAGGTTCGCACTTGATGTCAGCTTCCTGGAGTATATTTTCTATCTGTCTTTCTTCCCCCTCCTCTTTGCCGGCCCCATCACGCGAGCCGAGACTTTCTTTCCGCAGGTCCGCCGTCAGCCTGTCATCAGCGAACGGCTGATGTATTCCGGCCTTTGGCTCGTCATCGTTGGAATCCTTAAGAAAGCCGTCGTGGCCGATTACATTGCGCAGTACAACAACTGGATTTTCGACTCTCCCCTCACCTATTCCGGTTTTGAGAATCTCATGGGACTGCTGGGTTTTTCTATGCAAATTTACCTTGATTTCTCCGGGTATAGCGATATCAGCATTGGCATAGCGGCTTTAATGGGTATCCGTTTACGCGAGAATTTCCGCTTCCCCTATCAGAGCCTCAACGTTACGGAGTTCTGGCACAGGTGGCACATTTCTCTTTCCACCTGGTTCAGGGACTATGTCTATGTCCCGCTGGGGGGAAACAGGAACGGAAAAGTACGCACAGGCATTAACTGCCTTATCACTTTTCTGTTGGCGGGAATATGGCACGGAAGCACCTTCATGTTTATACTGTGGGGGGTACTACACGGTGTGGCACTGGTTGTTCACAAGAATCTGCAACGGTGGCTCCGTGGGATTCCCGACACATGGTACACCAAGCCCTTCAGCGTTTTTGTAACCAGCACCTTTGTTGTATGCTGCTGGGCTGTTTTCCGCGCACCAGACATAAACACAGTCTGCAGTCTTTTCACACAGATATTTACGAACTTCCAGCCCAAGAGCATCCCCGCCTTCGTTGCCATGCGCCCCACATGGCTGTTTATAATGGGCTGTTGCTGCCTGCTGCTTTTTATTAAAGAAAGGTATTATAACAGGATGATGATAAAGTTTATCTACTCTCCCTGGCTTCTGAAGCTGCTGGCTTTTGCCTGCACCGTCCAACTGGCCATAGAGTTCCATACCAGCAACATCACACCGTTCCTGTATTACAGCTTTTAATATAATTCATAATTTCGATAACCGCTAATCGCTAATCGATAACCCATTTAAATACATAATTCGAAAATGACAGAATTACAACTTAAGTACGGATGCAATCCCAACCAGAAACCCTCTCGTATCTACATGGAGGAAGGTGAACTTCCCATCGAAGTATTGAACGGCCGTCCCGGCTACATCAATTTCCTCGACGCGCTGAACGCCTGGCAGTTAGTAAAGGAACTGAAGGCTGCTACAGGTCTGCCAGCTGCTGCCAGCTTCAAGCATGTAAGTCCTGCAGGTGCTGCCATAGGTCTTCCGCTCACTGATACGCTGCGCCATATCTACTTTGTTCCCGAGGGGATTGGCGAACTGAGTGCTCAGGCTTGTGCATACGCAAGGGCTCGCGGTGCCGACCGCATGAGCAGCTATGGCGACTTCATAGCCCTTTCTGACTGCTGTGACAAGGCTACTGCCCTGCTCATCAAGCCCGAGGTCAGCGACGGTGTTATTGCTCCCGAATATACAGAAGAGGCATTGGAGATTCTTCGCGACAAGCGCAAGGGCACATATAATGTCATCAAGATAGACCCAGCCTATAAGCCCCAGCCTATCGAACGCAAGCAGGTCTTCGGCATTACCTTTGAACAGGGAAGAAACGAGGTCAGGCTGGACGACCCCGCCCTCTTTGAAAACATCCCTACTCAGAACAAGAACTTCCCCGACGAGGCCAGGCGTGACCTTATCATCGCCCTCATCACACTCAAATATACCCAGAGCAACAGTGTGTGCTACGTAAAGGACGGACAGGCCATCGGCATCGGAGCCGGTCAGCAGAGCCGCATCCATTGCACCCGCCTGGCAGGTAACAAGGCTGACATCTGGTGGCTGCGCCAGAATCCAAAGGTGATGAGCCTCCCCTTCGTTCCCGGAATCCGCAGGGCTGACCGCGACAACACCATAGACATTTACATCAGCGACGACTACATGGATGTGCTGGCAGACGGCGAGTGGCAGAAATTCTTCACAGAGAAGCCCGAGCCGCTCACCCGCGAGGAGAAAAAGGCATGGATTGCCCAGAACACCAACGTCTGTCTGGGCAGCGATGCGTTCTTCCCCTTCGGAGACAATGTTGAGCGTGCACACAAGAGTGGTGTGCAGTACATTGCGCAGGCTGGCGGCAGCGTCCGCGATGACCACGTTATCCTTACCTGTGACAAGTACGGCATTGCCATGACGTTCACGGGAGTCCGCCTGTTCCATCATTGAAAAATGAAAAAAATGAAAGAATGAAAAGTGAAAAATTTGCTACCGCTTCAATGCTTAAAACAAAAACCGTTTTAGACGTTAGGCGTTAGACGTTAGACGTTAGTAATGATAGCGAGTAGCGGTTAGCGAAATGTTCAATATTCAATATATCACAACATGAATTTCGGAGGAGATGACATAGATGCCGTCATTTGTGGCGGCATCACCTTCAAGGGCGGCTCCAAAGGGGAAAAGAAGAAAGATGGCCCCAGGGTTAAGACCAAAGCCAAGAAGAAGCAGTACATTACAGGAGCACACGGAAGCGGTTCGGCAAAGATGAAAGCTGACATACGCAGGAAACGTGCCAACCGACACAAGTAACAACACACACATTGCTATCCTTAAGTTTACATATATGAAAAAACGACTATTACACTTAATCTTTGTGCTGCTGACCGTCTTTGCGGCGCAAGCGCAGGAACTTGTTGTCTGTTCCTACAACCTGCGGTACAAAAATAACAACGATACCGACGCAGGAAACGGATGGAACACACGCCGCACTTACCTCATCAACTTTGTCAACTTCCAGCAGCCCGACCTGCTTGGTGTGCAGGAAGCCCTGCCCGCACAGATGACCGACATGAGGAACGGTCTGACCGACTACGGCAGCATAGGCGTGGGACGCAACGACGGAAACAACAGCGGTGAGTATTCCGCCATCTTCTACCGCAAGGAGCGCATGGTGCTCCTCGACTATGGCAATTTCTGGCTGAGCGACACACCAGACAAGCCCTCGAAAGGTTTCCCGAGCAAGGGCGGCTCCACTACTTACTACCGTATTTGCTCGTGGGGCAAGTTCTTCGACAAGCTCTCAGGCTCGGTTGTATATCACTTCAACACCCACATGGACCTTGACGAGATAAACCGGCAGCAATCATATTATCTGATAAAAAAGAAAATTCAGGAGATAGCCAGCACTACAGCCCCCGTCATCATATCGGGCGACTACAATGCCGTACAGACAGAGGAAGCGTACAAACTGTTCTACAACTCGGGCTTCCTGTACGACAGCTATCAACGCACCAAGCAGAAATTCATAACCAACGGCACGTGCCCCGGTTTTAATGCAAACAACTACAGCACGGCATCGGGAGAGTTTCGGCGCATCGACCATATCTTTGTTACCAGAGCCTTCAATGTCGAGCACTACGGCGTGCTCAATCCCTGCTACTATTCCACCTCCGGCACGGCAGACTATCAGGAAAGGGCGTACTCAGACCACAGTCCCGTGCTGGCAAAACTTACCATCAGGACTCCGGAAAAACCTGATATCTCAACGACTATTCCACCCATCGTCAATGGCATATACCAGATATCCACAGCCGATGAACTGAAAGGCTTTGCCTGCATTGTGGATGGATTGTCAATATATCAGGCCACTGATGCAAAGGCTGTCCTGACTGATGACATCAATCTGGAGGGAGAGACGGGCTGGACACCCATCGGAACAAAAGCCAGTCCTTACAGCGGCACGTTCGACGGACAGGGACACAAGATTACCGGCTTCACGATGACATCTGCCTCCGACGATGCACAGGGGTTATTCGGCTATGCAAAGAATGCCTCCATCCAGAACTTCAGCATCGACGGAACCATCGTCTATAATGGCGGCATAGGTGTCGGTGCAGTCGGATGGGCCACAGCCACCACACTCACGGGCATTCATTCTGCCCTCAACATCGCAGTCCCCGCAACTTCACACCACATCGGAGGTGTCTGCGGTCATTTGAGTGAAAAAAGCACGGCCAGAAACTGCTCCTTCAGTGGCACGATAACGGTAACAGACGCTGACACCCAAGACTGTATCGGTGCCATCGGCGGCTATTCCAACAACGGCGTGAGCTATGTGAACTGCGCCAACTATGGAACCATCACGTTCCAGAATGCCGACGCATACGCAGGAGGCATCTGCGGTTATGTCAACAATGACTCCTTCACAGGCATCTTCAATTGCCTGAGTGTAGGAACAATCCGGAAGGCAGACGATACGGCACCCACTTATAGCGGTGCGCTCGTCGGATGGCTGCGTGACCATGCCAACTCCACATTCCAGAACAACTACTGGCTCGCCGGCAGTGCCGCCAATGCCTATGGAGAGAACCAGGAAGAAGCCACAGCCGTAAATGCCGGGCAACTGGCAAGCGGTGAAGTCTGCTACAAGTTGAACGGTGACCAAACAGAAATCAATTGGTATCAGACGCTTCCAAGTTCGGATGCAACCATCGAGGCTGACCCCTATCCCGTGCTCTCTGACACCAGTTTGCGTGTATGGGCCTATAGCAGTTCGTACACCAACGATAACCCCGACGGCATCGCGGAAGTGAAAAATGAAAGAGTGAAAAATGAGAAAGCTGCCGGAATCATCTACGACCTGAGCGGAAGGCAGGTTAATAATGGACAATTGAAAATGGATAATGGACAATTGAAGCCCGGTATCTATATTATTAACGGAAAGAAAGTACTGAAATGAAAAAGACACTATCATTCATCATCATATCTCTGACGGCATTCTGCGCATACGCCCAGAACCTGTATATCGGCAGCTTCTACGTCACCACCACCGATACAGAGAGCCTATACGGCGACGGCAACAACAAGTGGGCAAACCGCCGGACCATTATCTGCGACATGTTCAACTTCGAGCAGCCCGACCTCCTGGGCCTGCAGGGAGCGACGAACACCCAGATTTCCTTCATTAAGACACGCCTGACAGGCTACGGCCTTGCCGGAAACATCCTTTATAAGAACACACTACAGCTAGACTCGTGCGGCACCGTCACTGACATGCCCGACGGCAGCGCCTGCTCATGGGCAAGGCTGCGCAAGGGCGAGACAGCCTTCTACGTCTTCAACATCAGCTTCTCTGCCACCACCACCGTCGCCAGTTCATCCGCAACGCGCCTCCTCACGGCCATCGGCGAGATAAACCCCGACAAGCTGCCCACCTTCATCGTCGGCAACCTTGGCGTCAGCGAATCCACCACAGCCTACAACAGACTGAACGGCCGTTACCCCGACAGCTACACCAAGGCAGCAACCGTCAGTGCCGAATTCGGAACGGTTAACAACTTCGACCTTGCCGCCAATCACGGCACCAGCCGCTTCGACTTCGTCTTCGTCCCCCGTACCGCCACCGTCCAGGCCTACGGGCAGCTGCAATACGGCTATTACACCCAGGAGTCCGACGGCAGCCACAAGCGCCGCCTGCCCTCCACCCACTTCCCCGTAATGGCGAAGGTAACCCTGCCGTAGGTCTTTCTCGGTTAGCGGTTAGTGGTTAGCGGTTCATTGTTAATTGTTAATTGTTAATTGAAAAAAGGGTTAGCGGTTAGCGAATTACTTCCTCCCTCCTTGGGGGGAGTTAGAGGGGGGGGGGGTTCATTCTTTCATTAACAACGAAAAGAGCGCTGCAGCGCTCTTTCCTTGTGAAACTGTGCGTTCCCACCTTTTTGTTCTCTTTAAGAGTGTACTTGACTTTTGCCATAATACAATAGGTTTTAAATGTTAAACAAATAAGTTATAAACTCTCATTATATGGTTTTAAAATTCTCGCTCCGTTAGTTCAGAATCCTGCGTTAATATCCCCCACTTTCGTAAAAGTATACTTCCAGCTCCGTAAAGGTATACTTCCAGATTTCTGGCACTACTGGTTTCCGTCGGCATCGTGGTATACAGCCGTCTTACAATCGGCCCGTCCATATCCTCGCGAAACCACCGTCCGCGTCGTCCCTTTCCCGTCAGTCTTTTTTTCTTTCATATCGTTGGTTTTTACAGGTACATAAAAAAAGCAGGAACCGCGTAAATACAGTTCCTGCTTGAAAGCTCCCGCATCTCACAACGCAGGAGCCTGTTGGCGCACCATTTTATTAACTTCAAAAAACCATTTTATTGCTTCACGATTTCGTAGTTCGTCACGCCGCATTCCTGCATGATGCTCTTGATGCGGTCGATGTGCTTCTGCGGAGTGCCCTTGCAGACATTGATGCGGACATGATGGTCTTTGCGGTTGACTGCTTCCTTCAGATGGATGCGGACATTCTCCCATTGGCCTGTCCACGAGGTGTAGATGTAGTCGTGCCAGTCATAGCTCTCCTTGATGCCCTTGCTCTTCCAGATGGTGACAGGCTGATAAGCGCCTTTGGGCACAGTGCCCGTCAGCAGGATGGTCAGTTCGGGGTTGACGTTTCCCTTTACGTCGGCAGGAACCCGTACAGGTGTAGTGATGAGGTTGACTACCATATTATTATCATCGCGATGTATTTCCACTTTCTTCAAAGCCGAGGCAGGCAGGTCGGGCAGGTTGTGGATGTCGAGTTCCTTTCCATCCAGCCTTACGATACTACGATGCTTGCCGTAGAAGTTCAAGTGGAACATATAGCCACCACCATCCTTATGTTCCTCTACGAACGAATTGTGGTCATGCTGCACCCAGGTTCCTTTTGTCCATTTTGCGGTAATAGCATCGCCGCGTTCCCTCACGACTGGGTTCTTACAGTCTTTAGGTACAAAGAAGGCTCCGAGCATCCTCGGCTCTTGCTCCGTTACTGTATCTGTATTCTGTTTTAGCGAAATGGCATGATAAGCGGCAAAGGACAGCCCGCATAGGAAAGCAGCTGCGATGAAGATGGCGGCAGTCTTCCAGAGTGAGGAACGAGGGGCGATGAAGTCACTATTGTTCTTCGCTTTTGTCTCTTCACTCTTAACTCCGCCTCTGGGCTGGAGCATGTTGAAAGTTTCCCGCAGCTCTTCATAATATGCCTTGCATTCGGGGCAGCTCTTCATGTGCTCGTCCAACTCGGCCTGAGTCTGCATGTCGATAGTCTTGTCGAAAAGGTCGGCAACCTTTTCCTTGAATTCATTGCACTTCATAATCTTTAATGTTTTAACTTTTCAACTTTTTAATTTTTCATGCCCCGACGGAGCTTCTCCAGTCCGTATAGGAAGCGGGATTTGACCGTCGGGAGCGGCAGGGAGAGGATTTCGGCGACTTGGGCAAAGCTGTTGTCGCCGTAGATTCTTAGGCGGATGACCTCGGCCTGTTCGTCGGGAATCTCCGTCAGCAGTCGGGCGATGCGTTTGTAATCGTCCTCGTTTCGTTTGTCGGGAGTGGTGTCGGCCACATCAACTCTTGTGTCCAGGGGAACGGTCTTGAAGCGGCTGGCGCTTGTCTGCCACTTGGTGCAAATGTTCGCCAGTGTGCGGAAGAGGTAGCTCGGCAGGTTGTCTATCTGCCCGTCCTCGCTGTCGGAGAGCCGCGTGTGCAGCTTCAGGAACGTCTCTTGCAGCACGTCCTCCGCATCGTCGCCGTCCGCAAGCCTGTAGCAGGCGTACCTGAGCAGTCGCGGCCGCTCGGTCTTGAACACATCGGCGAGTTTTTCCCTTGTAATGTCACTTGTTTCCTTCATCGTTTTGTTTGTTTGTTCAGATGCATCTACTATAAAGACCCGAAAACTGCAAAAAAGATTTAACCGTCGGCAACTTTTTTTCAAAAAAATGGGACATTGACCTGTATTTCGCAGCCAATGCCCCATGATTTCAATGTAATTTCTCTATACCTTATATTATATTTACGTTTGAGAAGTCGAAATGTTATGCCCTGCCGGAATAATCTCCGCTCCGCATGAAAGGAAGTGATTACGCTTGCTGTTTTGCTGCTTCCTGAGCGTCCTTGAAAGGCTTCAGGTCGAAATACATGAGGCGGGTGTCGTCGTTTACATCGGTTTCTGTAAAGAATTTGAATCCACAACGGCTTTCATAAAAATCCACAACGTCGGCGTAGGCATCGACGGTAAGGAAACGACAGCCCGAACGAGTGCCGAAAGCAAAAGCGGACAGCTCGTTGAAAAGTTGAAAAATGTAAGTAGTTTCGCAAACCACTAAACTCTAACGCCTAACGCCTAAAGTCTAAAACGGTTATCGATATTTTTTCATTCTTTCATTCTTTCATTTTTTCATTTTTTGTTGTATCTTTGCCGCATAAAACAGAAACAATTTAAATTTACCGATTATGATAACAGAAGACAGTCGTTTATATGTGGCACACGGTCAGAACGGACCGATATGCCTATGCGGAAAAATGGCTAACCGACACGGACTGATAGCCGGTGCCACGGGTACGGGTAAGACGGTGACACTGCAGGTGCTGGCAGAGACATTCTCTGAGGCTGGCGTACCCTGCTTTATGGCAGATATGAAGGGAGACCTGTCGGGTATCAGCCAGACGGGACAGATGTCAGGCTTCATAGAGAAGCGCTGCACCGAGTTCGGCATCCAGGACCCTCAGTTCCACGGCAGTCCCGTGTGTTTCTACGATGTGTTTGGCGAGCAGGGACACCCCATGCGCACCACCATCTC
Source organism: Bacteroidaceae bacterium (assembly GCA_017645305.1). Lineage (GTDB taxonomy): Bacteria > Bacteroidota > Bacteroidia > Bacteroidales > Bacteroidaceae > Physcousia. Next base: position 41,597 of record JAGCPD010000001.1, on the reverse strand, counting down.
GAACATGGGCCCCGAACTGATGTCGCGTCTGATGGACCTGAACGAGGTGCAGGCCGGCGTTATGACCATCCTGTTCAAGGTGGCAGACGAGCGCGGCTTGCTCCTGCTGGACCTGAAGGACCTGCGGGCTATGCTCACCTATATCGCTGACAATGCAGCCGACCTGACCAAGAGGTACGGCAACGTGTCCAGTGCCAGCGTGGGAGCCATCCAGCGTGCCCTACTCGCCTTGGAAAATCAGGGTGCCGACAAGTTCTTCGGTGAACCGGCATTCGACATTATGGACCTCCTGCAGTGCCGTGCCGACGGCAAGGGAATCATGAATGTACTGGCTGCCGACAAGCTGATGCTCAGTCCCAAGCTCTATTCCACCTTCCTGCTGTGGCTACTGTCCGACCTCTATGTCCGCCTGCCCGAGGTAGGCGACCAGGAGTTGCCCCGTCTGGTATTCTTCTTCGACGAAGCGCATACCCTGTTTACCGACACGCCAAGGAGCCTGGTGGATAAGATTGAGCAGGTGGTCCGCCTGATTCGCAGCAAGGGCGTGGGTGTCTATTTCGTGACACAGAACCCCACAGACATTCCCGACTCCGTACTGGCCCAGTTGGGCAATCGCATACAGCATGCCCTGCGTGCCTTCACTCCCAAGGAGCAAAAGAACGTGAAGGCTGCAGCAGAGACGTTCCGCGCCAATCCCGACTTCAAGACAGAAGATGCCATCATGGAACTGGGAACAGGCGAGGCGCTTGTATCCTTCCTTGACGGGAAGGGAACGCCCAGCGTGGTGGAGCGTGCCAAGATTCTCTTCCCCCTCAGCCAAATCGGTGCCATTACAGACGCTCAGCGCGACCAGATTATCAAGTCGTCACGCATCTACGGCCGCTATGACACGATGATTGACCGCGAGAGTGCCTTCGAAGTCTTACTGGCAGAAAGTGAAAGCCCCACCCCCGAGCCCTCTCCAAAGGAAAAGGAAACCGGGAAAGAGGAGACTTCCCAGAAAGAGGAGAAGAAGACCGCAGAAAAGAAGAGTAGCTGGAAGAAATCCTTCCTTGGGAAAATCCTTGCCGCCGTCATTACCAGCATAACAGCCGCCATAGGAACGCATGTGGCCAATACCGTTACGGGAAGCAAGAGCCGGTCAAAGGACTCCATCGGCAAAAAGGTGACAAAGAATGCCGTAAGCACTGCCACCCGTACCGCCACCCGCGAACTTACACGCAGCATCCTGGGCAATCTGATAAAGTAAAGTATATATAAGGATATGGCAAAAAGATTTCACCGTCATTTCAATAGTCCCGGACAGCCGCTCTACTGGATTATCTTCGCATACATCATCCTAGGCTGGTTCTTCCCTGTGATAGGAGTAATTGCAATAATCTGCATGATTGGTCCCGTGCTCACTTCTGTCTGGAAGGGGCGCTGGTGGTGCGGACACGTCTGCCCTCGCGGCAATATGTACGACCGTTTGCTGTCCAAGTATTCGCCACACCGTCCTATTCCCAAGTTTGTACGCACATTCGGTTTCCGCCTGTTCATGGTACTGTTCATCTTTACCATGTTCGGCATACAGCTAAGTCAGGCCCGTTGGAGCGAAGGCGGTTTGGCACTGTGGAGCGACATTGGCCGTGTGTTCTGGCTCATCATCGTGGTAACAACCATTGTAGGCGTTACGCTGAACTTTATCTATGCTCCGCGCACATGGTGTTCATTCTGTCCCATGGGAACAATCTCGCGCTGGGTAGCGCCCAAGAAGGCTCCGCTTCCCAAGCCATTCACAAATATCCATGTTAGCAGCCAGTGCCAGATGAAGTGCAAGAGCTGTGCCCGCGTCTGTCCCATGCAGCTTACTCCCTATGACTGCAGGGGCGAGGAGATAGGATACCTGCATCCCGACTGTTTGAAGTGCGGCAAGTGTACTTTGGCCTGTCCTACAAAAATCATGGAACTGAAACATAACAGATAACAATCATATCCTAAAAAAGAGATTATGCGTAAAACGATTCTCTGCCTTATGGCAATGATGGGCGTGCTGACCCTTTCGGCACAAAGTGTGTATGAAAACGAAGTGATTAACACTATCATGGCGCGCCGCTCTGTACGCAAGTATCTGGACAAGCCTGTGGAGCATAAGAAACTGGAGGCCATCGTACGCTGCGGCATTAATGCGCCAAGCGCTATGAACCGCCAGCCTTGGATTATTCGCGTGGTGGAAGACCAGAAGCTGATAGCTGATGTAACTGAGGTCTATAAACGGGAGAATGCCGAGCAGGTTGCCCGCGACAAGGACTTCAAGAATATGTTCCGCAATGCGCCCAACCTTATCTGTGTCTGTACGCCTGCCAACGGCGGTGGTGAACTGGATGCAGGATTGCTGGGCGAGAATATGATGCTGACGGCACAGTCACTGGGCCTGGGCACATGTTGTCTGCAAGGGCCTGTACGCTTCCTGCTGACGAACGAAAAGGCCAAGTTCTTCCTTGACCGTCTGGATATCCCCGCCGACTATCGTCTGCTATACATTATCGCTGTGGGATATCCCAATGAAAAGCCCGATGCACGTCCTCGCGATGCCTCGAAGGTAAAATACATTACAGGTAATGCAGAAAAGCAGAATGACGGTAATGACCGCATCTTTGTTGATTATGAGGAGAATGCCCTGTTTCCCGGCGGCGAAAAAGCGTGCATGAAATGGCTGGCAGAGCACATTAAATATCCTAAGGACTGCCTGAAGAAGAAGATTGAGGGCCGTGTGACCGTCTCCTTTATAATCAAGGAAGACGGTTACGTCACCGACGTGAAAGCTATCAAATCGCCTCATCCCTCCCTTGCCAAGGAAGCTGTTCGTGTTGTCAGCGAAATGCCAAGATGGAAACCGGCAAGGAATCATAATAAGACTATTCGCTCGCGTGTCAATCTTCCTATCATCTTTAAGATTCCACAAAACACGACAAAAAAGCCGAAGAAATGAAGAAGATTATAAACCCCTGGCGCCATTTTCCTGAGTATAACTGTTTCGGCTGCTGTCCGAACAATCCCATCGGACTGCACATGGAGTTTTACGAAGATGGCGACTACATCGTAAGCACCTGGCATCCCGGGCATAACTACCAGGGATGGGTAAACACCATGCACGGCGGCATACTGAGCACGCTGATTGACGAGACCTGCGGCTGGGTGGTGACTCGTAAGCTGCAGACCAGCGGCTACACCGTACAGCTGAATGTGAAGTTCCGCAAGGCCGTCCCAACCACGGAACCGGAACTGACCATACGGGCTAAAGTCGCAAAACAGGTGCGGAACCTGGCTTATATCAATGCTGAGATAATCAACAGCAATGGAGAAGTCTGTAATGAAGGCGAAGTCATCTACTTCCTGATGAACGAGGAAAAAGCTAAGGAGATGGGATTCCTGCATTGTGAGGTAGAGAAATAAGAATAAATGATGAAAAATATCTGTGATTTTATAGCGCGATGGATGGGGCTGATGGTGCTGATGGTAGCAGCACTTGCATTGACGGTGCCGGCATCATTTGTCTGGATAAACACATGGGTAATCAATCCTCTGTTAGGTGTCATTATGTTCGGCATGGGCCTGACGCTCTCGCCAAAAGACTTTAAGATTGTGCTGAGCCGACCCAAGGATATCTTCATCGGCTGTCTAGCCCAGTTCACGGTGATGCCACTGCTGGCATGGGGACTGTCATGGGCATTTTCATTGCCTAAGGAACTGGCGCTGGGTGTTATACTGGTAGGATGCTGCCCGGGCGGTACGGCCTCTAACGTCATCACCTATCTGGCAAAAGGCGACCTGGCTCTTTCTGTTGGAATGACGGCAACTTCTACCCTGCTCGCACCCGTGCTTACACCGCTATTGGTGTGGCTGATGGCCGGTACGATGGTAAATGTAGATACGATTGGTATGCTGATGAGCATCGTCTATGTGGTTATTGCACCCATTGTAGTTGGCCTGCTGTGCCAGCATTTTTTGCCTAAGCTTACAAAAAGCGTTACACCCTATCTGCCAGCTTTCTCCTCTGTTGTAATAGCACTGGTGGTGGGAATTGTCGTATCACATAATGCCGACAGGCTGCTACTGGGGGGCGCTGTGGTTGTTCTTGTAGTCATCATCCACAATCTGTTAGGTCTCCTCATTGGTTTTATCATAGGCCATCTCATCCGGTTACCCAAGCCTAAATGCACAGCCCTTAGTATCGAGGTTGGTATGCAGAACTCCGGTCTTGCTTCGTCACTGGCCGTACTGCATTTCGCGGCCTATCCTTTGGCTACCATCCCAGGAGCGATTTTCAGCGTATGGCACAACATCAGCGGAGCATTGGCTGCCAAACTGTACCAGCACACCAATAAGTAAACATTGCATAAACAACAAAAACAAATACCTGTTATGAAAATAAATCTCAATTTACGGAAACTATTAGCAGACTATTTCAACAAAAAGGCTCTTTGGCTTGCGGCATTCATGTCCACGGCCGCCTTCGCACAGAACCCTGTAGTGCAGACGTGGTTCACTACTGATCCTGCTCCCCTGAGCGTTGGAGACAGGGTTTATGTATATGTAGGTCATGACGAGGACAAGGCCGATTTCTTCTGGATGTATGAGTGGCGCATCTATTCCAGCAGCGACATGGTAAACTGGACCGACCACGGAACGCAACTGAGCCTCAGCAGCTTCAGTTGGGCAGACGACCGCGCTTGGGCTGCCCAGACCATAGAACGCAACGGAAAGTTCTACTGGTACATCTGTGCACACTCTAAGTTAGGCGGCGGCATGGCTATAGGTGTAGCAGTAGGCGATTCGCCAACGGGACCTTTCCATGATGCAATAGGCAAACCGCTTTTCGACAACGGCTCTTGGGACAACATTGACCCTACGGTAATGATTGACGATGACGGCCAAGCATGGCTCTTCTGGGGCAATCCGCGCGTATATTACGCCAAACTGAACGAAGATATGGTTTCCATTAACGGTGAAGTTAAAACGCTTGACATGACAGAGGAAGCCTTCGGCGGCCCTACAATGCGTGAGCGTGAAAAAGGGAAAGAATATAAGGATTCGTATGTGGAAGGACCTTGGATTATGAAAAAGAATATCTTTCCCCTGGACAAAAAGGGAAGAAAGGCTAAAAAGGCTGTGGGGCAGTATTACCTGCTCTATGCCGCTGGCGGTGTTCCTGAGCATATTTCCTACAGCACGGCTCCTTCACCAGAAGGGCCTTGGACCTATCGCAGCCCCATCATGCCGCTGGAGGACACAAAATCCTTTACCAACCACTGCGGTGTTGTTGAGCACAATGGACACAACTACTTCTTTTACCATACGGGCAAACTGCCTGGCGGTGGCGGCTTCGGGCGCTCTATGGCAATAGAGGAGTTTCAGTACAACCCTGACGGTTCATTCCCCATCATCCATCATACAGAAGAGGGAGTAAATCCCATTGGCACACTTAATCCGTATCAACGTATAGAGGCTGAGACCATTGCTTGGAGTGTTGGCTTGAAAACAGAGAACAACCAAAAAACAGGTGTCTATGTTGGCGAAGTGAACAATGGCGACTATATAAAGGTTCGTGAAGTGGATTTCGGTTCCACGCAGCCCTCATCTTTCACCGTCAGCGCGGCCTCGGCACTGCAAGGCGGTAACATCGAGGTACATCTGGATAGTCTTGGCGGTCAAAAGATAGCCGTGGCAACGATTCCCTATACCGGCGGATGGGAAGAATGGAAAGAAGTACGTACTCCCGTAACCGAAAAGGTTAGTGGCAAACACGACGTTTATTTCGCCTTCACTGGCTACAAAGGCATGAAACTCTTCAATCTGGACTGGTGGAAGTTCGAGGCAAAGGATTAGCTATATACCTGCTAAGGTTTAAGATTATTTTACTGCTTCCGCCTCGAACTCACGGATAAACTTATCCTGGGGATAGCCCTCACGATGCATTGCTTGGTACTTCTTCATCAGACGTAGAAGGTCAGTCCATGTGCCGTCTTTCATGGATTCTGCTTTGTGGCGTACACAGTGCAGATAAAGGGGCTGCATTCGGACGCGATCTACACGCTCACGAATCTCGTCATTCTCTGCCATCTGGAGTGCATCCTGAAGAATGGCAAAAGCTTTATGGATGAATTCGTCACTATATATCTCATGCTTCTCACGAATGTAAATACCGTAATGCACGTTGGGCTTCACCAGACTCTGACACAGACGGTAATAGTCCATAATGCGGGGTGCAGCCTTACCATAGAAGCCGTCAATAAAAATGCAGACCAGCGAATCCACATCCTGATTGGGATTCCAGAGCAGTTGGTTTACAGTCCATGCCTTCAGTTGGTCAAACTCGGCACCCGCAGACTGGTACTGCGCTTCCTCAAAGACACCGATGGCCTTATTCTCACCAAACACCTTGATGTTCGGTCCCAGCACCTGGAAATTGGGCCAAGGAGCCATGTATTGGGCATAATCAACAATGTAATCCCAAATAAACAGATGTGGTGCCAATTCAGCCCAGCCCCTTAGGTCATGTATGAACTTCTCGTTCTGCGGACAGCCTGCATTAAGTGGATGGGCAAAGCAGCACTCAATACTGCACAGACGAATGACTACATTCTCCCTTGGCTTAATACCGGTGGGCGGTTGGCGCGAATACTGGTAGGCAAAGGTGCCTACGAACTTGTCAGGAAATTCATCTTTCACCGCATCGGCCACCTGATTAACAAACCACACAATGATGCCGGAATGCCCACCGTACTGCTGTTCAATGGCTGCGCACTTCTCGCACTGGCAAAAAAGAAAGTTATCGTTCTGCGAGAGACTGTAAATGCGGAAACCGGGATTCTCATGCATAAACTGGATCAGACGCGTCTTGCACAGTTCCAACACGTCAGGGTTCGAAAGACAGAGTTGTCCATAGCCTCCGTACCGCTTGCCGTCGCGCAGGCAGAAATACTCAGGATGCGTCTCGTAGAACTCCTTGGTGGAGACAAACCGCCCCATAGTGTGAGCACCCCAATAAGACTCTATATTGCCATATTCGTTTTGCACGGGACTCCACTTTGTGTTCTCTTTTGTATGGGCACTCCAATCAGGAACATTTGCAGCCACAAAATAGTTGCTGTAACGGTAGCCAATGAATGGGCTTTCCGTATGGTCTAACCGAGGAAGTTTCCATTCATTTAACTTTGGCACAATGGTACAATCGGGCGTAAGCCAATGGATGCCCAGTTCCTTTTCCAAAAAAGTGAAGACACCGTACATGGTACCACGTTGCGAACCACCCCAGATTAGCAGGTCGTGCCTAACGGTGCGGTAGATAAAACTCTCATCGTCTGTCTCGGGCTTTTTTGCTCCGGTCAGGGCAGCCACATGCTCGTTGTATCCCACATAGATGTTGTGTCTGGATGTTTTTGCGTCGGCAGTGATAGGTAATTGCACCCCACTCACCTGCCCGATGTATTGTTGCAGTTCCTTGGCTGCCGTCTGCTCCGAAACGGATGCTGTTGTCGAAACGACTATTTGATAACTACTCCTTCCGCTACGAAAGAGCCAGTCGGCTGCGCTGGCATGGAATACCAGAAACTGGAGGATGCCGGCAACTATAATATTGAATGCCCTCATCTTACAACTATCCTTTTTGCTTTTCCCTCTTCTACCTTAATATATATCCCATTCTGTAATCCATTAGATATAGGACGTTGAACATTAAACAGTTTTCGCCCCGAGAGGTCATAAACAGTTCCCTCGTTTTTAAGGAGGGCTGAGTTAAGGTTCTCAATACCGGTTTCATCGTCTATAGCATGATATTTGAGCACAAAGTCCGTAGCACACCACCAGCCTTCACGGTTATCACTGGTACCACTGGCATTGCCGAAGGAGTGCCACTTTCCAGTCTCTGCGCCTTGTTTAGAACTGACGAAACCCAAAGTAAGCGAGCCGCCGGCTTCTACATAGATGGGAGTGGTGGTCAGTGTTTCCCATGGATCGGGAACTGGCAAATCGAAATAGCCTTTACTCAGCGTCTGCGTTACTGCCTCAACGTCTCCGTTCTTGAGGTAGCCATGCTGGTCTGATATGCAGAAATGCTCCGTGGTGGCTTTGCACTCCAACTGGTAATAGCCTTCGGGAAGATTGGTGACAGTTTGACGAATCTCCATAGTGGCATTCTGATTGGTGGTGCTCCACCAGGCATTCCAGCAGGTCTTGCCAAACTTGGTGGCTGTCCGCTGGTCACCGTCCGTGTAGGTTCCCACTTTCACCTCCCATCCTGTGGATTTCTCACTGGTAAACGAGGGGGTTCTGGGCTGCTTGCTGGAACGGGTGAAAGCAAGGTTCTCTTGCATCAATGCCTGCAGCTGGTCAACCGATGTTATTATCTCACTGCCGGTCATAGCTTCTTCAGCATTATGCAAAAGGTCAAGCATCTCTTCGTATGCAGGGCACGGTTTCTGCTTCACAGCCTTCAGCGTGGCTGCTATGAACTTAGCCTCTGCCTTCTTCCTGATGGCCGAGAGATGCTCTGCCAATATGGTTTCTATCTCTGCCAATGCGGTATCATCGCTGCCCGTAATGGCTGACATACGGGTAGTCAGGTCGTCGTTGAGGAAGGGATATTCCGTGTTATAAGTTTTCTGCGCCTCGGCCCTGAGTCTGGCTTTTTCCACACCGTCGGCAATAGCAGCCTCACGGGTTGGAAAGAGTTGCCGTAACTGTATGGCATCTATTTGGGCTTTCGCAGCCAGAGCATAGCACGAGAGAATGCCGTAAGTGTATGTCTCGGCATTAAACAGGAAGGTATTAACACCCCATTCGGTACTGTTGGCGGCCTTGGCTACCTCCTTTGACAACGTAGATCCATTGGCGGAAAGACTGAACTTAAGATAGTTGCCGCCATTGCAAGACACTATACGGAACACATAATTCTCCCCAGCCACAAGATTGACGGTCGTCTTGACGGAAGCCGCAGCACTGGCACCGCCATTGAGATGAGACTGCAGATAAGAACCGCCTTGATAGCCACCGTCACCCACCACCTGAAACTGTGGTTCTGCAAGAGGCTGACCCGTTCCGTTGGTCCAACCGGTAAAGCCTAAGTCGAACTCCCCGTTTGCAAATAGGTTCCCACCCGCATAATAAATCTGCCCGTCAACTTCAAAGGCATCTCCTAAGCACAACTCATTAGAAGTATAATATTCCTTGCCGTTCAAGTCTATCAGATGAATACGATACAGGACATTCTCGTCTGCATTGTCAACCTCGTACGAATAATTTGCCGCAGCTTCTTTCTGCGCAATGGTATCGAGTACTACCCATCGTCCCAAGGCATCCTTCATCTGCACTTCCATCAACTGATTGTATTCACCATTGGAGTCGCGCCAAGTCAAACGGGTCTTGCCCGAAGAGAGTACTTTCTGCGTGAATTTGGTCGGTCCGTATTGTGGAGGCGTAGTAGGCACGAAGTCGTATTTACCGTTGTATCCCAAATCCGAATTGATACTAGCATAATAACGACCAGCCTCTGTCAGATTGTCGTTCTTGTAGAGTTTAGACGGGTCACGCTCTCCGTTCCAATAGTAATAGCGTTCTATGCAATCGTTGTTATTTAACACAGGACAGATACGCTTCAACGTCTCGGCATTCTGGCTTTCCGTAACACCGCTTGCAAAGGCGCCGTTGTTGTTCCACGAAGCACCCCATACCCACTCGGAAATCCAGACGGGACGGCCAGTGGAGTTGGTCCAGTTCTTAATGGTGCCGAAATTGCCCTCCGGCCAGTAGCAGTGCAGGTCGATGATGTCGCAGCGCCACCCCCTTGCATCAATACTGTCTATGAAACGCTTAATGTATCCTGTGCCGTTAGTATAGTCGCTACCATCCCATGACGAGGGAGAACACAGACGCATACCTGTTGCCATAAGATCTTCCCAGTTCGCCAGCACAGCATCCACATCTTCGGTCTGTCCCTTAGGGTCGTCGTCAGTATTCATGGGCTCGTTGTTGGTTTTCATATGAGGCGAGGTGGTACAAGCCCCCAAAGCTGATGGCGAAGGATAGTTCTCATAGATATGATGAGGAACGTTCTCCACATCTGGCGACATATCACTGGTCGTTCCCCAGGTATAGGTACTTGTAACGTTTAGGGCAGAGCAGGCAGCGGTGTTGCCACCCGATGCCGCCAACTGCGGCTTGCCGGTATCGTACCACTTGAAGATACGGTAGGAAGTGATTTTCCTGTCCAGAACGGCAGGCAGCGTAGGCACATCAAGGTCTCTGTCAGCAGCAATAAAACAACGGCTGTAGCCTCTCCCAGAAGCCCGGGTTGAGAACGTAACCATATACCCTCGTTTCAGTTTGAAAGAGCGGATTCGGTTGTTTAGTTTCCCTGCGGTCAGGGTATTCATATAACCATTCGTATTTTCTGTACCGAAGTTATTGCAACTCTCGCCCTCGTATTTCTGCTCTGAAAAGACAGTCAGCGGCTTGAAACTGCCAGCATACGGCATGATGATACAGCCTCGGTTGTAGAGCTTTACCTGACAATTGCCGTTGTTGACAGCTCTTGAGCCGTTAATCTGTACCTTCGAGAGCCAATTACTGATGGCAACAGAAGGTTTTACCTGCGCAAGAATAAGCACGGCATGTTCTGTATTGGCAATATTAACTAAACCGTCATCTCCAAAAGGCGTGGCACTTGTTATCTGGTAATCTACATTGTCACTGAGTGTGACCGACGTAGAAACCTTAGTCACAGAAACCTTCTTATTGACAGCCATTATGCTCAGCGGGAGGCAGAGCACCATAAAAAGTAAAATGATGAATTGTTTTTTCATATTGTATTAGTCTGTTTTTCTTTGAACATTAACTAAAATCTAATGTCTAATCATTATTCCATTGATATTACGTCCTGTTTTAATAGTTTCACGGCGGGCACTGTAATAGAGCGAACTCTTCATGGTATCCACATCAGAAACAAAGATATGACCTACTCCATTTCGCTCCAACAGCCAGCGATTAGCTTTTTTTAGGTCGATGTGCCACCTTTCCCCATCCTGACTGGGATATTTCTTTGCCAGACGATGCATAGGAAAACCTGCCTGAAGAAATTGTTCATATACCTCGTTCCCAACCTCAAAGCTTTCCTCGGAAATACCTGGACCAATAATGGCATGCAAATCTTCTGCCTTGCAGTCCATCTGCTGCAGCGTTTTCTCTATAATACGTCCCACCGTACCTCGCCATCCAGCATGAACGGCAGCTACGAGATGCTTACGAATATCATATATAAGAACAGGTATGCAGTCTGCCGTTTTTACAGCTATGCACAATCCCTTCTTGTCTGTAACAACAGCATCTGTATCAGGCACCTCGCCTGCCTGATTGACCCAACAGACATTTGTACTATGCGTCTGACGAGGAATCATAATATGCTCTGCACCTATCGATAATGTTTTATCTTGCAGACCGACTTCACGGGCATCTGTCCCAGGTTCCGTACCATGTACACCCCTGCCTACAGAGAAGGCCAATAGCCATGAAGGTGTATCATATATCATTCGTCTTCCTCGTATTCAAAATCTTCAAGGTCTTCAATTTCGTCCTCGTCAACAAACTCTATCTCTTCGTCCTCTCCCTCATCTTCCATTTCAGCGCGTAACCACGAAAGGTCTTTACTCCTATGAACAATGGTTTCCTGCTGCGTGATAGCCTGCAATTTATTACTCTCGCTGTTCAAAGCTATCCACAAGACATCCTTCAACTCCGTAAGTCCCTTATTGGCAACGGCGCTAATGAATACATGCGGAAGGTCGTCCGGCAAATCCTCTGCCAGCATCTGCTGCAACTCATCGTCCAGAAGGTCTGTCTTTGTAATTGCCAAAACACGCTGCTTATCCAAGAGTTCAGGATTAAAGGTTTTCACCTCATTAAGCAATATATCATACTCCTTTCGGATATCATCCGTATCACCTGGTACCATAAAAAGTAACAGCGAATTACGCTCTATGTGGCGCAGGAATCGCAAACCCAGACCACGTCCCTCTGCAGCACCTTCTATAATACCTGGTATGTCTGCCATCACAAAGGACTGTCCGTCCCTATAGGAAACAATACCCAATGATGGTTCCAATGTAGTAAAAGGATAGCCGGCTATTTTGGGACGGGCGCTGCTCAAAGCACTCAGCAAAGTACTTTTCCCTGCATTGGGAAAGCCCACCAAGCCCACGTCGGCTAAGAGTTTTAATTCCAAAATGATAGTCAGTTCCCGCATAGGCTCACCTGGCTGGGCAAAGCGGGGAGCTCGATTGGTACTGGTAGCAAAATGCTTGTTGCCCAATCCGCCTCTACCGCCTTTCAGGAGCATCACAACCTGTCCATCTTCTGTTACGTCACAGATATATTCACCAGTCTCCGCATTATAGACTACGGTGCCGCAGGGCACATCTATGTAACGGTCCTCACCATCAGCGCCCGTGCTGCCACTCTTGCCTCCGTTGCCGCCATGAGTAGCAAAAACATGACGCTCATAACGCAGGTGCAACAATGTCCAGTAATTGTGGTTGCCACGAAGGAATACATGACCGCCCCGTCCGCCATCGCCGCCATCAGGTCCACCGTTGGGAACATATTTGGCTCGATGCATATGCATAGATCCGCGGCCGCCCTTACCCGAGCGGCAGCAGATCTTAACATAGTCTACAAAATTGCTTTCCATTTATTTTATTTCAATGTATCAAGGAAAGCAAAGATATTTGCCAACATCTGCTCCTTGCTGCCTTCCCATGTGAAAGTGTGGCGAATGCCTTCCTTTTGGAACCATGCTGCCAGAGGCTCCGTTTGGCTATGATAAACGGCAAAACGCTTCTTGATAGTCTCTTCGTTATCATCGGCACGTCCCTGCTCGATAGCACGATTCAGCAAGCGCTTCATCAGTGTATCCTCGTCAACAATCAACTCTATCATCACGCCCATCTCGTGCTTGCGCTCAGCCAGCATCTTCTTCAAAGCCTCTGCTTGAGCAATGGTACGGGGAAAACCGTCAAAAATAACGCCCTTTCCCACAGGCTGCTCGTCATACACCTTCGCAAGAATGTCTATCATCAACTCATCAGGAATCAACTGGCCGTTATCAATAAACTGCTTAGCAGTCTTGCCAAGCTCTGTGCCGTTCTTAATTTCTGCACGCAGCACATCGCCTGTACTGATATGTCCCATTCCATACTTCTCAACAATTGCATCGCTATAGGTCCCCTTTCCAGAACCTGGTGCGCCAAAGATAATAATATTCTTCATCTCCTTAATTTGAATTTATTTTGTTTTACCCTAAACTTTCCGTCTTTATTTTGTGTCTTCATTATAACGTTATATCGCTATTATAACAATTATTGGCCGCACTATTCTTCTTTTTTAACTAACGTATAAATATCCCTTGTATTACGTCCGTAGCCATCATAATCCAAACCATATCCAACAATAAAATCGTTAGGAATCTCCATGCAGCAATACTTTATGTCCAAGTCAACTTGCAACTTTCCTGGCTTCAGCAACAAGGTACAGATGTCTATGCTGGCAGGATTCTGCTGTTGTAGCACCTCAAGCATGTGCGCCATAGTCAAACCTGTATCAATAATGTCCTCAACAATAATAACGGGTCTGTCTGTAAGGTCTATGTTTAGTCCTATCACCTCACGTATCTTGCCTGTTGTGTTAACACCTTGGTACGATGCAAGTTTAACAAATGATATCTCACATGCCAGATTTATTTCTTTCAACAAATCGGCAGCAAATATGAACGAGCCATTCAGAACAGCCAGGAATACAGGTTCCTTCCCCTCATAGTCTTTGTTTATCTGATTTGCTATTCGCTTTACTGCTTTTAGGATATTCTCTTCAGGAATAAAGAGAGAAAAAGTCTTATCCTTAACCTTTATTGTCTGCATAATAATAATATTATCTGGGGACAAAGATACAAAAGATAATTCATAATTCATAATTAACAATTCATAATTTACATACGAGGAATGAAAAATGAGGAATAAATTGTAAATTGTAAATTGTAAAATCACAAATTAATTGTATCTTTGCACTGCAAATTCAAAGATATATGAAACTAAGAAACATTTTAGGCCTTACACTATGCTTCCTAACTTTAGGGACGCAAGCACAGACCGACGTAACCAAATTTGTACCTGGAAGCACCCTTGAGGGTGTATCTTATTTCCTGCCTAAGACAGCATTCCGCGTTACCATTATAACGGAAAAGACCGTTACAAAGCCTGGCGATTTCTACAAGTATGCCAGCCGTTACCTGCGCCTCCCCAATGTACCAACAGAGGAATCTGTAACATGGACTATCAAAAGCATCAAATTAGAGCCTTTTGGCGTACCCGATAAGGATAAGGCATACAGCATTAAGATTAAGAGTAAAACTGTAGCTCCGTTGGTGGGTCTGAGCACAGACGGCATTCTACTGAGTATCAACACCGAAGCAGAAGAAGAATTCCTGCCCGATTTGCCCGATCCCATTCCAGCAACAAAGCCGGAAGATCCTCGATCTTACATGACGCAAGAGATGTTAGCTGCAGGTAGTACAGCCAAGATGGCAGAACTTTGTGCCGAGGAGATTTATGACCTGCGCGACAGCCGAAACGCTCTCATCAAAGGTGAAGCTGACAACACACCCAAAGACGGTGCGCAACTGCAGCTCATGCTTAACCAACTGGACAAGCAAACAACAGCTCTGGAGTCTATGTTCAAGGGGATTCAACTAACCAGCACAGAAGTCACTTCCTTTAACTATCTTCCTGAGCAGGAAACTGACAAGGAAATCCTTTTCCGATTCTCCCAGAAACTGGGCATTGTAGATGCTGACGATTTAGCTGGTGCTCCTATCTACGTTAGAGTCAAATGCACAGAGTCGCTCCCCAAGACGGAAGTTGACGAGGATGCAGCTAAGAAGAAGGCCAAAATGGAGAAAGGAGTATATTATAATGTTCCTGCCCGAACAAAAGTCAGCATTTTTAACAACCAACAGGAATTCCTTACCACAGAACTTCCCATGGGACAGTTTGGCGTTGTTGAGATTCTTTCAAACATGCTTTTCGACAAGCAAGCTACCACTAAGGTTACTTTCTTCCAGACCACAGGAGGAACCAAGGACATTATGAAGTAAAGCCGACAATATCGTTATGACGAAATAACGTTATTACGCGAATAACGAAGACTAAAGAAAAAAAATAAAGGAGGCAAAAAATTGCCTCCTTTAATATTTGACTAAAGTCTAACGACTATTTACAGTTTGTCATTACTGCCCAAAACATCCACAATCTTGTGCATGTACATCTTCTTCATGTTCTCGCGAGCAGGCTTCAAATACTGACGAGGATCGAAATGACCGGGATTTTCGTCAAAGTACTTGCGAATAGCAGCTGTCATAGCCAGACGAGAGTCTGAGTCGATGTTGATCTTGCAAACTGCGCTCTTGGAAGCCTCACGCAACTGCTCCTCGGGGATACCTACAGCATCGGGCAACTTACCGCCATGTGCATTGATGGTATCAACCTCATCCTGGGGAACAGAAGAAGAACCGTGCAGTACGATGGGGAAACCAGGAAGACGCTTCTCAATCTCATGCAGAATATCAAATGCCAATGGAGGAGGAACAAGCTTACCTGTCTTGGGGTCACGAGTACACTGTGCAGGAGTAAACTTGTAAGCACCATGGCTGGTACCGATAGAGATAGCCAAAGAGTCGCAGCCAGAACGCTTGCTGAAATCCTCAACCTCTTCGGGCTTTGTGTAATGAGATACCTCGCTGGCAACCTCATCCTCGACTCCTGCCAATACACCCAACTCAGCCTCAACGGTTACATCGTGAGCATGAGCATACTCTACAACCTTCTTGGTCAGAGCAATATTCTCTTCGTACGGCAGAGAAGAACCATCAATCATTACGCTTGAGAAACCGTTGTCAATACAGTCCTTGCACAATTCGAAGGTATCTCCGTGATCCAGATGAAGAACAATCTGGGGATTAGCGCAACCCAGCTCCTTAGCATACTCAACAGCACCCTGAGCCATGTAACGGAGGATTGTACCATTTGCATAATTACGGGCACCTTTTGAAACTTGCATGATAACAGGAGACTTGGTCTCTACTGCTGCCTGTACGATAGCCTGCATCTGCTCCAGTGTGTTGAAGTTGAATGCGGGGATTGCGTAGCCACCTGCTACTGCCTTGGCAAACATTTCACGGGTGTTTACCAAACCCAATTCCTTGTAACTTGTCATGACATTTACAATTTTACGATTTACTATTTACAATTTTTGTCTAAATCCTAGTTTGTTTGGCGACCTTTTCGTTATTACGCAATACCGTTATTACATCACTTTTGGCCGCTCTTTCCTTTGTGGCTGCAAAGGTACAAAAAAATTGAGAATTGACAATTAATAATGAACAATTATTTTATAATTTCTTTACAAGGTATGTAACGGTGGGCAAGTGGTCGCTGTATCCATTCAGCCACACACCGCCAGAGGTGGTACGCTTGGGTGTTCCCTTGTACTTGCCTTCCTGCTGAATCAGATAGTCGCGCTTGAATATCTGATACTTGAAAAGAGTCAGATGACTATAGTCCTTTGCATCGTTCACATCCAACAGATTCTTACTGAGTACAATCTGGTCAAACAGATTCCAAGCTCCCTGATAAGAGAGGGTTCCTTGTCCATTCTTACGCAGCACATCCCACCAAGGATTGTAGAAGTCGCCATCGCCCACATCCTTCATCTTGCGCTTAGCCCCCAGACATTTTGCCATAGAGGCGTTATCGGGGTCATCATTCATATCGCCCATAACCATGATGCGCATATCGGGGTCTGCAGCATGAATGCTGTCTGTAAGGGCACGTACCTGACGCCCTCCTGCCTCGCGGAAGATACCTTCTGCCCCTCTACTGGGCCAATGGCAAACGATAACTGTCAGTGGATCGCCAGCCAAGATACCCTGTACACACAGGAAAGGACGAGTAGCATGTGTCGTATCTCCATTTTCATAAACATAAAGCTTATGGAAAGCTTTGGTTACCTGAAAAGCCTTGGGATTGTAGATGAGTGCACAATCCACACCTCGCTTGTCGGGTCCTTCAAAATGGATGAACTTATAACCGCGAGCCTTCATGTTGGGTTGGGCACACAGGTCTTCCATCACCCTGTCGTTCTCTATTTCAGAAACGCCTATGATGCTGGCTCCATACGGCACCTTGTCGGTTCCCAAGTCACAAATGGTCTGAGCCATATTCTTCAATTTGTTCTCATACTTATTCTTAGTCCAGTGATACGATCCGTTGGGCAGAAAATCGAAGTCATTCTTTCCATAATCATGAACCGTATCAAACAGGTTCTCCAGATTGTAAAAACATACAGCATGACACTGTATCTGAGCTCTAATCGCCACCGAGACTGACAGCATCACGAACATCAATGCAAATGTTTTTCTTTTCATTCTTATTTCTATGGTATTTGTTTGTTGTCTATAGTAATGCACACTAAATGATTCTATGCAAAGATAATGCTTTTTTACATAACTTATATGACTTTTTACATTTTTTCTCTTTTTTTTATTCTAACATGCAGAAAGAAGAATATTTTTTTGTAAGTTTGCACAAATATGTATCAAATAATAACAACTATTATCATGAGTAAGAAGCATCAGCTTTTGGTCTTGGCATTATTTGCAACACCTTTATGCTACGCTCAGACTGATACCGACACCACTACTGTCAGTAGTCTGGAGGAGGAGCTACATCAAGAAAGTTCCTCATTCGTCCTGTCGGAGTCGCAGCTGGGCGAAGATGATGACCAGACCATTAACGTAATTCAAGTTGGTTCTGCCAACAATGTTTACACCAGTAACATCGGCTACCAGTGGAGTCCCGTACGATTCAAGTTCCGTGCCTACGACTCCCGCTACAACGATGTCTATATGAACGGTGTAATGGTTAACAACATCGAGAACGGACGTTTTAACTTCTCTACCATAGGAGGTATGAACGATGCTACGCGTAACCAGGATGCGGCAAGTCCTTTCGAAGACAACTCGTTCAGCATTGCCAATCTGGGTGGTAGCAGTAATTACAATTTCCGCGCCAGCATGATGCCTGCCGGACATAAGGTCACCCTCTCAGGGGCTAACCGCAACTATACCCTCCGAGGTATATATACTTACGGAACAGGCCTCACAGACAAGGGATGGGCTTTCTTTGGAACCGTTGGCTATCGCTGGGCTAACATGCAGACCGCTGCCGTTAAGGGTACTTTCTACAATAGCTTGGGTTATTTTCTGAGTCTGCAGAAAGTGTTTAACGACAAGCATTCTCTGAACCTTGCCACTTGGGGAAACCCCACAGAACGCGCTCAACAGGGAGCCTCTACTGACGAGGCCTATTGGCTAGCTAACGATCGCCAATACAATCCCTACTGGGGCTATCAGAACGGCAAGATGCGCTCCAGTCGTGTTGTTAATAACTTTGAGCCAACAGCCCTGCTGACTTGGGACTATAAGATTAATGACAAGATGAAACTCACCACCAGCCTTGTTGGTAAATATGTAATGTATAGTGCCACACGTCTGCAGTACAACGATTCACAGAATCCCGCACCAGACTATTGGAAGAACTTCCCCAGTGCCCAGTATGATGTCTGGGATATCGAAAATGTTCAAAACTGGGACTATTCCGTAGATGCATGGCAGAGCAGTTATGACTACTGGACACGCAGCGAGGCTAATCGCCAGATTGATTTTGATCGTCTCTATGCAGCCAACCGGACGAACAATGCCCTGGGCAAGGATGCCGCTTACTTCATTACAGCCAAGCATAACGATCATCTGAACCTACGCCTGGGTAGCACCTTCGATTACAGCATCTCTCAAAACCTAAAGTGGCGTGTTGGATTGCAGTTAGGTACCAACAAGGGTATGCATTATCAGACTATAGACGATATGTTGGGAGCCAAATATCTGACAAATACCAACAACTATGCTGTCGGCACCTATCTGCCTGGAGCTGACCGGACTTATTACAACCTTTATGACAAGCTTTATGACCGTCCCCATTTGCTTGGCGAGGGTGACTGCTACGGCTTTGACTATAGTATTACCGTCCGTGATGCCAAGGCTTGGACCTCTATCTCTTGGGACAAGGGCATAGCCCACTACTTCGCCTCTGCCAAGATTGGCGGTACAGAGATGTGGCGTAACGGTTATATGAACAACGGTATTTGCCCCAACTTTGTTGATGAGAACGGACGTGAGGTAAAGTTCTCTTACGGCAAAAGTCAGACTGCTCGTTTCTTGGATGGCGGTGCGAAATTGGGCGCAACCTTCAATTTGGGAAAAGGTCATGGTATTACCCTTGGTGCCGGATTCGAGACACGTGCCCCACTTGCCAGCACAGCCTTTGTTAGTCCCGAAATGAACAACAACTTTGTAAAGAATCTTTATAACGAGAAGTTGGCCTCTGCTGAGTTTGGCTACCGTCTGAACACCAATTGGTTGCAGTTGAACTTGACAGGCTACTACTCTCGCACCTTTGATGGTACAGAATGGCAGAACTTCTATTTTGATGATGTTAATAGTTTCACCTACGTATCTCTTACAGACGTCAGCAAGAGCTATTATGGCGTTGAACTGGGGGCCAAATTCAAAATCACCAGCAGTTTCGACATTACTGCTATGGGAACTTGGAGCGATAATCAATACAACCACAACTCAGATTGTGTATATATGCTCAGCACGCACGGAACAGAGAATCAAACCACTTGCTATAATAAGGGGATGCGTGAGAGTGGTACCCCCCTGTCCGTTTATAGCCTTGCACTTAACTATCGTATAAAAAGATGGTACCTGTCACTCATAGGTAACTACTATGACCGCATCTATCTCTCTTACAGTTCATGTCTCCGCTACAAGGAGAACGTAGCAACTCAGGTTGAAGACCCCACTACAGGCAACATGGTTACTGTGTACGACATCCCTGAACAGAGTCCCGGTAAAGGCGGCTTCATGTTGGATGCCAGCATAGGTAAGCAGATATACGTGGCACATCACCCCATGAGCATCAACCTCACGCTCACCAACATCCTCAACAATACAGGTATCTGTACAGGTGGTTATGAACAGAGTCGTAGCAATTACAGCACCAATAAGAATGGAACACAGGGTAACCAGCGAATTTACGATTTCCGCAACAGTTACAAGAGATTCTATGCTCAAGGGTTCAATTTTATGCTGAACATTAACTACCGCTTCTAATCCCTATACATTATATATAATATAAATACAGAAGAGATATGAAAAAAAATTATATACTGCTCATGTTGGTTTTGGGTTTTGCGGCTTCTGCCTGCCAGAATACGGGCTGGGAAGATGATGCTTATACCAATTACACCATCTGGAACAAGACGCTCCAGGAGCACAACGTTATCTCCATTCAGGAACTCAAGGCTAAATACAACAGCTTTATCACTAACCAGAATCAGTTTACAGAGATTACCACAGACAGTATGTTACGCGGCACAGTTATCTGTACTGATGACGGTGGGAACCTGACCCAGCAGATTGTGCTGCAGGACGGCACCAAACAGAACCCTGGATTCATTATTATCGGTGTAACTCTGAATGCTATTTATAACTTCATTCAGCCAGGACAAGAGATTCTGTTTAGCCTGAAGGGTGTTTATATTGGCGGATACGGACAAAACGCCCAGTTGGGCTATCCCAGCAAGAACGCATCAGGCGTTGAACGCATAGGACGTATGAGCCAACAGGACTTCTGGAGTCGTGTTAAATTTCTGGGCACACCAGATCCGTCACGCATTGACACACTCGACTTTGATGCCGTAAAGAACCTCAGCAAAGACCAGTGGGCTGGATGTATTGTCCGCGTAAAGGGCAGCATAACCCCCAAGAGTACGGAACGCTGGGTTTTGGCAGCTCCCGAGGATGCCGATACAGGTAATGGCGTTACCAACACCATCAATGTTCAGGGTGGCGGCACGCTGGATTTGCGTACCAGCACATACGCAGATTTTGCCAGCTATCCCATCGTAAAAGACCATGTATATACACTCTATGGCGTACTAAGCCGTTACAACAGCGGATGGCAGCTGGGTATGCGTACCATGAGCGATATTGTTGAGTAACGATAACGATAACCAAAACGAAAAGAGACTTTAGACGTTAGACATTAGACTTTAGTCAATGAAAATAAAAAACAAAAACAACATACAACAATGAAAAAGACTTTTAAAAGCATCCTCCTTGCTACATTAGGCGTATTTGCTTTCACCTGTTGCGAGGACGTCCCTGCACCGTACGAAATTCCCGGTTCTGAGAATCAGCAGGGAACAGCCACTAACACATTCTATGCCAGTACCAGCTGCAATGACTGGTCTATGCTGGCCGCTGAAACTGGCAACAATCCTTGGAGTCAGGGAAGCAGCTATACACAGGCTACCGGTTACCAGAAGTGGGATGGCGCAGATGCCAAGAGCAATCGCATGGCAGACGGCTACCTTATCTCACCCGGTTTCTCTACCGTTACAGACAGCACTACTGCCTACATCAGTTTCCAGTATTGTGTAGGTTATGCTAACAACGATGCTCAGTTTGCAGACCACATTAAGCTTTATGCTTCTACACAGTATGCTCCCGCAGATGGTTTTGTGGCTGAGAAGTGGACACAACTCGACTGGAAGGCTACCCACACCTCCACTAGTTGGGAGCTTGAGACAACTACCGTCATGCTGCCTGCAGAATTCCTTAACAAGGAGAAGGTTAACATTGCCCTCTACTTTACCACTCCTAACGAGACTAAATCTTCCACCTTCGAGATTAAAGACTTTAAGGCCGTTGCCGGCAAACCCACTACTGGTGATAGTGGCAATAGCGAAGAAACACCGGCTTCCTCTTCCAAGGAGAAGCCCCTTACCATTGCTCAGGCCAAAACCGGCAATGGCAACAATTACGTTAAGGGTTTCATCGTAGGGTATATCGACGGAACCAAATTAGAAGAAGGAGCAAGATTTGATGTGCCGACATCTGCAGAAACAGAAATCCTATTGGCAGACACTCCCGATGAGACTTCCCCAGCTAACGTATTCCCTGTTCAGCTTCCACCTGGTGCTATTCGCGAGGCTTTGGAACTCTCTATCCACCCAGAGTACCTGAAGAAGGAAGTTCTCCTGTACGGCTCTTTGGAGACATATTTTGGAATTACCGGCATGAAGAGTACTTCGTGGGGTAGTATCGAGGGAACAACCTTTGGAAAGGATCCTGATAACACAAACACAGAGACTGCCACCCCCGAAGGCGATGGAACCTTAGAGAAGCCTTTCAATGTAGCCGCAGTAATTAGTTACGTGACAGAACTGGGAGCAGACATCACCTCACCCAAGGAAGTTTATGTTAAAGGCATCGTTAAATCCAACAACACAACAGAAGCCACCATCTCGCAATATGGAAACATGAACTTTATCATGATAGACGAAGGATTTGAAAATGCAGAATTCCAAGCCTATCAAGTTTATGGCCTTGGCAACAAAAGATTTACCTCTCCCGACGATATTAAAGTGGGTGACGAGGTTATCGTCTATGGGAAAGTTGTCAACTATAAGGGAAACACACCAGAAACCACAGGAAAGGGTTCTGCTTATGTATATAGCTTAAACGGAAATACAGAAAGTGGCGATGAAGGTGATAACAACCAAGGCGATGAGCAACAGGGTGATGACTCTGAGTATGCTATCAACCTTTCTTACACAGGCGGCACAAACTTCTACGACAATGGCGTTGCAACCATCAACGGTGTTGCAGATTGTAAAGTACTGAAGATTGGCACCTCTAAGGCTCCAGGTAATTTCAGTCTTACCGTTCCTGCCGGCAAGCATAGCTTCTATGCCATCACATGGAAGGGCACAGAGCCAGCCGATGTAGTATTAAAGAATGGTGAAGAAGTTATTAAGACCGTTACCGTTCAGCCTAACGATGGTGCAACAAGCAACTCACCCTACACCATCACAGTAACAGAAGATGACAAATACGAATTCGAGGTTGCTACGGACTGCACCGTTACCGTTACCTCTGAGAAGCGCATCATCTTCTTTGGAATCAAATAAGAAACGTAAGTTATACATTCTCAAAAGCCCTCCTTTACGGAGGGTTTTTCTTTGAAAGTACCCGTTTTCGGAACACTTAAGTATTTCTTTCAAAATAGTTAAGTATTACTCCAGAAACACTTAACTGTTTTTGACAAAACACTTAAGTGTTACAAAATAGGCTTTTTCAGCATTGAAAAAAACTGATTTTGACTATAATTCTTCATGAACTTTGTTAATATTTCAACATAATTTAAGAAGAACCAGAAACTATCATATATAAGTATTCTTTTTCTTTATTAATGAGAAAAAGCAGCAAAGCGGTCAAAAGACATGTGACACAATATTTTATCCTTAAACACGTATAAACCTATAAAAATGTTTGCAAAAAATAAATTTTTCTACTGGAAAGTGCAAAAAAAGTTAATTTTATTTGGCAGTTTCTACAAAACCACTTATCTTTGCATAAACATTTAAAACGAACAGAGAGTTTTTTTAACATAATTATTAATTAAAACATTTATTATTATGAAAAAATTTTTCGCAGTAGCTATTCTTGCACTCGCAACATTGACAATGAATGCTCAGGACTTTAAGAAGTTCCGTTTTGGTCCTACAGCTGGTATGACTGTATCTAAGGTTACCGATTTAGGTGCTAAGTTTGGTGTTGGCTTCCAGGCTGGTGTTCGTGCAGACTACAACTTCAACGACAACTTCTATCTGGGAAGTGCTTTCATGCTGGCACAGAAGGGTATGAAGGATCAGGCTGTTGGTTATTTGGAGATTCCCATCAACGTAGGTTATCGTTACAACTTCAACGACAACTTCTCTATGTTTGGTGAGGCTGGTCCTTATGTAGGCATTGGTCTTTATGGTAAGAACAGCTACTTTGATGCAGCTAAGAGATTCGACATGGGTATTGGTTTTGCTCTTGGTACAGAAATCTCTAAGTTCCAGATTCGCGCTGGATACGAGTATGGTCTTACATACGTATTCCCTGGTGGTGCTCACAACAGCAGCATCTTCTTCGGTTTAGCCTATATGTTCTAAACGAAAAAGAATACATTCTAAAGGGGTAGGCCAAACGGCCTACCTTTTTTTTGCTTCTTCTGCCAGCAACAAGATTCCTGCATAAAGAGAAAATAATTCACAGAAAACTTGGTGGAAACAGAAAAAATCCATACCTTTGCACGCAAAATCATTAATAACAGCTCCTTATCACCTTCCTTTTAAGGAAATTCGGGAGCACAAAAACAGAAAGAAAATGAAAGAAGGAATCCATCCCGAAAACTATCGCCCCGTAGTGTTCAAGGACATGAGCAACGGCGATATGTTCCTGAGCCGCTCTACTGCAAAGAGCAATGACACCATTGAATTTGAGGGCGAAACCTACCCCTTGATTAAGTTGGAAATCAGTAACACCTCTCACCCTTTCTATACAGGTAAGAGCAAGCTGGTTGACACAGCTGGTCGTGTAGATAAGTTCATGAGCCGCTATGCCCGTACAAAAAAGTAATTTGGAGCAAGCCTCAGAGAAACAAGACAAATAATAGGAGAAGAGGTGTGGATGAAGAAAACGTCTGCACCTCTTTTTCTTTCCCAAAGACACCCCACACCATCCCACAAAGAAAATGAAGAAGTTCTATTTTTACCCAATACTGCTCTGCGCAACTATTTGCCTGGTAGCATGTAGCAAAGAAGAGAACGGCAGTCCCAATCCCGGATCTAACGAGGACAGACTGGTTTCCCTTATAGGTATGGAGGCTAAAGCCTACCAACAGCGTTTAGAGGTTCCTGCTGTTAAGGACCAGAGCATGTTTATTGTACACAGTACCACCAAATATGGTGTTACTTATACCGAAGAGTGGGACAAGCTGCAGAAAACACAACGCTGGGCGGCATACGCAATAACAGACTTGAATGCTATCTCGAACTGGAACCGCAACAACTGGAATAATGGTGATAAAGGTACCATTTGGAAAGGTGCATATTACGATAGCGACCCGTTTCAGGAGGACTCTGTCATTCCTGCGCAGTATCGCACCCGCCTGTCTGACTATTATGGTAGCGGTTTCACACGCGGACATATTGTAAACTCGCAAGACCGGCTGATGTCACAAAACGCTAACGGGCAGACTTTCTACCTCTCAAACATGCAGCCTCAGTTGTACAACTTCAATAGCGGCATCTGGCTGAATATGGAGAACTGGGTACACAATCTGGGCTTCAACAAGAGTAGGCGCAAGACCCTCTTTATTGCCAAGGGCGGAACAACTACCCCTACGGAAAGTATCTCTAATCCGTTGTTGACAGCACAGGAAATCAACAAACTAACGAATCGCAGCATCAGCATTCCTGTGCCCCGCTATTTCTGGATGGCTATATTGCGACTTGACAATAACGACCAATACCACGCCATCGCCTTTTGGGCGGAACACAAATCTAACACAGCCAATAATATAAAGGATTATACCATCAGCATTGATGAACTGGAAGCCCGAACGGGCATTGATTTCTTCCCTAACCTGCCGGATGATGTGGAGGCTTCGGTTGAAGCAACCCGCAATCTTTCAGAATGGAACTGGTGATTAAAGTGAAGAATGAAAGAATGAAAGAGTGAAAAGTAAAAAGTGAAGAATTTGCTTCCGCTGTGACAACTACAAACTGTAAATTATAAACTGTAAACTATGATTAGACTTCTAGTTTCATTTATTGTGTTTTTTGGATTCTGCTGTAATACTTCGGCACAGCAGATAAAGATGCGCGACGTGTTTGCAAACACGCCTGACAGTATATTCCCTTTGCTGACAAAAAACAACAAATTGGACTGCATAGACTTCATTGAGAATAATATGAGGGCAAGGATTAAGAACAAATTCGACACTTATTCCGAGCTGACAGCTCTTACGGCTGATTATCTCCGCCTTCAGATATCAGAGAAGAGTTCTGTAGAAATGAAAATCTTTAATGATTCTCTTCTTTGTCTGGTAAGGACCTATTACGGACCGGCTGCAGACAGTGAAGTTTTCTTTTATAATGTTTCATGGCAGCCTGTTTCCTATACCGTGGAACGCCCTAAGGCGGATGAGTTCTTTCAACCCGGTGCGGATGCTGAAGTGTGTGGTATGCTTCGTCAACTTCCGCTTATAAAGGCAAGCCTGAGCCCTGATGATACGACCCTTACATGGGAGATTCAGACCACAGAATTGACAAAAGCACAAAGGGAAACCGTAAAAAATTCTCTAAGCGCTATCGCAGTAAAGCTTTGAGTAGGGTTAGCGAGTAGCGAGTAGCGGTTAAGGGTTAGCGGTTAGCGAAGTTCCAAGGAACAGGAACACCATACCTATTAGCACAAGTAACAAATCTACGGCTTTACTTCTGAGGTTCTTCTCGTGGAAGAGGAAGGCACCTATCATAAAACTTACTACCACGCTGCCCCTGCGTACCATGCTGACCACACTAACCAGTGCTCCAGCCTGGTGTAGGGAACAGAAATACACATAGTCGGCCACACTCAGGAAGATGCTTATAAGGGGAATACTCCAGATCCAATGGAAAGGCTCCCCTTTATGCCGACGAGGATACCAGAGCATCAAAAGTAAAACCCCCATCATCAGACACTGATAAAAGTTGTAATAACTCTGTACGACAAGTTTGTTCAATCCCACCCCGCCGTCTTGAGGAGAGGCCAGCAGGAACTTGTCATACAGTCCGCTTAAAGCACCCAGTATGGCAGCACCCACAGTACAAAGAATCCAACGGTTATGCCGAAAATCTATACCTTCTTTCCTTCCGCTTCTGCTTAGCAAAAAGAAACTAAGCATAGCAAAGACTACACCTATCCACTGATACAGATTCAAGCGTTCACCGAATATCAGGAGCGCACCCAGCAGCACCATTACGGGACGGGTAGCATTGATAGGCCCTACCAACGTAAGGGGCAGGTATTTCATACCTATGTAACCCAGCATCCAACTACTCAACACAATACAGGCCTTCAGTACTATGTAACGCTGAACCTCCCATCCCCCGAAAGGAACAGCCAACGCCATAGGAGCAAAGATGAGGGAACAGAACAGTGTATTCAGGAACAAGACAGGTATGACAGCGTTTCCCCTTAAGGAATGCTTCTTGAATACATCATAGCATCCCAACAAAGCGGCAGAAAGGAAGGCACATACTATCCACATATTAGACTTTAGACTTTAGACGTTAGACGTTAGGCGTTAGACTTTTAGTTGTTAATGAGTTTGACAAAGCATTCAACATCTTGCTGACTTCCGTTGTCATAAGATAAGTTATAGCTTTCTTATTCTCATCTATGTATCCTAACCGTCCACAAATCTCTATCTGGGTTTCAAGTTCCCATAATGAGCCTCGAGCTACTGAGAGAAAATTTATAAACTCTTTATCAGAATTTCTTCCCTGCCCCTCAGCTATATTAGAAGGGATTGAAACAACAGCCCGTCTCATTTGGTCAGAAAGCGCATATGTCTCTTCTTTTGGCAACAACTTTACCAAGTTATATATTTCTATAGTTAAATCCATAGCTTTCTGCCACACTTTCAACTGTTTGTAATCGCTAGATTTCATAAAAACAATTCAAAAAAATATCCCTTTTCTTAATGCAACTAAAGTCTAAAGTCTAACGCCTAAAGTCTACATCAATAAGGAACAGTGCGTTTCCAGGAACACTTTCTCCTGCAGAACAACGGTTCTTTTGCTCTATCACCTGGCAGAACTCGTCCTTTGTCATTCTGCCTCTTCCCACCTCAAGAAGCGTTCCCACAATGGCCCTCACCATGTTACGAAGGAAACGGTTGGCTGTGATGGTAAAACGCCATTGTCCGTCACCGATTTCATCCCAATGTGCCTCCGTTATGGTGCAAAGATTGGTCTTAGTGTCTGTGTTGACCTTCGAAAAGCTGGTAAAATCCTGATATCGGAGCAGCGCCTGTGCAGCCTCGTTCATCGCAGCGAAGTCTATACTACCATGCAAGAGCCAACTGTAATGACGGCAGAAAGGGTCCTTTCGGGTATGCACAAAGTAATGATACGTTCTGCCGGTGGCAGAAAAACGGGCATGCATATCAGGAGCTACAGGCTCTATATTCTGCACCGCTATGTCTGGCGGAAGTATCTTGTTAAGACGGTAAAGAAGCTGTGGGCAGTCGGGAGAGCCTTCATAATCAAAGTGTGCCACCATCATTCTGGCATGAACACCAGCATCGGTTCTTCCTGCTCCCACCACCTCTATAGGTTCACGTAACAAGGTGGAAAGTGCCTGTTGCAATGTCTCTTGCACACTGATGCCGTTAGGCTGTATCTGCCAACCGTGATAACGGGTGCCGTCATAGGATAGTGTTATGAAGTAGCGCATCCTAAAGTTATCTTACCAACACCTTTTTGCCGTTAATGATATAAATACCAGGTTTGTGTGGAGCAGTTACCCTGCGGCCTGCAAGGTCGTAGGTCCCATAAGACTCATAAGACTTATAGGTCTCATAGGAGTTATTAATTTCTGCAATTCCAGTCTCATCATCGTAGTGGCTCATTTCTATATCGTCGATATTCAGGCGCTTAGAGGCAACACCACCACCTTGGAACCTAAGACGTATGCTGCCCGGCTGCTGAATGGCAAAACCATAGCGCTGCCACCCGTCGAACGACTGCAGAGTGGCAACTTCCGTCCACGTACGTCCGGCATCCAGTGAATAACTGACCTGAAGCGTTACACCGGTATCGTTTCCATAGTTACCAGCATAGAACCACAGGTAGTCACAACCGCCTAACTTGTCAGTTTGCATCTCCAGAACACCCGAGCCCTTCAGCCTTACAGAAGGTGTTCCGTTGGTATTTGCATCCTTGGCAATGAGTGCATCGTTCAACAACCATGTGGCGGCAGAACACTCCACTGTAGCTGCAGCATAACTGCTCTTTGAACCCTTTCCAAAGTCCTCAAAGAAGGGTTCCAAATCCTGACCACC
Organism: Bacteroidaceae bacterium; assembly: GCA_017645305.1. Lineage (GTDB taxonomy): Bacteria > Bacteroidota > Bacteroidia > Bacteroidales > Bacteroidaceae > Physcousia. The sequence goes on along the minus strand of JAGCPD010000001.1, from coordinate 12,453 downwards.
CACAACAGCTGACAGAGAAACCACAATGTCCTTAACACCCTTTGTACTGAATGTGATGGCTCCCTGATAACTTCCCTCGTCTTGAGCAGAAAGACGGACGAAGAAGGAAGAGCCAATCGGAGAGCCTAAGAGCATCATAGTCTTTGACCAGTCTTCATCATCGGCATCGGGATCGTCAGACAATTCAAAGGGTCCATCCACCTGAGCCGTAAAGGTCTTATCCTTTGTATTTTCCATTCTAACCGTTACCTGCTTGGGCTCACTGGCCTCACCGGGAACGGCCGCAAAGATTACATTTTCAGGCGAAACCTCAAAGACTGGCTGCTCCTCTTCACCGTCTGGAATACCTGTGAATGTTGTATATAAATCAAAGGCATAATCTACACTGTCACCCCAGATATATTCTGCCAGATACGGAAAATCAATAAAAGGATTACGGTTACCCTGTATACCGTAAGCACGCTCGTTGCGGGTTTTCTCCCATTCACACACGGGATCTTGTCTCGACCATTGCAGCAGAATCGGCAGAATGTCAGACTTCAGTGTGGGATAATCTTCTTTTATGAAAGAGACATTCACATCATTGCGATTTTCCCAATTAACGTCAGAGTAGCAAGTAGCCACATAAAAATAGATTCGTGCAAAATCTCCCTTATATTCGTCGCATGGTTCAAACACCATCTCTCCATTTGCGTTACGCCCGGTCTTCATACGTGAATTAAGACTGGGATTTGAAGGATATGATGGCGTTCCCTTCACCACACCCAACGGATAATTGCCCTTCGCATTATTTGCTTTCGAATCCGACGGAATTACCTGAATAAGATCATTACCTACAGCTATGCTAGTTCCGCCGCCCCACCAACTTTGGGGAGCAACATGTTCTTTGTTCATACCATCCACTGCAGAACCGTTGCCTTTGAAGTAATACACCTCGTCGCTATAGTAGTCCATTACCTGATGCTGTCCCTGCTCATTTGTATTTTCCAAATAATCCACCTTCTCGTAAGCCGCCCACAGACCACTATACCCTATTCTTGTGTGGGGACTAATCACATTGTAGAACGCTTTTTTCAACTCAGCCTTTTTCTTACCGTTCACACTATTGTAGTATTGCAAAGGCACATCAGCCCATACACAGCAAAGGCTGCATAACAATGCCACAAGAACAGCCAGATTTCTATTACTATTATTCATTATTTACTTCTTTTATGGCAAAGGTACAATTTTTCTTTCTATTGGAAAAATTTTTCCTGTGTGTAGAAAAAGTTTTTTCTACGTGCACCAACAATTTTTCCTATGTGCTCAAAAAAAGAGGGCGCAGCCACAGCCACGCCCCCCAATTTACAGACTTATAATTATATTATCTATAATTTTTCACTTTTCACTCTTTCATCTTTCATTTTCACCTAATAAAGTATCTTCTTGCCATTAACAATGTTGATACCCTTCTGCATACGACTCATGCGCTGACCAGAGAGATTGTAGATGGAATGTTCAATGTTCAATGTTGAATGTTCAATGATTGAAATACCATCCTCATCATCCTCTTCTCCATTGTAATAACCCTTGTTTGCGTCATACAGAACCGTCTTGTGGGTATTATCCAGAACAGGATAGGCATCCTTATCCTCACCTGTAAGATTCTGATACCATGCGGGTACCTCCTGGTCACCATTTAACTTGTAGCAAACCTCGCCGCTTGCCAATTGTTCTGCAGTAACCTTTACGGGAACAGGACCAGCCGCTGTACCACCACTACCAGGACCATTCACATTAGTGCCAACATAATAGTTGTTTTCAAACGTTGAGTTATTGCCGTTGAGTGCACCGAAGAACTGGGAAGCTCTTGCAGAACGGACTGTACCGATGGACAAGCAGTTCTTGATGGTTACTGTACCGGAGTTGTTGTATCCAATAATACCGCCAAAGGTACAGTTACCGGGCGATGCGTTGTTGTTGACAACCTCGCCGTCGAACAGGCAATTGTTAATGATGGCGATGGCAGCTGCGTTATTGTTAATATAACCAATGATTCCGCCATAGTTACCGCTTCCGCCTGCATCGTTGCCGTCCAGCGTGGCAGAGTAAGTACAGTTCTCGACTGTAGCCTTGCCGTTCTGTGCTGTGCCCAGAATGCCACCTTGTCTGGCACCTGCCAATGAATTGCTAATGTTCACATAGCTGTGGACATTGCGGATGAAGGTCTCTGTATCACGTGAGAAACCTGCTACACCGCCAGTGTATTGTTTATCCGTAGTAATGTCACCATAGATGGTGAAGTTCTCAATAAGACAACCTGTAGAGAGTACACCAAACAAACCGAAGAAGTTCTGGGTTGAAGAAGACTTAAAGTTCTTAATGGTATGACCCTGACCGTCGAAATGACCCTTGAAAGCATAACCGTCTTTAGACCAGTTTCCAATAGGTGTCCATAACAAATCCATTTCCTCGGGGCTTTCTTCAGCCGCCAAATCAGCCAAATCAATGTCATCTACCAAGACAGCGTTTGCATCAAACTGACCATCGTTCACAACCTTAGTAAAGAGCATCAACTGTGTGGCTGTGGATATCTGATAATAGCCATCAACGCTGGGCAGCATCTTATCCATGATATTCAGTTCTGCAGCAATAGCAAGAGCTTCTTCCGCCGTAACATCACCAACTACAAAATGATTAAATGCTGCATAAATGAGCTCTTCCATTTCTTTATGTTCTTCGTCGCTAATGAGCCCTGTCTGAAGTAGAATGTCAATTAAGTCAGCGGCAGGCCCACATGCCTTTCCCATAGCGACGTAAGCCTTGCGGCAGGCATGTACCTCGTTGAAGAGAGCAGAGAATGTGTTAATGAGAGCCATCTTCTGCTCACCAGTTGCAGCATTATCCACATCAGCTATGGCCTCAGCAAGGCGGTTCTTCAACTCTGCAGAAATATTGGGCTTCTTGTCAATATCCTCATCGGCAACTTCAAAATCTACAATAATCTGAGCACGGGCAACAAAGCCTTCCAATACGTCACCAAGCTTCCCGTTGGCTTCCTCGGCAGTGCCAAGATAGTAAACATGTAGATTACCGAAAGGCAGCCAGTCACTTGCCAAGCCTGTTCCAAGGCTACGCACGCCAATAGTAAGTGTACTGTCTGTAACCTCTGTTGCGCAGAAGTTCTGGTAGCGACCGGCACTATAAGCGTATGAGCAGCCTTCTAACGATTTGGGCACATAACCTATCATATAGTCGTCTTTATCATAAAAGTCGGCATCGGAACCCTCACCGAGGCAGTTTTCTCCAGTTACAGCGTTTTGTTCCAAAACAACATCCTCGCCAGGCGACATGAAGTAGTTTGCCGTACCGTTCAGATAAAGTTGGCCGGCATAGAATTGATGTCTTACATCGGCTCCTGAGCGGAACAGACCGTTAGCGGCTATCATATAGATACCATTGGGCAACGATGTTACAGTCTGGCTGATATCGAATGTTCCGTTCGTACCACAGGCAATATTCATAATCTCTGGCACACCGCCGGTAGCAAAGGTAGCACCCTCGCCAGCCTCCTTATTCCAGCCCTCGAATTTATCTTCACCCTGTGTAAAGGTAGGATTAACAATCAGACGGGTAATCTCGGTTCCTGAAGTAATACCTCCGGCAATAGCATTCTGTAGCATCTGATCCACAAAGGCAACCTCGGCTTTAAGAGCCTCATCATCCAGGTTGAGGTTATCCATAATGTATAAATAGCTTCCGTTTGGATAGTCCTTCCCGGGTTCCACAACATCCCCAAGATAAGCACTCAGGAAATCAGCCCATGTACCTGCAGGATTGTTCTCCTTTATATATTCTGCAGCAGCCTCGCAAGCCTGTACGTATGCAGCATAGTTTGCAGCAGATTTCTTGATAGCATTTTTAGTCTTTAATCCCTCTCTGTAAGCATCCAGGAAGTCATTGATGTTCTCTATTACCTCCCATGACTCTATAATCCCCCTATATTCATCGGTCAGAGCCTGGTAGGCTACCAGTTCATCATCCTCAACGAAGTTTGTCTCGTTCGCAATAACGCCGTCACGGAATGGGACAAATGATTCGGGATTGTTGTCAGAAACGCTTGCATATCCGTCAGGAGTCTGATAGACAAAGGCACCAACACTTGTGGGCTTTGGATACTCATCCTCGTCAATCTCCTGACGCCAGACAGCATCAAGGAACTCCTCTTCATTCAGCTTCCATGTAATTTCACCGCTTGTCAACTGATAGCTGTCAACCATTGCCGGTACGGCACCACTTGCTTTACCGCCACTTCCGGCACCATTGACAAAGTCACCAGCATAATAGCAGTTGACAAATGTCGAGTTATTGCCGTTGAGAGCACCGAAGAACTGGCCGTATTTATTCTCAGCAGCGCTTACCGTACCAAGAGACAGGCAGTTCTTGACAGTTACTTTGGCGGAGTTGCAATAGCCGACGATACCGCCGAAGGTACAGCCACCGGGAGTGGGGTTGTTATTGACAACCTCACCATCAAACAGGCAGTTGGTAATGTCAACGATATTGTTGGCGTTGCTATTCGCATAGCCTACCATGCCACCATAGTTGCCGCTGCCGCCTGCATCGTTGCCGTCCAGTATGCCTGAGTAAATACAGTTTTCGATGGTTGTCTTGTAGTTGGCATTATCGACATGGGCGCCGCCCAGGATGCCAGCCTGTCTGCCGCCTGCATACGTGTTGTTGATGTTCACAAAGCTGTGGACGTTGCGGATTGTGGGATTGATGTCGCGGGCGTATGCTGCAATACCACCTGTGTATTGGAAGTTTGTCTTATACGTTCCATAGATAGTGAAGTTCTCGATGATGCAGTTTGACGAGATGACGCCGAACAGACCGAAGAAGTTCTGCTTTGCGGCGGCATTGAGGTTCTTAATGGTGTGACCCTGACCATCGAAGTGACCCTGATAGCCTGCACCGCTAACGCCTCTGGTATTGCCCCAGTCGCCGATCGGTGTCCAGGCAACCTGGGTTTCCTCTGGGTCTGCACCTTCGGGCATGAGGTCGGCAAAGTCGATGTCGGCAGTCAGGATGGCGTTGGCAGTGAGTGTGCCTGTGTTCACCTTCTGCTCGAACCAAGCGAGCTGCCTTGCGTTAGCAATCTCGTAGAAACCATCGGCATTGGGTGTGAAGGCATCGGGGAAGAAGAGCTTGCAATAATCGCAGAAGCCATCCACAACATTATGGTCATCCTGCGTAGTGCCAATATTCTCATTGGAGAAGTGGGTGTCTTCGGAGGGATCGCCGTTACAGTGCAAACGTCCGTTCTTATAGACCTGACCATGTGTGGCATCAAGAAGTACGGGAGCCTCGTCGCCGGGCAATGTCTGATACCAGCCGATTATAGACTGGTCGCCGTTGAGGTTGTAGCAGACTTCGCCTGTGGAAAGCTGAGCCTCATTGAAGCAGAAGGCTGACTCTAACTTGATAGTGCCGCCATCTCTGCCTGCGCTTGATGCGCTGCCTTCAAGCCAGCAGTTGCCTTTCATCTTTTCAGGGTCGTGCGTACGCAGCCATCCCACGAAGGCACCGCTCCGATTGGGAGTCTTTTCTGCTTCTGTGTAAGTGACTGCACCCATGTTGAGGCAGTTCTGCACGTAGGATGAGGCGTTGTTGCAATAGCCTGCAATGCCGCCTGCTGCACAGTTTTGGTCATCAAAGCTGATGGTGCCGTAGTTGGCACAGAATGAAACTTTGTCGCCACCGAGGTATGCCACGATGCCTGCGAAGTTATCAGTGCTACCGTATGCCACGCTCATGGAGCCGTGGAAGGTACAACCGGTGATGGTGTTGTTGCCACGGGCAGAACCTACGACGCCACCTACATGGTGTACTTCGGCGTTGGGAACACTAATCTCCAGATAGGAGTGGATGCCCGTGATAGTGCTGCCGGAGGGATAACCTATCACACCGGAGCCAGTGCCTGCGGTCGATTCTAATTTGCCGTAGATGCTGAAGTTCTTGATGACGGCATTGCTGGTATAGCCAAAGAGGCCACCACCGTCAACAGAGCTCATTGCGTTGAAGCCGGTGATACTGTGTCCCTGACCATCGAAAGTACCGATAAAATTGTTCTCGCTGGTACCGATGGGAGTTGTCCATGCAGAGCCACCCAAATCAATGTCGGCTGTCAGCATGCCTTTCACATCCTCGCCGTTGTTAACGGCTGCTGCAAAGTTCATCAAATCTTCGGCTGTGGCAATCTCCATCACTACAGGGGGAATAACAGCGCCCAGCTCGCTTACCTCTTCGTCGGTGAGGGGTGTTTCCCAGAAAGCTACTTGAGCCAGATAAGTGAAGTCAACCTTCTCTCCGTCCTCGTCGCAAAGCACATAGAAGCCGAAGGGAGCCATGATGTGACGTTGGTTCGTGCCGCCCTCGGCAATCTTTGCACCGTTCAGATAGAGCCTGGTCTGTGTGTTTGCCGGATTACCCTCGTTGTAGGTAAACACGACGCGGTACCATGTATTGTCCTTAATGTTTCCTGCGTATTTCAGAGAGCCGATGCCAATCTGCCCTTTATTGGTAAAAAGGTCGCCATCGTTGTTGTTAGCCTCGTCCATCTGGAGCAAACCGTTGAAGGAGGTTGCATTGGGCACCATGAAGTCCAACAGGATGGTGTAGGCAGTCGAAGTCTCTGCACCTTCGGCACGAGAAACCTTCAATGCAGCAGCTTTAGGCACATAGATGGCCTTGCTGCCTTCTGTGGGGCCGTCTGCTGTGGTAATGCCTACGTCACTGACGGTAGAGGGCGAAATGGTATAGTTTCCCGGTATTTTGCAGGGTGTCAGCGTCAAGCTGCCTACCGAGGGAGCCATCAAGTCCTCTGTGTTCTCAAAAGTCCATTTGGCAGTAGGCTCTGGTGTCTGCGCCATAATTGTCATACTTCCTCCTGCCAGACATAGCAAGGCAGTCAGGAAAAGAGAGTAGAGTTTCTGTTTCATGTTAAGTAAAGTTGGTTTATAGGTTTTAGATTTAATTTTGTTGTTTACGCGCTCAAATTTAGCAACTTTTTTGTTTTATCCAATAACATAGAGAATAAAAATTTTCATTAATTCAAAGAAACGAAGCATTTAGTGCCAAAACATTTACAAAATTGCATCTCCCAAACAAAAAAAGAAGGCGCAGCCACAGCCACGCCCCCAATTTACAGACTTATAATTATATTATCTATAATTTTTCACTTTTCATTTGTACCTAATAAAGTATCTTCTTACCACCAACAATGTTGATACCCTTCTGCATACGACTCATGCGCTGACCAGAGAGATTGTAGATGGAATGTTCAATGTTCAATGTTGAATGTTCAATGATTGAAATACCATCCTCATCGTCTGCCTCATTGTGATAATCGCTCTGCTCATCAAACAGGACTGTCTTATGAGTTGGGTCCAGAACAGGATAGGCATCTTCACCCAGTGTCTGGAACCAGTTGATTACCGTTTGGTCACCATTCAGCTTGTAGCAGACCTCACCGCTGGCCAACTGCTCTGCAGTAACGGTAGTGGCAGGAACCACATTCTCTCCGCTGACCTGATGAGCGCTGCCTTCAAGCCAGTAGTTGTTTACAACGGTAGAATTATCGACATTTCTTGCAGTACCAATGATAGCACCGCCGTTGGTAGGTGTTCCACTCATTATCTTGATTGTACCTACACTGAGGCAGTTTTTCACACCAGCAAGAGAAGTGGTATTGATATAACCAAGAATACCACCTGCATAGCACGATGCTTTGGTGTAATAGATGTCGCCATAGTTAGCGCAGTACTCGTAGAGGCAACCGCCATTGGAGTAACCGCCAATGCCGCCGACACAGTCATGTGTATTGCTATCGGTAACAGTTATCTTGCCGCTGAATGAACAGTTGTAGGCCTTACTGCTGTCACGGAAGTCGCCACAGATACCACCAATGTGGTGCGATGTTACAGGAACAGCAATGTCGAGGTTAGAGTGGACGTTGCGAACTGTTGTGCCTTCTGCCCAACCGATAAGGCCAATGCCAGTGCCGCCGTTATACTCGAAGGCACCCTCGATGCTGAAGTTCTGGATGGTGGCATTCTTCACGTAGCCAAAGAATCCCTGTTTGTCACCAGACAGTTGAAGCGTATAGCCATTCTCCTCATCGTACTTGCCGAAGCCTGTAATCTTGTTGTTTTGGCCGTCAAACTCACCAGAGAAGGGATTTTCGCCAGAGCCTATCGGATCAAAATTCTCGAGTTCACTCATGTCAATGTCGTTTGTCAAAACAGCCTTTGCATTACCCAGTCCATTGTTTATAAGTACAGAGAAAAGCTGTAACTGTTCAGGCGTAGCCAGTTGGAATACACCGTCAACACTGGGCAGTATTTGGTCCATAATATGATTCAAACGCTCGGCAATGGCAAGTGCCTCTTCTGTTGTAACATCACCGGCAGTAAAATGATCCAATGTGGCATAAATAAAATCCTCCATTTCATTGTATTCATCGTCGGAAAGATAACCCAACCCTGCAAGATTGCCAATTAAGTCAGCAGTGGTTCCACAAGGCGTTGCCATCGCGATATAAGCCTTACGACAAGCATGTACCTCGTTGAAGAGTGCAGAGAATGTGTTAATGAGAGCCATTTTCTCCTCACCAGTAGTAGCACCTTCGACACCAGCGATTGCTTCTTCAAGCTGAGTCTTCAATTCCGTTGATATATTGGGTTTCTGCTCAATAAAATCATAGCCGTCACTGCATTCGAAATCCACGATAACCTGCGCACGGGCAGCAAAGGCTTCCAGAACATCAGCAAGCTTCTCGTTGGCTTCCTCGGCAGTGCCAAGATAATAAACATGCAGATTACCGAAAGGCAGCCAGTCACTTGCCAAGCCTGTTCCAAGGCTGCGCACACCAACCGTCAGGTTACCATCGGTTACCTCTGTTGCGCAGAAGTTCTGGTACCGGCCAGCTTTGTAAGCGTATGAGCAGCCTTTTAATGATTTGGGCACATATCCTATCATATAGCCGTCTTTATCATTAAAATTGGCATCGCTACCCTCACCGAGGCAATTTTCTCCCGGTACTGCGTCTTCTTCCAAAACAACATCTTCACCCGGCGACATAAAGTAGTTTGCCGTACCATTCAGATAGAGCTGACCGGCATAGAACTGATGGGTTACGTCAGCTCCTGAACGGAACAAACCGTTAGCCGCCATCATATAGATACCGTTTGGCAGCTCGGTCAGTGTCTGAGAAATATTAAAGGTACCGTTACCAAGTGCACGTGCAAGAGGCATAAGTTCTGTCTCGCCACCGGTAGTAAAGGCGATAGTACCGTCAGATTCCTTACTCCATCCTTCGAAATTGTCCTCACCCTGAGTAAAGGTGGAATTTGCCAACAGACGGGTAATCTCGGTTCCAGCAGTGATTCCACCAGCAATAGCATTCTCTAGCATCTGGTTCACAAAGGCAATCTCTGCGGTAATAGCATCGTCATCCAAGTTGCGGTTCTCCATGATGTAGGCATAACTTCCGTTGGGATAATCATTGTCAGGCTCCACAGAGTTGTCTTCCTGAAGATAAGTCTGGAGGAGAGTAGCCCATTCGCCCTCAACATTGTTCTCTTCCAGATAGGTAACAGCATATTCGCAAGCCTGAACGTATGCAGCATAACTAGCAGCAGAGGTCATAACGCGCTCCTTCAACTCAGCAATAGCCTTATAGGCAGCAATGAAGTCATCATAGTTATCAATCTCCTCCCAAGACTTGATTGTCTCCTTATACTCATCTACCAATCCCTGGTATGCCACCATATTTTCATCCTCAATGAAGTCCGTCTCTTTGTCAATTATACCATCGCGGAATGAATCAAATGAATCAGGATTCTTCTCTGAGACGCAACTATATCCACTGGGAGTCTGATAGACAATTGCCTCATTAGCATTGAGAACAGGGTAATCGTTCTCTCCAAGCGTCTGATGCCAAACAACATCAATGAAGGTCTCTTCATTCAGCTTCCAGCATATTTCACCGCTTGCCAGCTGACCGTTGTCAACATTTACAGGTGCTGTGCCACCCGCAGATTTGCCGCTTTTGGTACCGTTAACAAACTCGCCTACATAATAGTTGTTGGCAAAGACAGTGTTGCTACCATTGAGGCGGCCAATGAGTTGGCCAATGTTTCCTTCGCTGGAAACAATCGTACCAACAGAGAGGCAATTCTTGATGGTTGCCGTACCACCATTGTTGTAACCCACGATACCACCGCACTGACCGTCTGCTGAGTCTCCGTTCTGGATTTCTCCATCGAAAAGGCAGTTGGTGATGTTGACAATAGCTGCTGCATTGTTGTTGATGTAGCCTACAATACCGCCAATGTTTCCTGTATGGCCGCCCACATTGAGTATGCCGGAATAGGTACAGTTCTCGACAATGGTTGTGCCATTGACTGCACTGCCCACGATGCCACCAGGCCTTTCTGCTGTGACTGTAGCCTCGGTGATGTTGAGGGTCATGTAGCTGTGGATGTTGCGGATGGTGCAAGTTGCATCGCGAGTGTAGGCAACCACAGCACCAGTTTTGTGACCGAGGTTCAATGTGCCGTAGATGTCGAAGTTCTCGATGAAGCTGCCTGTGGATACAACACCGAACACACCGTAATAGTTCTGGGTCGAAGTGACATTGAAGTGCTTAATGGTATGCCCTTGACCATCGAAATGGCCTTGGTAAGCAGAGGATACAGCACCAGTATGCCAGTCACCGATAGGCGTCCAGGCAATCTCGGCTTGCTCGGGGTCTTCCTTTTCTTCTTCAGTCATAAGGTCAGCGAAGTCGATGTCGGCTTTCAGCACAGCGTTGGCATCAACTTTACCGTTGTTCACCAGTTGCTCGAACCAGACAAGTTGCCTTGCATTTGCTATCTCATAGTAGCCGTCGGCATTGGGTATCAGGAAACTCTCGTTGAAGAAACCACAATATGAACATATGCCATCAACAAAATCGTGCTCGTCCTGGATGATGTCTGTGTTCTGGTTGGAATAAGTCGCGCCTTCATATACATCACCATTACAATGCAGACGTCCGTTCATATAAACCTGAGCGTGTGTAGCGTCAAGTACAGGTATTGCGTCCGTACCAAGTGTCTGGTACCAGCCAATTGCTGATTGGTCGCCATTCAGGAAGTAACATAGTTCACCGTTTGCAAACTGTTCTTGGGTCACACAAAGTGCAGTTGTCAGATTAACGTTGCCATCATTGTCCTTGCCTGCACCAGTGGCACTGCCTTCAAGCCAAATGTTGTTTTTCACTTTATTGAGGTCATGGTTTCTCAGACGACCTACAATGGCACCGCCCCACTTTGGAGTAGCACCAGTAGCATCAAGGTCATTATATACTACAGCACCCATGTTCAGACAACCCATTACGTATGTATCCGTATTATTAAGATACCCTGCAACACCGCCTGCAGCACAGCCTGAGTCATCAAAGGTAATAGCACCGTAGTTGGCACAGAATACTACACTGTCACCTCCAAGGTAAGCTACAACACCGGCAAAATTGTCAGTGTTAGAAGCAGCCACAATCATGGAGCCACTAAAGGTACAGCCGCTGATAGTATTACCACCACGAGCAGAACCTACCACTCCACCGACATGGTGTGTGCTACCATTGGGAACATTGATGACCAGAGCGGAGTGAACATTCTCAATGGTAGTGTTGGCGGGCCATGCAACAACACCGCCACCGTATCCACCTGTCTGGGTAAGTGTCCCACTGATGCTGAAGTTCTTGATGGTAGCACCATTTGCGTCACCGAAAAGACCAAGATGTACGTTACCTTCTGCATTGAAGCCAGTAATGCTGTGACCCTGCCCGTCAAAAATACCAGTGTATGCAGTTGCGCCAGGAGCGGCATTGCCTGTTCCACCACCGATGGGTGTTTCCCAAACCTCGGAAAGAGCAATGTCAGTTGTCAAAACAGCATTGGCACCGAACTCACCATCATTTACTACAGCAGCAAAATCAATCAGATCCTGTGCCGTACCAATCTGATAGACGCCGTTAACATCCTGCTCCAGCGCCCATGCTCTCATACTGCCCGTCAAAATAACAAACAGCATGAGAAAACCATAAAGTAGTCTTTTTCTCATGTCAGTAAATTTAGTTGTTTCTCGTTTAGATTTAACAGTTTCTGAGTACAAATATAGCAATCTTTTTTGTTTTCCCGATAAAAATTAAAGGAATAAATACTGAAGTACTAAAAAAAACGATTTATTATATGCAAAAAAAGACTTATTTGTTAGTCTTATAGTTCCCATAAAACCCATAAGACAAAGAAAGCCTCCGCATCGTCTGACGCAGAGGCTTCTCCTGTAAAAACGGCAGCTACCTACTCTCCCACGGGTGTGCAGTACCATCGGCGCGGGCGGGCTTAACTTCTCTGTTCGGAATGGGAA
>JAGCPD010000013.1 GCA_017645305.1 Bacteroidaceae bacterium | reverse complement strand
CTGTCGCAAGAGGCTTTGCAGATTACAGCTGAGATCAACGGCACGTATCATACGCCAGAGGAGCTGCATGGCTTGCTCGAACAGTTATGGGGACGCGAAGTGCCAAAGAGTGTTGGGATGTTTCCACCGTTCCACACCGACTGCGGAAAGAACACCGTGGTTGGCGAGCGCGTCTTTATCAACATGGGCTGCAAGTTCCAGGATCAAGGCGGCATCATCATCGATGAAGGCGCACTCATCGGTCACAATGTCGTGTTGGCTACCATCAACCACGACCTTGACCCAGCCATGCGCCAGAGCATGAGCTATGCACCCATCCACATCGGCAAGAACGTATGGATTGGCGCAAACGCTACTGTACTTGCAGGTGTTACCATCGGTGATGGTGCAGTGGTAGCAGCCGGTGCCGTCGTGACAAAGGATGTCGAGGCAAACACGATTGTCGGTGGTGTCCCTGCCAAAGTGATTAAGAAGATTGAAATCGAATAATAAACAAAAAGGTATGAGACTGAGGATAACGCTAATCTCGCTGCTGTTTGCGGCAATGGTACAGGCTCAGGGCATAATCGATGTACATTCACATCTGATTACCTCTGAGTTTGTGTCAGCTTTGGAGAGCGAGGGCAAACTGATGGACGAGGGATTCCCCTTGCCGAAGTATGACGTGACGGAGCATCTGCGGTGGATGGACGAAGCTGGCATTGAAACATCGGTGCTGACATTAGCGGCACCACAGCCGACATCAGCCGAAGTGGTTCGTAAGACCAACGAGACCGCTGCCCGCATAAAGCGCGAGCACCCTGGGCGATTTCTGTTCTGTGCCGCCCTTCCTTTACCTGATGTGAATGCTGCTATCGAAGAAGCGAAATACGCCCTCGACGTGCTGAAGGCCGATGGCATTAAGTTGGCAACAAACGTAAATGGGCAGTATCTTGGCGCACCAGAACTCGACACGCTTTTCTCGGTCTTGAACGATCGCAAGGCGGTGGTAATCCTACATCCCCATCGCCCTGAGCCTGTCAATCGTCAGGTCATGCAGCAGACGCCATTGGCCATGCAGGAATATCTCTCAGAGACCACCCGTGCCGTAACGAATATGATTAGTCGCAACGTGCTGGCCCGTTTTCCGAATGTAAAGGTGGTGGTGCCCCATTGCGGAGCCTATCTACCGCTTGCCGTGCCTCGCATGAAATCGCTGACACCCGTGATGCAGGCCAACAAGATGGTGGGTGAGATAGACTGGGAGGCCAACCTTCGCGCCCTGTACTACGACCTCGCAGGCGCACACAGTCCAGAGACCATCCGCATGATGCTCACCATCACCACGCCCGACCATCTGTTCTACGGTTCCGACTATCCTTACGTTGCTACACAGGTGCTCACCCAGAGCCTCGCCCGCATGAAGGACTATCTATCGAAAGAGCCCGACCTTGCGCCATTCCAAAAGATGATTCTTTCGGAGAATGCCCGTTGGCTTTTTGGTCAAACCACCAATAAGCCAACCGCTGACGTACCTCACGCTGATACGATGTTGTATCGCCTGGCTGAAATCGAGATTCATCCGCAATACTTGAAGGAATACCTTGCTGCAGCCGCAGAAATTCAGAAAGCGAGCCTTGCCGAAGAACCAGGCGTAATCTGCCTGTTCCCAACACAAACAAAGGAAGATAGCTGCCAAATTCGTATCCTCGAAATCTACGCCTCGCAGCAGGCCTACCAGCACCACATCCAGACTGCCCATTTCCTGAAGTACAAGCAGGGCACCCTACACATGGTAAAGCACCTGAAGCTGCAAGACCTGCAGCCGCTGACACCAGAAACAATGAACATGGTTTTTAAACGAACAACAAAATAACAAGACAATTATGAAACAGAACATCGGACAGAAAATGACGCTCTACCCAACACCGGCAACAGTTGTTGGCACAGTGAATAACGAAGGGAAAGTAAACTGGCTGCTAGTAGCCCATGTGGGTATCGTAAGCCACTCGAAGCTGTTGTTGAGTGTGCATTCGTCGCACCATAGCATCGCAGCCATCGACGAGAGCAAGCGTTTCTCCATCAATATCATCAGCGAGGAGTTCGTAGCTCAGGCCGATTACACAGGAACGGTGAGCGGAGCCAAGACCGACAAGTCGAAGGTGTTTGAGTATCATCTGGGCGAGGCCGGCATGCCTGTCATCGAGCAGTCGCCTATGGTGATGGAGTGCGAAGTCATAGACGTGTACGAGATCGACGGTTTTAAGAACTACATTTGCAACGTGTTGAACAACTACGTGGATGAGGATAAACTGGACGAGAAAGGCAAGCCCAACTACGAGAAACTGCGCCCCGTACTGTTCGAGATGCCTACCTATAAATATCTGCGTACAGGCGATATCATCGGCGACTGCGTGAAGATGGGAAAGGCATACGGTGCAGAGGTTGTCAATAAGGAGTAGTTATGGAATACGTAAAACTTGGAAATTCTGACCTGCGGGTGTCGCGCATCTGTTTGGGCTGTATGGGATTCGGCGACCCGACTATCGGTCAGCATGCATGGACTATCGGTGAAGAACCCACACGAGAGATTATACGTCGCTCGCTCGATCTGGGCGTGAACTTCTTCGACACGGCGATTGCCTACCAGTTGGGTACGTCGGAGCAGTACGTGGGTCGTGCGCTGAGGGATATGGCTCGTCGTGAGGACGTGGTGGTAGCCACCAAATTCCTGCCTCGCAGGGATGAGGAGATTGCCGCAGGCATCGGTGGCCGTCAGCATGTGATGAACTCGATCAATTCCAGTCTGGAGCATCTGGGCATGGACTACGTGGACCTCTACATCTACCACATCTGGGATTACAAGACGCCCGCCGAGGAAATCCTTGAAGGCATGAACGATGTAGTGCGCGCTGGCAAGGCCCGCTACATCGGCATTGCCAACGTGTTTGCCTACCAGTTGGCAAAGATGAATGCGCTGGCCGAACGGAACGGTTGGGCGAAGTTCATCAGCGTGCAGAATCACTACAACCTGATTATGCGTGAGGAAGAGCGAGAGATGCAGCTACTGTGTCGTGAGGACAACATCGCACAGACACCCTACAGCGCACTGGCCTCTGGTAAGTTGGCGAAGCGCCCCGGCGAGACATCACTGCGACAGGAGAAGGACGCATTCATGCACTTCAAGTACGATGCCACCGCCGAGCAGGACAACCGCATCGTAGAGCGCGTGGTGGAGTTGGCTGACCGCTACGGTGTGGAGATGACGCAGGTGTCGCTGGCCTGGCTGCTACAGAAGGTAGAATCGCCCATCGTTGGCGCCACGAAGCTGCATCACATCGAGGGTGCCGTGAAGTCGCTCGACCTGCACCTGACCGCTGAAGACATCGCTTATCTTGAAGAGCCCTACGTGCCGCACAACCTCAGTGGCGTGATGGCAGTCAATAAGCCCATCATGAGCGAGGACCCCGTGTGGGTGACGGCAAGGAGGAATAAGTAAAAAACGACTATGAAGAAGATTTTAATATTTTTATTTGCAATACTGATGATGACAACAGTAAACAGTCAGACGCTGACAGAGCGTCAAAAGGGATTGGCAGCATGTGCCTGCCTGATGGCACAGGGGGACTTGGTACGACTGGAACCTGCCGTGCGCATGGCTCTCGACAAGGGTGTAACCGTCAACGAACTGAAGGAGGCCTTCTCGCAGCTCTATGCCTACACAGGTTTTCCACGAAGTCTGAATGCACTTGGAGTGCTGAGTAAGGTTTTGGAAAACAGACAAGCGAACTGGCAGGAAGGCAAGCCTTGGAAACGTCCTGCAGAATGGGACAATGCCAAGAAAGCATACGAACTGGGTACTAAGAACCAGACGCAACTTTCAGGAAAGCCCTTCAACTACGAATTCTGTCCGCAGGATGACTACTATCTGAAGTCCCACCTCTTTGGTGACATCTTCGCTGGTGACCAACTCTCTGCTGCCGACCGCGAGATAGTAACCGTAGCAGCCCTGAGCGGCTTGGAAGGCGTTGCCCCACAACTCGCCGCCCACAAGCAGGGTGCAGTAAATATGGGTAACTCAAAGCAGTTGGTGGATGAACTGTGCACTTGGCTCTGCAAAGAAGGCTATACCCTAAGCACAAAATGGCCCAAGGGCGATCCTAATCCTTACGGCAGGTACTTCATAGGTCAGAGTTATCTGGCTGATGTCGGTGGTGGTGTCATGAACGTTACGTTTGAACCTCGCTGCCGTAACAATTGGCATATCCATCACAAACAGGTGCAGGTATTGATCTGCGTCGCCGGTCGCGGTTGGTATCAGGAATGGGGCAAGGCTCCTGTTGAAATGACTCCCGGCACCGTCATCGCTATCCCTGCTGAAGTAAAACACTGGCACGGTGCCGCTAAAGACTCGTGGTTCCAGCATCTGACGTATCATAAAGATGTAAAAGAGGGCGCAAGTCACGAGTGGTTAGAGCCTGTGACGGACGAGATTTACAACAAACTACAATAGATATTATATTCTCTTTGCCGTCCAAAAAAGAAAGAGGGACGGCAAAGAGTTTGCCAAACCGCAGAACGGTTTAGTTTATTCCCATATAAAATATCCATAACCTAAACTAAACTTTTTATTTCGGCGAATAATATCGTCACAAGATAGAAGGGACAGAACTGTCCCCCTGCTGGAGAGGTCAATTTTGAGTGGATATAAAAGGTTGTCAAACAGATAAATCGGAATTTATAGTTATCAAACAATTTACACAAGACGGAATAGACCTCGTTGCAAAGATGGCGGCGGGAGTCTGGGGTAAGGAACAAGGTGCTCATAGTTCTGAAGTAGCCCGTATCTTCTGCCAGCATTGGTTCTTCTTCAATTTAGTTGAAAAGTACGATGTGTTATCGTAATGTCGACAGCAATCCAATCTGTTCGGATTGACAAGATCATGGAACAAATTATTTATATATAATTAACTAATATCCAGTTATTTATATCATATAAAT
>JAGCPD010000006.1 GCA_017645305.1 Bacteroidaceae bacterium | reverse complement strand
CAGGAATGGGATAACAGAGGGATTCGTAAACAAATTAAAGGAGGTGAAACGAACAATGTATGGAAGAGCAAAATTGGAATTACTTAAAAGAAAAATGATGCTGGGATACTATTATTTCAACTAAATTGCAAAAGAACCAAAACGGTTGTTGACTTCCGACATGCTTGTCACCTCCATAGCATTCTCTTCTGGACTCGCTAGACTGACAAGGTTGTTATGGAACTCCTCAACATTCGTTACATCACCGCCACGTATGCCAATGGTATATGCCGTAAGTGGCATGCCTTGCACCGAGGTGGACTTGATGCGGTCATCAAGATAGGTGCGATATTGAGCTTTGGATGTATAAGGGTCATAGTTTATTGCAGGAAGCGAACCTTGGTCGAGTCCATCGGTAAAAGTTACGAGGTACACATTACTCAGATTGTTGGGGAAAAAAGTTGTGGTTAGTTTGTCCAACGCTTTGTCCACAGCATAGTATAGCAGAGTATTCTTCTCTGTTGTCAAATTGTTCACGAATGAGATGAAACTGCTCTTCGTATTGGGAGCCAGCAGAGTCATGTCACCCTTGTCTATCAAATCCCCGCTGAAGCCGATAATGCCCATGTACAATCCCTTCTCTAAACCATTATTGTCATTGAAAAACACAAGAGCAGAAGCCGTGCTCAACGCACTTTCCTGTCCATTGCCTATTGCCTTCACCTTATAGTAGTTCGTACCGATGAGAGGCGCATTGTCGGTGTAGGTTGTTTTTGTCAAATTACCTGCTAACAGGGAATAGCTCTTGTTGTCACCGCTGCGAAAGACTTGGTACGACGCGGCACCCTGGACAGCTGTCCACGATACTACGATAATCCTGTCGTTCAGTTGGGCATTTACTCCGGTCGGGGCATTGAAAGCATAACCGATTTTAATACTATCGATGTTATTGATGGGGAATGATTGAATCAGGCTGCCATCCTTGAAGATTTGCAGTTCATGGTTTTGTCCAAAAGCGGAAGTAAAGGCCACTAAGGCTGTTACAAGAAAGAGTAATAATTGCTTCTTCATAATGATATTGTATTTAAGTTAGTATCTTAAATGGGAAATAAAAAAACGTGGACTTCATTCGTCTACGTTCTATCAGGTATCGGCAAACACCTATGCAGCATATTCGAGTAAAAGCCCACGCCATAGCGTGAGCATCCGAACTTTTACTCCTGCTGCTCTGTGAAATTTTGCCGATTTCGATAGAACAAGAATCTAAGCGGACGCTATTTGTCTTTATGACTTAACTTTAATTTATTTGCTCATAGGCAATCACAATTAAATGAATAACACGTGGTTTTCTACACTACCACTTTGCAAAAATACGAATAAGTGAGAGAAATACCAAATAAAATACAAAAAAAACTGCTACCCCCTTGAGAGTTGATAGTTGTATAGGGCACAGAACGAAGCGTATATGTTAAAGAGAGGGAGAAAACAGGCGAAATTCCTTTATATATAGCGGATTCATAAAAGAGTAGTTCTCCTCACTGACGTAGCCAGAGTCTGCGCTGCATTCCTTGGGGAAACGCCCGTAATGGTCGAAATAGGATGAAAGGAACGAAACCATAGTCCCCGTATCATTAGGATTATTTATTAGCTTTCAAGCTTGCTGTTATATTTACGCAAAAGAATACTCACCATCTGCTGCGCTGCCCGTTTCGGAGCTCCAGGCTCACCCAAACGCTGCGCCATCAGTTCATAGCCTGCCAGTTGCTTTTTTCTGGCTTCTCCGTCAGGAAGAATGGACAGCAGATGCTGGCGTGTATTCTCCACCGTCATCTCATGTGCCACAAGTTCAGGAACCACCTCTTTGTCTGCCACAAGATTCACAAGCGAGATATAGGGAACTTTTAAAAACAGACGGCGGGCAAAAGAGGCTAACCGGCCCGCCTTCATATAGTAACAGACCACTTGGGGAACACGGAACAAAGCCGTCTCGAGCGTTGCCGTTCCACTGGTGACAAGGGCCGCCGTAGCATAACGGAGAATATTGTACGTCTGACCGTGCAACACCTTAACCTCGGCTCCCTGCAAGCATTTGGCATAATAGACGTCATCAATGCCAGGTGCAGCTGCCACCACCAACTGATATTCTTCGGCAAGAGGTAAAGCAGCCTGAACCATGCGGGGGAGATTGTCGCGAATTTCCTGTCTGCGGCTTCCTGCAAGAAGGGCAATAATAGGAAGGCTGCCTAATCCCGCCTTGCGCCGGAATGCATCGGCATCCAGTGGGTTTTCCCTGATAAATGCATCCACCTCGTCAACAGTGGGATTACCCACATAGTGAATAGGATAATGGTGCTTCTGCTCATAGAAAGCAACCTCGAAAGGAAGGATGCTGAAAAGTTCGTCTATATTCCTACGTATTTCCTTGATTCGCCTCTCCTTCCAAGCCCATATCTTAGGCGAAATGTAATAAAAGACGGGTATGTGGGTGTTGTCGCGCAGGAAATGCGCAATCTTTAGGTTGAAGCCAGGATAATCTACCAGTATCACAACATTGGGATTCCAGGCAACGATGTCCTGCTTGCACCTTTTCATCCCCTTTAGGATGGTACGCAGGTGCAAGGCCACATCAATAAACCCCATATAGGCAAGTTCCTTGTAATGACAGACCAGGGTACCGCCCTGAGCAAGCATTTTATCGCCCCCGAAGAAACGAAACTCTGCCCGTGCGTCTTCCTCCTTCAAAGCTGCCATCAGGTGGCTGGCATGAAGGTCGCCGCTGGCCTCTCCTGCTATCAGGTAATACTTCATTCCTGCAAAGATTTCAACGTGTCGAAACAGGGATAGCTTGTCATATCCATTCCCAAAGGTGTGACGGATGCCATCCCGTGATCCAAAGCCCAGTAGTCAGTATCTTCTGCATCTGGTTCCAAATTGGTGAAACTGCCAGTCAAGCGAAATACTCCCGGTTCATCCGTATCTTTCCATTCCGACTGCCAGATTCCCCTTGCCATCCGGCAGACGGAGACCCCCCGTAGGACAGGAACTTCAGGAAAGTTCACATTCAGACAGACATCCTGCGGAAGACCGTTCCGAAGGACGTGGTCTGCCACCTTTTCAACTACCTCGAGATAAGGCTGGAAGTCACATTGCGAGGCACGGGTACGCAGACTGTACCCGATGGCGGGCAGACCTTTCATACATGCTTCCAACACGGCTCCCATCGTGCCGCTGTAATGCAGGCTGATGCTGGCATTATCTCCATGATTAATGCCGGAAACCACCAGGTCCGGCCTACGAGGAACCACTTTTTCATACGCCAGCTTAACGCAGTCAACAGGTGTTCCGCTACAAGAATAAACGGTCAGGTTATCCTCCTTGCTTTCCAGCTTCAGGGTTACAGGCACAAGAGGCGTTATAGAGCACGCAGAGCCAGACCGTGCACCGTTAGGAGCCACTACAACAACCTGGCCTAATTTCTGCATACATTTGGTAAGCACGGAAATACCCTGTGCGTTCAAACCGTCATCGTTTGTTATTAATATCAAGGGCTGTTTTTGCATATCTTCGTTTCATTTGCTATGCAAAAGTAATAAAAATGTGACAATTCTGCCCCATATTCCAAAAGAAAATCATATCTTCGCACTTAATTTAGGAACGAAAACAGAAACTAATGAGCAAAATCATTGCTATAGCAAACCAGAAAGGCGGTGTGGGAAAAACCACCACCTGTATGAACCTGGCAGCCTCCTTGGCCGCGCTGGAAAAGAAAGTTTTGCTA
Organism: Bacteroidaceae bacterium; assembly: GCA_017645305.1. GTDB lineage: Bacteria > Bacteroidota > Bacteroidia > Bacteroidales > Bacteroidaceae > Physcousia. The sequence continues at coordinate 96,721 of JAGCPD010000006.1, read as the reverse complement.
ATTGATGCAGACCCGCAAGCCAATGCCTCAAGCGGCTTGGGCGTGGATGTCAACAAGATAGATGGGTCAATATACAATGCTTTGCTGGGCGAAATGGACATTCGCGACGTCATCTACACTACGGATATTAACGGACTGGATATCATACCCTCTCACATCAATCTGGTGGGAGCAGAAATAGAGTTGCTGAATGTAAAGCATCAGGAACAGGTAATGAAGAGACTGCTGGCTTCCATTGCCGACGAGTACGATTACCTGCTGATAGACTGCAGCCCCAGTCTGGGTCTTATCACGGTTAATGCCCTAACCGCAGCACATAGCGTTATCATTCCCGTTCAGTGCGAGTATTTTGCATTGGAGGGTATCAGCAAACTGTTGAACACCATAAAGATAGTGAAATCGAGGATGAATCCCGCCCTTGAAATAGAAGGTTTCCTGCTTACGATGTACGACAGCCGTCTGCGTCTGGCTAACCAGATATACGAGGAGGTAAAACGGCACTTCCGCGAACTTGTCTTCAAGACGGTCATTCCACGAAACGTAAAGCTAAGCGAGGCACCCAGTCATGGAATGCCAGCCATCCTGTACGATGCAGATGCCGTTGGTGCAAAGGTCCACCTGAAACTGGCAGAGGAAATTATTGAGAAAAACAAATAAAACTATCACCACATGGCCATACGTAAAAAATATCAGGGACAGGCTTTGGGAAGGGGGCTTGACGCTTTGCTAAATACCGGCACAGAGGTTCAGACGGCAGGGTCATCAAATATCTGCGAGATAAGTATCGAGAACATCCATCCTAACCCCAACCAGCCTAGAAGAGATTTTGACGATGACAGCCTGCAGGAACTGGCTAACAGCATCCGGCAAATCGGCATTATACAGCCTATCACGTTGCGCGATATGGGTGACGGTTCTTACACCATCATTGCCGGTGAGAGGCGTTGGAGGGCCAGTATGCGTGCAGGTCTTACCCATATTCCCGCATATATCAGAACGGTTGACGATGAGAATATGATGGAAATGGCACTGGTAGAGAACATACAACGCCAAGACCTAACTGCATTAGAGATTGCATTGGCCTACCAGCACCTGATGGAGCAGTATGACCTTACCCAAGAGCAACTTAGCGACAAGGTAGGAAAAAACCGTGCTACCGTAGCCAACTACCTTCGATTGCTTAAGTTGCCGGCTCCCATTCAGATGGCACTCAAGAACAAGGAGATTGACATGGGACACGCCCGTGCTCTTCTGGCCTTGAATGACCCTACCGTTCAGTTGGAGGTGTTCAGGGAGTTCAAGAAAGAGAAATTAAGTGTTCGCAAGATAGAGGAAATGGTAAAGGAACTGAGCCGAGGAGGAAGCGTGAAAAACAAAGAGGGAAAACGCATCCGGCAGAAAGGCTCCAACCTGAGCAGCGAATACGGTGCCTTGCGCAATAGCCTGAGCAAATTCTTCCAGACAAAAGTACAGCTTACATGCGCCGAAACAGGAAAAGGAAAGATCACCATTCCCTTTGCCAACGAAGAGGAACTGGAACGTATTATTGCCATCATTGACAAACTGAGAAATTGAGAGTATATATTTTACCATATAGCATCCGGATACTCCTGCTTTACCTTGTCGCATGGTTTGGCGGTGGGACCGCACTTCTTGCACAGACGCAGAGGATAGAGCATCCTGACTCTCTTGCAAGGATTGTGCTGCCGGATTCTGCACTTGTGGTTAATACTTCTGACAGCCTTCTTAAAGTGGCGATAGAATCATCGCTGAAAAAGAAGCGCTTTACCCCAGACCCCATCCGTGCCATGTGGTTGGGACTTGTCTTTCCCGGAGGCGGACAAATCTACAATCACAAATACTGGAAGCTGCCCATCATATACGGTGGATTTCTGGGATGTGTATATGCCCTGACATGGAACTCCCAAATGCTTCATGACTATTCTCAGGCTTATCTTGACATCATGGACTCAGACCCGAACACCAAGAGCTATGAAAAAATGCTTCCCATAGGCTACGATATTACAGGAAGGGAGGAGCGCTTCAAGAACATATTCAAAAACAAGAAGAATTTTTTCAGGCGGAACCGCGACCTAAGCCTTTTTGCCTTTGCAGGGGTGTACCTGCTGGCTGTAATTGACGCTTACGTGGATGCTGAGCTCTCGTCCTTTGACATCACAGAAGACTTAAGCCTGCACATAGAACCAACTTTTATCCAGACGGCACCAGCCAAAACGTACGGCAGGGAAACAATTCCTGGAGTCAAATTCGTCCTATCCTATTAAAAACAGAAGAAATGAAGATAAGATTGTTTATATTCAGTTGCGTATTGTTAATGGCAGTTGCCACCTATGCCCAAGAATACAACGATACTATAGGCACCGATGACACTTTATTGCCCGAAGGAATGCAGATGCACGAACTTGACAGCCTGCTGAACGACTGGATGACAAAGAATTATCTGGATAACGTGGAGAACTGCCAGTCAACAGGCGTGAACCCTGATTTTGACGACGAGACATACGCAAAGCGTCTTAGCCGGCTTCCCAACGTAATAGAGATGCCCTATAACGAGACAGTTCGCAAATATATAGACCGATACTGCGAACGCCTTCGTCCCTCTGTAAGCATCATGCTGGGAACATGCAACTTCTACAATCCCATTTTTGAAGAAGCACTTGAGAGTTATCAGGTCCCCCTTGAACTGCGGAACCTTCCCATTATTGAAAGTGCCCTGCACCCCAATGCCGTCAGCAGGGCAGGAGCTGTAGGGCTTTGGCAGTTTATGATTGGAACTGCCAAGAAATACGGATTGGAAGTCACCAGCCTTATTGATGAACGGAAAGACCCCATTAAGGCAAGTTATGCTGCTGCCCATCTGTTGAAAGACCTTTATGACATCTTTGGCGACTGGTCCCTTGCCATTGCCGCCTATAATTGCGGTCCTGGCAACGTAAGCAAGGCTATCAGGCGCTCTGGCGGCAAAAAGGACTTCTGGGGCATTTACCAATATTTGCCAGCAGAGACCCGAGGCTATGTACCTGCCTTTATTGCAGCAAACTATGTTATGAATTATTATTGCGACCACAATATCTGTCCAGTAGGCACCACGCTTCCGCAGGCAACGGACACGTTGCTGCTGAAGCGCAATGTCAGAATGGAACAGATAGCTGCCACATGCGATATCAGCATTGAGGAGCTTAGGGCGCTTAACCCTCAATACCGGACAACGCTTATTCCTGGGGATTCACATGACTGCATCCTGCGTATGCCTTCCGACAAGATTAATGCATTTATCGATGCAGGAGATTCGATTTACGTAAAACCCGTTGAATATTCTGCCGTAAAAGAAGTGGTCATTGCAGATGACGGCGGACGCACTACGTCAAAAACACACAACAGCAGAAAGAACAGTCGCACCAAATCTGCATCCTCCCGCTCTGTTACCGTTAAAAAAGGTGACACCCTTGGAGCTATTGCAAAGCGCAACCACACAACTGTCAAGGCTATACAACGTGCCAACGGACTAAAGGGAACCAACATCAGGACAGGGCAGAAGCTGAAGATGCCATAAACGGCTCTATATATTATATTATATAATGTAACGTAAAAAGCTTTGGATATGGAAGAAGTAACCAATAAAGAATTGGAAGACGAGAAGATGGTAAGTGAGGCTTATCAGCATCTTGTTGAAACATATCTTAAATCCAAGCACCGTAAACATGTCGAGATAATCGACAAGGCTTACAACTTTGCCAAGGAGGCCCACAAAGGAGTCCGTCGCCTCTCTGGCGAACCTTACATTATGCACCCCATTGCTGTTGCACAGATAGCATGTGAAGAGATTGGACTGGGCAGTACCAGCATCTGTGCAGCACTCCTTCATGATGTTGTTGAGGATACTGACTACACCGCAGAGGATATTGCCAACATCTTTGGCGAAAAGATTGCCCAAATTGTTGACGGACTTACCAAGATTTCCGGCGGAATATTTGGCGATAAGGCGTCGGCACAGGCAGAATCGTTCAAGAAGCTGCTGCTGACCATGAGTGACGATATCCGCGTCATCCTCATCAAGATATCCGATCGCCTGCACAATATGCGCACCCTAGGCAGCCAGTTGCCTAACAAGCAGTATAAGATAGCCGGCGAAACACTCTACATATATGCGCCCTTAGCAAACAGGCTGGGTCTCAACAAAATAAAAGAGGAGCTGGAAGACCTGAGTTTCAGCTATGAACACCCTGAGGAGTACCGTGCCCTAAAAGCAAAGCTGGCCGGCATGAAAGAACACCTCACATCCATCTTCGACCAGTTTACCGCTCCCCTCAGAGAGAAATTTGATGAGGCTAAAATAAAATATGAGATAAAGGCACGTATAAAAACGCCCTACAGCATCTGGAGCAAGATGCAAAACAAACATGTAACTTTTGAGGAGATTTACGACATACTGGCCGTCCGCATTATCTTTGACTGCGACGATATCAACAAGGAGATTGCGGAATGCTTCCAGATATATGCAATTGCCAGCAGTATATACAAACCTCACCCAGAACGTATGCGCGACTGGCTGGCACACCCTAAAGCCAACGGCTACCAGGCACTGCATACTACGCTTATGAGTAAAACAGGCCGGTGGGTAGAAGTACAGATCAGAAGCCGCCGTATGGACGACAAGGCTGAGCAGGGGTTTGCTGCACACTGGAAATACAAGGAGGGTAGCAAGACAACAGAGGACAGCGAGAACGAATTGGATAACTGGCTGCTCACCATCAAGGAAATCCTGGATGACCCCCAACCCAATGCCATTGATTTCCTGGATACCATCAAACTTAATCTGTATGCCAGTGAAATCTTTGTGGTCACGCCAAAGGGCGAGTTCAAAACTATGCCTGCCAATTGTACGGTACTCGACTTTGCCTTTAACATACACACCTTCCTTGGAACACATTGCATTGGCGCTAAAGTAAATCATCACCTGGTTCCTATCAGTCATGTACTGCAAAGCGGCGACCAGGTAGAGATTCTTACTTCCAAAAGCCAGAAGGTTGAGCGCGAATGGATGCAGTTTGCCACTACTGCAAAGGCGAAGGGTAAGATTCAGGCTATTCTGCGTCGTGAAGACAGAGAAAAGCAGAAAGAGGGCGAGGAACTGCTGAATGCCTTCTTCCAAAAGATAGAGAAAGAGCCCAACAGCATCAACATAGATAAACTCTGCCGGCTACACAATATGCAGTCAAGGGAAGAACTTCTTGTCGCAGTTGGGGAAAAGCGTATCAATCTTGGTGATAACGACGAAGCAACCATCCTAAATAAGATTCGGAGTAAAAAGGGATGGGGGCGCTATCTTACTCTCTTTAAGCGCCATAATGACAAGGCCAAAGCCAATGCCAACGCTGATACTCCTGTTAATGTGGCTCCGATAAAAATTGACAAGAAAAAACCCCTCGTCCTTAATGAGGAGACAATGGCGCATTACATTATCTGCCAGACTTGCCATCCTATTCCCGGTGATGATGTACTGGGGTATTTTGACGGTGTCAGCAGCATCACTATCCACAAGCGTCAGTGCGAAGTGGCTTCGAGGCTGAAGGCCAGCGACGGCAACCACATTCTTGCTGCAAAATGGGACACACACAAACAACTTTCATTCCTTACAACAATATATCTTGAAGGCATAGACCACATTGGCGTACTGCATCAGATAACCGGTGTCCTATCCCAGCAGCTGAATGTAAACATCCACAAGTTGAATATCGACTCAAAAGACGGCATATTCACTGCAGAGATTCAACTGGGTGTCCACGATGTGACCGACATCCTGTCTATCTGTAAAAAGCTAAAGAAAATAAAGGAAATTAAGGACGTCAGGCGCAAATAATTACAAATCCTTCAATTCGTTGCTGATTTCCACCAGTTCCTGACGTATTGATTGCAGATAGCCCAACACTGCAGCCGTGTTACTGGCACCTTCACGGTTCTTTTCCAGCACCTGCTTGGCAGCACCTATCTTCATACCCCTCACCTTCAACAGGTTGTAAACAAGCTGGATTTCAGCAATATCCTCAGCCGTGTACATTCGTATTCCACGACTTTCCGTCTTCTTTGGTTTGATGTTTGGGAACTCCTTTTCCCAATAACGCAAAAGAGACTCTGCCACGTTAAACTTTGCGGCGACCTCGCTTATAGAATAAAACTTCTTCAGTTCTTTATTCGGATTATAAGGCATAATTACAGATATTACTTCCTTTTGTAATCAATTTCTTTGCAAAAATAGGCAAAATAAATTACCTTTGCAAGATTTTTGGTGAAATATACACCATAAACAGGCAAATAAGCAAACAGGAAAAAGACAAAACAGCAAAAAATATGATGACAGCTAACGAAATTCGCGACTCGTTCAAGAAATATTTCGAGTCAAAGGAACATGTGATAGTACCTTCTGCACCAATGGTGGTGAAGGACGACCCGACGCTGATGTTCACCAATGCCGGTATGAACCAGTGGAAAGACATCATCCTGGGCACTCGCGACCCAGAGCCGCGCCGCCGTGCCGACAGCCAGAAATGCCTGCGTGTCAGCGGCAAGCATAACGACCTGGAAGAGGTGGGCCATGACACCTACCACCACACCATGTTCGAGATGCTGGGCAACTGGTCGTTTGGTGACTATTTCAAAGAAGGCGCCATCGATATGGCATGGGAATATCTGGTGGATGTGCTGAAGCTCGACCCCAAGGACCTCTATGTAACCGTGTTCGAGGGTTCGCCAGAAGAAGGCCTTGCCCGTGACGATGAGGCTGCCGGTTACTGGCTGAAGCATGTTCCAGCTGACCATATCATCAACGGCAACAAGCATGACAACTTCTGGGAGATGGGCGACACAGGTCCCTGCGGTCCTTGTTCCGAGATTCACTTAGACAGCCGTACGCCCGAGGAGAAGGCAAAGGTTCCCGGACGCGAGATGGTAAACAAGGACGACCCACAGGTCATCGAAATCTGGAACATCGTCTTCATGCAGTTCGAGCGCAAGGCCGACGGACATTTAGAGCCGCTTGGCATGAATGTTATTGATACCGGCATGGGCTTCGAACGTCTGGTTCGCGCCATCCAGGGCAAACACTCGAACTACGATACCGATGTCTTCCAGCCCATCATCAAGGCCATTGGTGACCTCAGCGGCTATAAGTATGGCGACAAGGAAGAGACCGACGTTGCCATGCGTGTGATTGCAGACCACCTGCGCACCATCGCCTTCAGTATTGCCGACGGTCAGTTGCCCGGTAACGCTAAGGCCGGTTACGTCATCCGTCGCATCCTGCGCCGTGCCGTCCGCTATGCCTATACCTTCCTGGGCCAGAAAGAGGCCTTTATGTACCGCCTGCTGCCTGTCCTCATTCAGGAGATGGGAGCCACCTATCCCGAGTTGGAGGCACAGCGCGAACTTATCAGCAAGGTGATGAAGGAAGAGGAAGACAGCTTCCTGCGCACTCTCGAAACTGGCATCAAGTTGCTGGACGGTGTGATGAAGGAGACCAAGGCTGCCGGAAAGACAGAGATTGCAGGTGAGAAGGCCTTCACGCTCTTCGACACCTACGGATTCCCTCTCGACCTCACAGAACTCATTTGCCGAGAGAACGGACTCACGGTCGATGAGGCTGGCTTCAATGTTGAGATGCAGAAACAGAAGGAACGTGCCCGCAATGCCGCACAGGTAGAGGCGGGCGACTGGGTAATCGTCAGCGACCAACTGGAGCAGAAGTTCGTGGGTTATGACTTCACAGAATATACTTGCCACATCGTGAAGTATCGCGAGGTGAAGCAGAAGAAAGGTGTCGTTTATGAAGCCATCTTCGACCAGACTCCCTTCTATGGAGAGATGGGTGGCGAGGTAGGCGACTCTGGTGTTATCCTGAACGAGACAGAGACCATCAAGGTCATTGATACCAAGAAGGAGAATGGCGTGAGTGTTCACCTGCTGGAGCGCATTCCCACTAATCCCGAGGCAGAGTTCATGGCCTGCGTGGATGTTGAACGCCGCCGTGCCATCGAGGCCAACCATACCTGTACCCACCTGTTGGACGAGGCTCTCAAGGAAGTGCTTGGTAACCACGTGGAGCAGAAAGGTTCACTCGTGACACCCGACTACCTGCGCTTCGACTTCTCACACTTCGAGAAAGTGACTCCTGAGCAGATTCGCGAGGTGGAGCACCTTGTCAACGAGCGCATCCGTCAGAACCTGCCTTTGCAAGAGTACAGAGACACGCCCATTGAGGAAGCCAAGAAGCTGGGTGCCATTGCCCTCTTTGGCGAGAAGTATGGCGACAAGGTTCGTGTGGTTCAGTTCGGTAGCAGCGTAGAGTTCTGTGGCGGTTGCCATGCCAGCAGCACAGGTTGCATCGGTATGGTGCGCATCATCTCTGAGAGCAGCATCGCTGCAGGTGTCCGTCGTATCGAGGCCATCACCGGCAAGGCTGTAGAGGAGGTTATGGACAAGCAACAAGACCTGTTGAACGGCCTCAAGAGCCTCTTCAACAATGCTCCCGACCTGATGGCAACCATCCGCAAGGCTATCAATGACAATGCTGAACTGAAGAAGCAGGTGGAAGACACCATGCGCGAGAAAGCTGCTGGTCTGAAGAAGGAGATGATTGCCAAAAAGCAGGAGATAAAGGGTATAACCGTATTGAAAGCCTATACGACTCTAAGTGCCGAATTCGTCAAGGACATTGCCTTCCAGCTCCGTGCAGAAGTGGAAAACAGCCTGGTGGTTATCGGTTCCGCTTCCGACGGCAAGCCTCTGCTCACAGCAGCAGCATCGGACGGCGCGGTGGCTGCTGGCGTCAATATCGGCAAGAACATCCGCGAGGCCGCCAAGCTCATTCAGGGTGGTGGCGGCGGTCAGCCCCACTTCGCCACAGCCGGTGGCAAGAACGTCGAGGGTCTCCATGCTGCCGTAGAAAAGCTTATCGAGATTCTTACAGCATAAGCACGCCTTAGCGTCTGTTATAATGTAGGGGATGTACCTTCGGGTGCATCCCCTTATTTGATATCCCCCCCTACTGCGGAGGAGTTTCACCCTTCACCCACTGCAGCTGAGCACCCTTTATAGCACTGGCAATCTCATCGCCGGCACGGTAATAGAGGGACAACTTTATGTCGCTCAGCTGTAGGTCCTCAGCATTCTCCACCCATCCGCTATTACAACTGGGATAGAGCTTGCCCAAAGGTCCCATATCCACGATATATCCTTGCTTCAGCATTTTAGCGGCCTCCTCTATGTAGAGTTCTATAGCCATTTTCATCTCCGCCTTGTGTAGCGTGGTGTTCGCGCCTGCTTCAGCAGCAATATCCTCGTAACTGGCCGTACCGTTGGTGATTACACGGGCCACATAGCCGATTTTCCTGGTTGTAGGGTTCACGTGTTTTACCCTACTGACTTTCAATGTTAGTTTTGCCATTCCTCCTCGTTGTTTTATTTAATCACAATCAATTCTCATATTACTTGCAAATATTTTTAAATTGCTTGCAACCGATTTAAAATTTGCTTGCAACCGATTTAAAATTTGCTTGCAACCAATTTACTATTTTGTTGCAACCAATTTATATATTGCTTGCAACCAATTCCACTTTCCAATAGCAAAGTTACAAAAAATATCCCACACTTTTCCGCAATTCTGCAGAAAAAGTGAAAAGAAAAGCGGATAGTGATGTGATATGCCATACCAGCCTCACTTTATAGTTAACGTTCCCGCTGCCTAAAGTCTAAGGTCTAAAGCCTAAAGTCTCTGTTTGCTCTTTCGGCCAGTTTACCAGAAAGACTTTTTCTGTGGCGCGAGTCAGTGCCGTGTAAAGCCAGCGGAAGTAGTCGGGCGAGAGCATGTCCTCGGTAATATAACCCTGGTCGATATATACATGCTGCCACTGCCCACCCTGCGCCTTGTGGCACGTAACGGCGTAGGCATACTTAATCTGCAAGGCATTGTAGTAGGGATCCTGACGCAGGCGCTTCATCCGCTCGCGCTTGTCACGAATCTCGGGGTAGTCCTCCCAAACGGCATTAAAGAGCTGTTCCTGCTGCGAGCGGCTAAGTGCAGGAGCCTCGCTTTGCAGCGTGTCTAACAGAACCGTTACGTCCAATTCCAAGTTGTCATAGTCAGGGAACCGCAGCGTGGCATCGGCGAACCGGAAACCGTACAACTCGCGCTCGTTCCTGAAACGCCTAACTACCGCCACATCCCCATTAGCGATGAAGGAAGACCCCCCATCCCCCTTTATGGGGAGTTCTTGGTTGTCCTCTGCTGAATTGGAGCTCCCCTTGAAGGGGGTTGGGGGGGCAACCCAATAGTAGTTGTTTTTGGCTACCATTACCAGGTCGTTTCCTGAGAGTTCCTCCTCGTAATCCAGAATTCTCGCCCTAATACCATTATTAAAGATATTGGCCCGCTTGTTGCTGCGGGTCACCACTATGGTCTGGTCCGTGCCGCATCGGTGGTAGCTGTCCTCCAATGCTTCTATCAGTTCGTCGCCAGGCATCACACAGACATCAGGGAAGTCGGTGCGCAGTCGGGGGAAGTCGTAGTAAAGCTCGTCCTGCATCAGTTGTCTCAGACGTGTAGCATTCCACAGAATTCCCGATTCCTGCTCCTGCCTTACCACCTGCGTCAGACACACCTCTGTAACATCCAGGTCATAGGCTTCCAAAGCATATCTGCTCAGGGCTGGACCTTCCTCTTCTCCCACAGGGGGCAGCTGCGCCGTATCGCCTACAAGCATCAGCCGGCAGCCTTCGCAAGAATAGACATACTGCATCAGGTCGTCCAGCAAACGTCCCGTCCCAAACATTGCTCCGGAAAGCCCCTCGTTCGAAATCATGGAAGCCTCATCTACAATGAAAAGCGTATGTTTGTGCAGGTTGACATTTGTCTGGAAGCTCTCCATGTCTGTGATGGACTTCTGGCGGTATATTCGTTTGTGGATGGTATAGGCAGGAGCCTCGGCATAAGAAGAGAACACCTTGGCTGCCCTGCCCGTCGGTGCCAGCAGCATTACAGGCTGTCTCAGTTGCAAAAGTGTCTTTACCAAAGCTGCGACAAGCGAGGTCTTTCCCGTACCGGCATAGCCCTTCAGAAGGAAAAGCGTATTGGTGTTTCTGTTAAGCAGGAACTCTTCCCACTTACTCACCACTAATTCTTGCTCATTCGTAGGTGCATGAGCGAAATTCCTTCTTATTAGAGCCCCTAAATCATCACTTATCATCATTCTTTTTGAAAAAAAACGGCGAATTATCGTTTATGTGAATTAAATTTTTTACTTTTGCGATGCGAATATACAAAATAAAATACAAATAACGACATGAACAAGAAGCTAATTAATGTATTTTTAGGTCTTTGTGTAGTAGGTCTGCTTTTCATTACATGGCGTAGCATTCAGGACACAGAAGACTTTGATGCTGATGTTACAGCTCGTGAGGCTGTTGTAAAGGCTCGCTTAATCGAGATTCGTAATGCACAGGAGGCTTATAAGGCCCAGCATGGCGAATACTGTCCTGACTGGTCTGTACTTATCCAATTTATCAAGACCGGACGCCTTCCTATCGTCATGAAGCAAGGTGTACTTTCCGATGAGCAGATGGACAAGGGACTTACCGAGAGCAAGGCAGCAGAGATTGTAAACAGCGGCGACCAGGCTGCCATCGTTGCTAACGGACTGCAAAACTTCCGCCGCGATACCGTTTGGGTTTCGCTGAAGGACTCTCTGTACAACTATGAAGGGTTTGTTGCAGATTCCATGCGCTACATCCCCTTCTCAGAGGGTGACACATTCGAACTGATTGCATGTCCCAACACCACCCGCTCAGGTAGCATTATTCAGGTAATGGAGTGCAACGCACCAGACAGCTCGTTCCTGAAAGGCATGGGTAAGCAAGGCAAGCGCCTTATCTACAACCGCGCAGAAGAGGCTGACGCAAAGGGTGCCTATCCCGGTCTGAAGATTGGCGATGTTGGTAACAACTGGAACAATAATGCAGGTAACTGGGAATAATCTGCTTAACACATATAGATTATCCATCCGACTTTTCTCGGATGGATTTTCTTTGTCTATCCTACATACCGCTGATAATTCTCTGGTACAGAAGGAGGATGTAACTGCCGATGGCAAAACACCCCTATACCAGTTGCTTGAGCAGGTTCTCAAGCGTCCCCATCTCACAGAATACACATTCCAGCGTGTTGAGCTTCTGGTCTTGTCGCCCAGCACCTGTGTTCCTTTGGAGTATTTCCGTCGCGAGGAAGTATTCCCCCTTTATAACCTTACCTTTCCCTCGCTAAAGGTCAGCAAAGCCGAGGTACATTACCAGATACTCCCGTCGCTGGAGGTTGTGGAACTCTTTTCCTTAAACAACCATATACAGGAAACCATCCAGGCCATATATCCTGATGTGGAAATCATCAGCCTGGAAGGCCGTGCCATAGAGACCATCGCCAATGCCGACCGCAAAAGACAAGACCCCGGCATACATTTCTATGCCATGATTGCTCCGAAGAATATGCTTGTGTGCTGTTTTAGGGAGCAACGTCTGCATTTTGCAACGACCTACAATGTAGATAACGATTCCGACAGGCTCTATTATATTATGGGCGTATGGAAAAACATGCAAATGGACGAGAAAACCCAGGCTTTATATCTTAATAATGCCAGCACGGAACTTCTGAATCAGGCAAAACGCTTCATTCCCCAGACTACGGTATGCGAGTTATAACAGGCAAATATAAAGGGCGGCACTTTGATGTACCCCGTACCTTCAAGGCACGGCCGACAACGGACTTCGCAAAGGAAAACCTGTTTAACGTCCTGCAGGGCTATCTGGATTTTGAAGAAGAGCCCACGGCACTCGACCTGTTTTCCGGTACAGGAAGCATTACCCTGGAATTACTCAGCCGCGGCTGCAGCCGTGTGGTATCTGTCGAGGCAGATGCCCTTCACTATAGTTTTATCTGTAGTTTTGTAGATAAACTGCAGGACCTCAATGCATATCCCGTCCGTGCCGATGTGTTCCGTTTCTTGAGCAGATGTCACGAGAAGTTTGACTTTATCTTTGCCGACCCTCCATACGCGCTCCCTCAACTGGAGCAGTTGCCGGATATTGTGCTATCGCATCAGCTTCTGCGTGAAGACGGGCTTTTCGTCCTTGAGCACGGAAAGACACAAGATTTCTCTCATCACCCCCGTATAGTGGATCACAGAGCCTACGGAAGCGTGAACTTCTCCTTCTTTAAATAAAAAGGTATTAGAATCTTCCACCGCCAAAGCCGCCACGGTCGCCGCCAAAACCACCACGTTCGCCACCGAAACCACCACGTTCGCCGCCAAAGCCGCCACGGTTACCTTCACGCGTCGATTTGTTGCCCAACAGGTTCAACCGATATATAAAGTGAACCATTACATAGCTATTGACAGCATTGGTCCAGGTATTGGTACGCATGGTTGCATCAATGTTACGGCTGACGTTGCTGCGCTCCCTCAGAATATCATACCACTGGACACTTATGGTAGCCGCCTTTCCTTTTAAGAAACTTTGGCTAAGCTGTGCATTCCATATCAGCTCGTTGGTGTTCATGCTTGCATCCTCGTAACCCCGGCGGCACTGCTCGCTGAGGTCGGTACTGAGAGCCATTCCCCAAGGAAAGTTAAGAATAATGTTTCCTCCGTAGTTAAAACTCCAAGTGTCCAAGTTGGCATTGCTCTGAATGGAGTTCCTGTCATGCCTGTATGCACCACTTCCATTCACTCCTATTTCATAACTGCCGCTGGCACCAATCTCGCCACGAACATTTAGGCGAATGGTCTCACGCAGGTTCAAGGTCTTGGTTTTTGACTGCTGCAGCAGATTGTTTTCATCAGCATAACGGAACAGTCCGTCCATATCCACACCACCATTGATTCCGCTTGTCAGGAACTTACGGGCATTTTCGTCAATGTTACTGCTGATATATCCTACGTTGTGACTATAGTCTATGTTGGTATTCGTAGAGAAGTTCCACATCTTTTTCTTGTCGATGGCAGTATTGAACATTACCCACGTGCCGATGTTCCAGTTACCGTCTATGTTCATGGGGCGGCTGTATCGGGCACCCGTCATTTCATCGTAAATGGTACTGGACGAAATGGTTCTTCTGTTAATGTTACCTTGGAAGTTAGTTGACCATCCGCGCTGATGCTCGGTGTTGTAACCGTTATAGAAGAGGTTGAAGTTATCTGTCCACGAACTCTTCAGACCTGCATTACCCGTGCTGATGTTCAGGGGGTCGCTGCTGTCAACCGTTTCTATCAGGTTCGTCATGGAAGGCTGGTTCATGCGGCCAAAGTAGCGTAAGCGCAACTGGCTGCTGTTGTTGATTTTCCAGCGTATGTCAATACGTGGTGCCCAGTTCTGGGTTGTTCTCACGATGGTGGTGTCTATGCTGCCCTTCTGGTAGTCCATGTGGGTGTTCTGCGGCTGGTAGCTCACACCGGCATTGAAGCGAAGTTCCTGCTGGTTGTCAAACTTGGCAGTATAGCGGTACATCAGGTTAGCACTGTGGTTCAACTCTTTGTATGTGGCATACTGGCTGTTCTCCATATCCTTGGTCAGGTTCTGCAGGTCAATGCCATACTCGCTCAGGTTGCGGATACTTCCGTCTTGCAGTTCCACCTGTCCCGTGTATAGGTTATAGGCTGTTATCTTGGTCAGCTCACCATAATCTGTAAGTGCTTTCTGGATATCGTCGGCCAGGGTGCTCTGTGTCATCATGGTGCGGTCACGGTCCTGGAACCGGCGCTGCAACTGGTAGCTTAACCGCAGGTTTCCTCCTGCCAGCAAGGGTTCGCTGTAGCTGATTCGTCCCTGGTAACGATAAGTGGTAGAGGGAGCGAAGGTATTCTGGTAGGTGGCCGTCAAGGGCTGACGCGCTGATTCCTGGAAATATCTGACCAAAGAGCGGCTGTACGAATTGCTTTCGCTGGTCTGGTATTCACCGCCGATGTTCAGTGTCAGGTTACGTCCTTGCTTGTACAATTGACGGTTCACCTGCAGTTCTGCGTCCACGTTGGTGCTTTTTGAGTCTCCAAAGCTATAGCGTTCATTATGGTTCACCACAATATCCGACAGCCCCGTTTCCCTATTCACCAATGTCTCATATTGCTCCAGCGGGTCAACCAAGCCTGCCTCATACGGACTGCTGTTAAATGTTGCGCTGACGCTGTTGCCGAAATTGTCACTTTTTGAATAAGAGAAGTTGGGACGGAACAGGATATTGGTCAGCGAATCCGGCATCCACTCCAAACGGAAGTTGGCATTCAGGTTGTAGTTGTTGTTCTTGCTGTGATTCCTGCTGTTAGAGAAGGTACTTTGCGTATCTGAGAGGAAGGTCTCGTTGTTGGAGTGTGAGTCAGACACGCTGTTACGCTGGGAATAGCGCACATTGCCACCCAGTTTAAAAAGGCCTGCCGAATAGTCGGGTTTCCCATTCTCCCAAGCGAAGTTAACGCCTACCATTGTGCTGGTGGTGATGCCGCCGCCGCCACCCCAGCCGCCCCAGCCACGACCGCCGCCGGGAAAGCCTGCATCGTTAATGTTGTTCCTGCTGGCTATGACGGAGAACTGAGAATGGTCCAGAAAACGGTTGACGTTCAGCTTCAACGAATAAAGGTCACTTGGAATGGAAGCGGTATTAGAGGTAACGCCCTGCGCTGTGTTGGAGCCTGTCGGGGTTCCGTAGGCAAGGTCTGCGTTCACTACCCATCCCTCCTTCATACCTTTCTGTACGGTAAGGTCGAGCACGGTCTCCTCCTCTCCGTCGTCTATGCCGGTAATCCTGCTATAGTCGCTCTTGCGCTCGTAAGCCTTCAGTTTCTTCACCATCTTGGTGGGCAGGTTCTTCATTGCCATCTTGGTATCGTTCTGAAAGTATTCCTTTCCCTCCACCATAATCTTCGAGACACTTTTTCCGTTAATCTTGATATTGCCCTCGTCATCAACCTCTGCGCCGGGCAGCTTCTTTACCAATTCCTCCAGGACGGAGCCTTCCGGCAGACGGAATGCATCGGCATTATAGACAAAGGTGTCCGCCTTCATCTCCACCTGGGCAAGTTTTGCCACCACTTCTGCCTCGCTCAGCACCTTGCTGTCCTCTTGCAGCGTGAAAGTACCCACGTTCACGGTCTTGTTGCCTTTGCCCAGGGTCAGGTTCTTATGTTGCGACAGATAGCCCACATACGATATCCGCATGATATAGCTCCCTGGCTTTACAGCCGGCAGGGTGAACTTGCCGTCCACTCCCGACAAGGCTCCGGAAGCCTGCGTACTGTCCTTAGGCTGAAGCAACACCACTGTGGCTCCTACCAAAGGCTCGTTATTGGAACCGTCCATAATCAATCCGCTTACCGTTACCTTCTGCGCCAGTACCATCACGGGGCAGAGAAGAGCCATCACAAAATATACTAAGAATCGTTTCATCAATAATAATCTATATATAATGTTTACGAAAACTAAGACAAGCCCTAAACTATTTGGTTTAATCAAACTGGGCGCAAAGTTAGTGTTTTTTCACTTTTTCAACACAATTATCCATTATCAATTATCCATTTTTCAATTATATTGACTATCTTTGCACCGGATTTGAGGCCGAAATGCCTTCTTCCAAAACCAATTTGCTCAATCTCCTCACGAACTGCTACCTCGGAAAAGAGATTAAAGAGCAAAAACTAATATCCATTGGAGCTGCACCTTTCAAGTGCAGTTTCCACCATAGGATATTAGAGGTTGTAGCAGACCTGTGAGGAGTATGGGAGAGCTGCACTTTTCTTTTAAAGACTGTTAGCCTTAATAAGAAGTACAGGAAGAACAAATAACAAAAACGCGAACAATATGGAACAGAACGAAAACAACTGGAAAATTGGCGAAGAGGTTAGTTTCCCATGGACATCTACAACCCTCAAGACCAGCGGCAAAACCTTTTACAAGCATTTCTACGGTTCGCGTTTCATCTGCATCCGACCGGCAGACGAAGGGAAGCGCGGCATCCTGATAAAAGTGCTCGGGAAGACCTCGCCCCAGGACATCATGATGGTAGGCGGCGAACCCTTCTGCAAGGACGACAGGGACGAACTGGTTACCGGCAAGTCATATTTCAGCTACCGCTTCCCCGCTCTTAGCGACCTGAAGGAGGCGCTGGCTATTATCCGCGAGAACCCGAAGCTGCTGCCTATCTTTGACAAGGCGGGGATGCACCTCAACCCCGACTCCACCTTCTGGATACGCGAATCAGTACGCAAGATTCTGTTCAGGAAACCGCAAATCTACGATTCCCGTACCGGCAGTCTTTTCACAACTACGGACGGAACTTCGCCCTACCGCATCGCGCTGCTCTTCTTCCTCAAGGATGAATTTACTTATTGAGCTGGCAGAATACGGTTTCCTGCTATCGTGCGGAAACTTGCCAAGCCGCTGTTCCTTTCCCCTGTTCTTAGGTTTACGTTATCTGACCATCATCTTCTTACCGTTCCTGATGATGATGCCTTTCTGCTGTTGAGAGTTAATCTGCCGACCGGAAAGGTCATAGGTGCAACCCCTTTCGTCACGGAGTGCGGTTGGACTGTTGAGGCATATTCCTGTGGCGGCATCAGCCTGACTGACATAGATGGTGTCGGCGGGAGCGTCGCACTTCAGGTAACACTCGTTTTCTGCAACAGGCTGTCCGTCCGTCCGGCAGAACATACAGAGGCCGTCCCCGGCAGTTAATGTATATTCGTCATTGCCCTGTGTGGTGTAAGGCGTGTATCTGCCAACGAGGGGACCCTCAGCATAGGAAGGCTGAACGGCATGTGGTACGCCGCAGAAAGTGTAGTCGCCCTGGGCTGCCATAATAATATATGGTATATTGGCCCTGACAACGGACGATGCACTGTGTGCCAGATATGCAACGGCCTGTTCCCCGTTGCCCATCGTCTCTATGCCGGTGGCAGCATAGGCACAGACGCCTTCGGGAAGTTCGGCATCGAACGGAAGAATCAGCGTTCCGGCATCCTGACCGGCAGGAACGGAGACGGTGATTTCCATTTCCGAGGCGGGAACAACCGACAACCCCGTACGGACGGGGCGCAGCAGCGTTCCCTCGCCTGTGGTGATAAGGGTGTTATCGGAAGAGGAAGTCCCCAGGTACATGTCGCCAGCCATCAGATGGATTTCTCCCTCTTCAGTGTATGAAGGCACGGCAGTAATGGTGACGGCCTGGGACGAGTCCGTCGTAAGGATAAGGCCGCTGTCCGTTTCTGCAAGGTAATACTTGTTGCGACTGTCATCTACAAAGGCATGAAGCAGGTTAGCGTATTCGTCGGAAACCCTTTCGAAACCAAAGGCAAGGGTAAACAGCGTCTGGCCGGGCTGGTGACTGAAACGAAGGGTCATGTCCCCGTCAAGGGTAACGGCATTGCCCGTCCATTTAGGGGAGAGAAGGCTTATCCAGTCATCCTTCATCACAATGTTGAACGACTCATCCTTCTTGGGAACAATGAAAGCCTTACGGTCAAATGCCTCCTTCGCATTGTTCAGGGTCTGTATGTCCTTGCTGTAATGATTCTTGACGGCAGCATCTATGCCGTCGGGATTGCTCAGGTTGTCTTTGCTGAGGATGTCTGTCAGCTTGTCATCTGTATATTTCTCCATTGCCGTGCGGTAGGCCTGGTTGTAATTCTCGGTGAGCGTCCTGTCATACGAGAAGGCAGGCTGTGCGCTGCCCTCCTCCAGTTCGGCATTGTAGTTAGCCTCTATTTCCGAGAGCCCCTCCAGTGCTGCTGCCAGGTCGGCCTTGGCAGGAGTCAGGATTTGGTCGGCTGCCTTGAGGCCCGTAAGCTGCAGGTTGTCAGCACGGAACGTCTCTGTCCCCACAAACGGTATCATGCCTGCGTTGATGCCGATGATGACGATGTCCCCCTCGTCGATGATGAACCGCAGTTCACCGTCGGAGAAGGTACTGAGCCCCTGGCAGGTGGCCGATTCTGTGTATAGCTTGCCGCTTTCCAGGAAGGTGCCCATGTACTGCGTCAAGTCCAGATTATTGAAGATTTCCTCCCAGTTGGCATTGTCCCCGATGATATCTCCCAGAATCTCCTGTACGGCGCTTCCCGAAACCACCAGTGCGTTGAGGTGTACCTTGTTCATGCGCAGTAATCCCGGATTGCAGGCTACCTGGCCGCTGAAACTGTATATGCCGGCTTTAAGACCCAGTATGGGCTGCATCATCAACTGGCTGCTGTTCAGGTAGAACTTCTTGTCGCCGCCCTGGATGGCAGCGGCTCCCGTATTCTCTACGGCCTTGGTGTCCTCGTTCCATTCGTTCAGTGAAACGGCATTGACCAGCCCGCTCACGTCACCCCCGCTCATGGCACTCACAATGTCGGAAAGCCCAACCTGGCTGAGGTCGAACGTCACGCTGTACCACAGTGAAAGGTCGCCGGTATCGAAAGAGTGATTGCCTACCAGTCCCGTGAAAGACTGTCCGTCCTGGAACGTCTGGGTAGTCTGCAGATACCCTAATACGCCAGCCCTCAGGGCGGTCATGGTACGTTGCATAGCGTCCTTGGTCTGACAGAGGTTGAGCGTTGTTTTCGCTACCGTAATCATCGAATTCATAGAGAAGCTGTTGCCTATCAGGCTGATATTGTCGATGGCAGCAAGGCAGGCCGTCTTATAGTCGGTAAGGTCTTCCGTCTCGTCCTGTGCATAAGATGCAGAGGGGGCAATCGCAATGCAGAGAATCAGAAAAAGAGTAAGTTTCTTTATCATAGTATTTTAAGTTTCTGAGTTAGTATTTGTAACACACTGACAGTCGCAATTATGCAAAACCGGTGCAAAAATACAGAATATAATTGATAATGGATAATTGATAATGGTTAATTGTGTTGAAAAAGTGAAAAAAAACTAACTTCCATGATGCCGCTGAATATGGATACAAAAAAAAGCTTACCTTTGCAGTTACAAAACGCAAGATTAAGGTTATGAGGAACAAGAGAAATATCTTTTTCGTGTTTTTTCTGCTGACGGCACTCTCTGCCAACGCCCAATGCCGCTACTGTAACACCTATGAGGATTTTATGGCAGGACGATGGGAGCCGTTGGACACCGTATATAGCAAAAAACATAGCAAGGGCCGCCAGTTCTGGGTGGGAGGCAATGACTTTACACTGACCACGGGCGACAAGGCAACCGACAATATGCTGAAGTATCATGCTTTTGCCGTAAAGCAAGGCCGCAGGCTGTACGTTAACTGCCGTAATCTGGAATTCCAGAAAACACGCTTCGGCAAAGGCTATGCCCAAGCCATGACAATGGGAAAGGATACCGTGTTTTTTGTCAACAAGAAGATTGGTAAAGACGTTATGGAACGGCAGATCGCATTTGGTTCTATGTTCGGTGCCATCGGCACAGCCGCCGCGGTCGGCAGTCAAGTCTCACAGCAGGTGTGCTACATCATCTCAAGCAGTGCTGACAAACGCGGGTACTATGATATCTGTATGATAGATGATGGCTTGATGGGACGACTGATTGCCGGGCATGACGAGCTGTACGACGAATACTTTTCCGAGAGTGACCGCTCGCGGCGACTGTTGGCCAGCCACATCTACCCTATCCTTAAGAAGGCTGGCCTATTCAAGAAGCTGAAGCAGAAGACCGACGGAGCAGAAGACCAGGAATAAATCACATTCCCTTTTCCTTTTATTATATACCGGAGCCTCGGGATATATCGGGCTGCGCTTCACCCGTTTTTTCCAGAGTTACTTTTTTGCGTCAAGAAAAGACGTAAGCAGCTGCTGAAACTTACCAGCGTCCTTGGCTTTAATGTTCAGGTCTGTGTATCCGCTGGTAAGGTTGATGCGTATCTTTTGTATGGTCTTTCCTTGCAGGTCATATGGCGAGAATGTACAGATGATATATATGCCGTAATTATCGTTAATTGGTTTTGCCGACCATGCACCGGGTTCTGCGACGGTATTTTCTGTGTTGACAGTTTCTATAATACCATCGTCTGTTTTTATAAGTATTGTCTGACCCTCTTTGCACGAGGATATTGCATCGTCGGTAAAGATGCGGTATTCAATGTAGTCCTTTCCATTCTCGTGACGAAACCTGATGCGGGTCTGGTTCTCGGCAGTTGCTCCGCCCTGATAGACTTTAAGATAGTCAGTGGTGATTACTTTCTCTCCCGTGAAATCATCTGTTTCAACTTTTACATTCTGTGCGTTAGCAATAACAGACAAGAGTGACAAAAATAGAGCTGAGAATAAACTTTTCATAAATATGTTAGCTTTTGTGCAGTATCGTTATGATGGACTGTTCTGTTGTCCTTGCTGTCATACTGCTGATGTTTTATTTGTTTGCACCCCAAAGATATAATGTTTTGGGGAAATACAGCCTTCCTACTGGCCAAAAGTAACAAAAAAACACCTATTTTCTGCAAAAAAAGTTGGCAGGAACCGGGAAAAGTCCTTACCTTTTGCGTTGTTTAACGCTTAATTAACCATATCCAGCAGCATCATGGAAAATAGCAAGAGGGGGCACGAAAGGCAGCAGCGGAGGTTTTGCCAAGCAAAGGACGGGCCGATGGTGAGGAAACCAGTTGTGCCAGAAATCTAGAAGTATACTTTTACGGAGCTGGAAGTATACTTTTACGGAGCTGGAAATATACTTTTACGAAAGTGGGGATATTAACGCAGGATTCTGAACTAACGGAGCGAGAATCTTAAAACTATATAATGAGAGTTTATAACTTATTTGTTTAACATTTTTAACAATCCCAATTAATTTACGATTTTATCATTTGACTATTTATTATAATTCACAATTATCTCGCTAACCGAGAACCGAGAAAAAAAGTTTTCGTTTTCGTTTTGGTTTTCGTTAAATATTTCATTTTTTATCGTATCTTTGCACCCCGAAAGGCAAACATTATATAACAATAAGCATACAATCATGAGTACATTGGAATCAATCTTCGCAGAGAAACTGCTGAAAGTCAAGGCTATCAAGCTGCAGCCGGGAAACCCCTTTACATGGGCCAGCGGATGGAAGAGCCCCTTCTATTGCGACAATCGCAAGACACTCTCCTATACCGACCTCCGCTCCTTCGTTAAGATAGAGCTCACACGCACCATCCTGGAGAACTTTCAGGACGTTGATGCCATTGCAGGCGTTGCCACAGGAGCCATTGCACAGGGTGCCTTGGTGGCCGATGCCCTGAACCTGCCTTTTGTTTACGTTCGCAGCAAACCAAAGGACCACGGACTGGAAAACCTCATCGAAGGCGAGCTGAAGCCGGGCATGAAAGTGGTTGTCGTGGAGGACCTTATCAGCACGGGCGGCAGCAGTCTGAAGGCCGTAGAGGCTATCCGTAATAACGGTTGCGAGGTTGTGGGCATGGTGGCAAGCTACACTTACGGCTTCCCCGTTGCAGAGCAGGCTTTTGCCGATGCCAAGGTAAAACTCATCACGCTTACCAACTACGAGGCAGTGGTGGCACAGGCTGTCAAGACGGGCTACATTACCGAGAACGAAGTGGAAGTCCTGCACGAGTGGCGCAAGGACCCTGCACACTGGAACGGGTAGGAGACGTTAGACTTTAGGCGTTAGACTTTAGACTTTAGATTTTAGACTTTAGGCGTTAGGCGTTAGGCGTTAGATTTTAGACTTTAGAGAAATGGCAGAATATAAAAGCGACGTTAAGAAGATATACTACCCCGTGGAGCGGGTATATGCACGGCTTTCGGACCTTAACAACCTGGCCGTCATTCAGCAGAACCTGGATAATCCCATGATTCGCGAGAAGATGATGGAACAGGCTGGCGACAAGGCATCGCCCGAGCAGTTGGATGCCGTCCTGGAGAAGCTGCGTGAACTTCAGTTTGACACTGACAGCGTTTCAGGCTCCTCACCTATGGGGAACATCACCCTGCGCATCATAGAGCGCGAGGAGAACAAGACCATCAAGTTTGTCCTGGAGGGTGCTCCCATTCAGGCTAACATGTGGATTCAGCTGCTGCCTGCCACAGAGCAGGAGTGTGCCATGAAGCTTACGGTCAAGGCCGACCTGAACTTCTTCATCAAGCAGGTTATCGGCGGCAAGCTGCAACAGGGTGTTGACGGACTGGCACAGATGCTGGCAAGCATTCCGTACTGAGAATGGATAATGGATAATTGAGAGCTCAGGAAAAAAAACATTGGAAATGGCAAAGCTTTGGGATAAAGGATTTGAGATTCAGGACAAGATAGAACGCTTCACGATAGGTCGTGACCGCGAGATGGACCTCTATCTGGCAGAGGCTGATGTGTTAGGCTCCATGGCGCATATCACTATGCTGGAAAGCATCGGGCTGCTAAAGAGCGGTGAACTGACACAACTCTTGGCTGAGCTGAGAAACATCCACACGCAAATCAGGAAGGGCGATTTCGTCATAGAAGAGGGCATAGAGGACGTACACTCGCAGGTGGAGCTGATGCTTACCCGCAAGTTGGGCGACATAGGCAAGAAGATTCATTCGGGCCGCAGCCGTAACGACCAGGTATTGGTCGATTTGAAACTCTTCATCCGCCGCCAGCTAAAGGATATTGCCTCTGACGTCATGGAACTCTTCAAAGGGCTGCAGGAGCAGAGCGAACGTTACCGGAACGTGCTGATGCCGGGCTATACGCACTTGCAGGTGGCTATGCCCAGCAGCTTCGGCCTTTGGTTCGGTGCCTACGCAGAAAGCCTGGTGGATGATATGATGTTTCTGCAGGCTGCCTTCCGCATGACCAACAGGAACCCCCTGGGCTCAGCAGCCGGATACGGCAGCAGCTTCCCCCTGAACCGTTCGATGACCACAGAGCTGTTAGGGTTCGACTCCATGAACTACAATGTGGTCTATGCCCAGATGGGACGCGGGAAGACGGAACGCAACGTTGCCTTCGCCCTTGCCAGCATAGCAGGCACCATAAGCAAACTGGCTTTCGATGCCTGTATGTTCAGCAGCCAGAACTTTGCCTTCGTGAAGCTGCCAAACGACTGCACCACAGGCTCCAGCATCATGCCGCACAAGAAGAACCCAGACGTCTTTGAACTTACACGCGCCAAATGCAACAAGCTGCAGGCCCTGCCACAGCAGATAACACTCATCATGAACAATCTGCCAAGCGGCTACTTCCGCGACCTGCAAATCATAAAGGAGGTCTTTCTGCCTGCCTTCCAGGAGCTGCGTGACTGCCTGCAGATGACCACATATATCATTAATAAGATAAAGGTAAATGAGGACATCCTCTCTGACTCACGTTACGACCTTATGTTCTCTGTCGAGGAGGTGAACCGCCTGGTTACCGAGGGAATGCCCTTCCGCGATGCCTACAAGAAGGTGGGGCTGGACATAGAGGCTGGCAAGTTTACACCTTGCAAGGAAGTTCACCATACACATGAGGGCTCCATCGGAAACCTCTGCACGGAGCAGATAGCCGCCCTTATGAACGATGTGTGGAACGGATTCAACTTCAAACGCATGGAAGAGGCGGAAAAGGCATTGATTAAAGGGGAGGAATAAAAGAGGAAGTAAAAAGAGGAAGTAAAAGAGGAAGTAAAAGGGGAAGTAAAAAAGGAACTGAGCGAAGCAATAACTTCTAATAAAGAAAATATGTTGAAAAGAATATCTGTAATCTGCACTCTGCTGACGGTGATGGCGGCAGCGTTCACATCGTGTTCAAACAATGCCGACTATACCTATTGCAACCTGCCGGCTAAATTTGTGTTAGAGAACGCCTATCAAGCCCCTGTGCTCTATACAGCATGTAACAGCATGGGCGAGTTCTGCACCATTACTTCGGACGGCAAGCAGTTCATCTTCAGAGGTTCGTCAAGGGAGCCGTCGTACGTTAATATTACCGCTCTTGCCGGTTACTCGGGTTTCTACCTTGGGTTGAGCGGCCTGATAGTCGGCCTCCCCAATATTCCTGAGATAGGTGAGACGGCGAGTAAGGTTGTATGCTTCGATCTGGCATGCTCTAACTGCTATGAGGACTATAACATTACCAAGCCGCTTACCGTAAAAGAAGGAAGTGCCACCTGCGCCAGTTGCAAACGCGTTTACGACCTGAACAACACAGGCTTTATCTCAAAGGGCGAAGCTGGCAGAGCACTATACCGATACAGGGTCAGTTATGCAAACAATACGCTTGTTGTAAGTAACAGATAAAGGGCATTTTCTGCGCTTTTTCTGAAAATTTTTCACTTTTCACTTTTCACTTTTCACTTTTTGTTGTACTTTTGCACTCGCTTAAGGCTGCCCAGATGGTGGAATTGGTAGACACGAGGGACTTAAAATCCCTTGACCATAGCGGTCGTACGGGTTCGAGTCCCGTTCCGGGCACCATGCACAAATACTCCCTCTTAATGCAAGTTAAGGGGGATTTTGTTTCTTCTTAGGGAAAACCCTATCAGCTTTTCTCATTTTTCCTTTTTGCATATCTTGCACATTGTCTATTTTTGCACCGGATATAGCTCAAAAAACATATAAACTCATAAACTCAACAGATATGAAATGCTTACATTACTTATTCATGGCTCTCGGTATAACGGCTTGTGCAGGTATGCTCACCTCTTGCGAATATATACAGGATGGAGAGAAGTCTATGGTTCTGTCCGGCGAATGGCAAGGCGACTTTGGTATGTACTACGATTATTATGACAGGGGACAAAGATACACCTTCGACTCCTACGACACCCGCATCACCTTTATCCCTGCTTACTCCCATGCTCATCACGGAACGGGAACACAGGTAGATTATTATGCATACGGACCATACGAGTATCAGTATTACCGGTTCCACTGGTCTATAAGCGGTGGGGTTATCTATCTGACATACGAATACGACCATGAGTTGGATACCAGCATCTACAATTATCACATGACCAATGACTATCTGACGGGTACGTTCAGTTCCGGCACATCGTTCCGCCTGCGCAAGATAATTGACTTTTATGACTGGACTCCCTACGTGAACACCTATGGATACAGAGACCGTCACAACTGGGGCTACTATCCGGCACCCGCTACACGTTCCGACGGAGAGCTTGCTACGGATAGCGTTGTAACCGACAGTATAGCAGCTTCCGAATCTGTAGAAAAGGGTTACGTTGTCTCTCGCGGCCGCAGAACCACTCCGCTCCAGCAATAGACATTGCCAGAAAACAAACAGTCTGCTATTTACTGGTACGCATAGAAAAAGTTATTCCTGTGCGTACCAGTTTTTTTTCGTCCGTGTTATGCAAAATAGGAGAAAAACATCTGCATCATAGGGCAAATAGCAAAAAAAGTATTACCTTTGCCAAACAATTAGGCAAAAACTCTAAAAACCTTCTGAAAATGAAACATCTATTTCTGATTTTGCTCTGCTCTCTGCTGACGGTTCTGAATACAAGGGCAGAGGGTGAACCAAGCCAAGTTCCGTTGGCCGATCCTTACATTCTGTTAGAGGATGGCAAATACTATGCCTACGGAACACACGATGCCAGCGGCATCAGATGCTACTCTTCTGACGACCTGCGCACATGGAAGGACGAAGGACAGGCACTGAACAAGGCCAATACTACAGAAGAGCAATGGTTCTGGGCTCCTGAAGTCTACCATGTGAACGGACATTACATTATGTATTTCTCTGCCAACGAGCATCTGTTTGCTGCTACGGCAGACTCACCGAAGGGTCCCTTCAAACAAGTGGGTTCTTACCAGATGGAGTCTCTGATAGGCAGCGAAAAGTGCATAGACTCGCACGTCTTCTTCGATGACAACGGAAAGGCCTATGTCTTCTTTGTACGCTTTACCGATGGCAACTGCATATGGCAGGCCGAACTGGAAGATGACTACATAACTCCCAAAACAGGAACGCTGCGCAAATGCTTTGCTGTATCGCAAAGTTGGGAAAACAAAATGGGACGTGTAAACGAAGGCCCCAATGTGATAAAGATTGGCAAACGCTATTTCCTGACCTACTCGGGCAACGACTATCGGTCGCAGGACTATGGCGTGGGGTTTGCTACCACCAACAATATTGCCTCTGGAACATGGAGCAAGTATTCCTCGAATCCTATTCTGTGCAGGTTTGACGACCTTGTGGGTACAGGCCATCACTCGCTCTTCTATGACAAGGAAGGTATTCTCCGGATTGTCTTCCATGCTCACGAATCGAAGGAGAAGGTGGGAAACCGACTGATGTACATAGGTACAGTTACAGCCAACTCTACGCGCCTGGCCATGAGCAACGAGCCCATTATAAGGCCCACACTCTCCACAACAGCACCCTATAACCCTGAAATGATTAGCAGCGAGCAGGGTTTTCAAGGCGGCGGAGCGGTCACCGTAGATCTGAACAATGACGGCAACCAAGACATTGTGGCCGGTGGTTACGTCAATCAAGTTCAGAACTCCGCCGAAGACGACCTTACAAGTAAGCGAAACACATACGCTATGCTTTACCTGTCCTCTACTCACAAGTGGAGCAAGGTAACAAGCACTCCACCCTTCCGAGTCTCAAACGCGCCTTCCCTCATCCCGTGCGACATCAATAACGACGGGAAAATGGATATCATTGCCTTTGAGAACAACACAGACGCTGATACAGAATACAGTCAGGAGGGTATCTTCTTAGGAGCAGGCAACGGGACATTCAGCACGGCAACCCTATCTTTTACCGACATGGAAGGCAACCCCTGCACTTTTAACCTGCGAGGCCCCTGCTGTGCCGATATCATAGATGTAGATAATGACGGGCGCCTGGACATAGTCTGTGCCGGACATCTGGGTGAGGAAAGCTACAACGTAATCCTTCACAATAAAAGTACAGCCTTAGGCGAACTGACTTTCTGCGTGGAACCATACGAACAGGAGCTTCAGTTCTCTGAGGCCATCATACAGGCAGCTGACCTGAACAACGACGGCTATCAGGACTTTGCCATCTCTTCTGTAGTAGATAATGTGGAAGGACAAATTCGGTTTACAGATGTATATCTGAACGACACACTGCAACACGGACGCTTTCTGCGTCAGGGACTAGGTGACACAGGAGGCAGCATCAAACGCAAATCAAACGGAACCCTGCAACTGGCCGACCTGAACAACGATGGCTGGTTGGATATCTATCTGTCTGGACTGGGCGAAAGCTCGTCGGGTGAATCTACAACCCGTCAGCGCATCTATGCCAACAAGCAACAGACAAAACCGGAATTCTCCCAACTGTCTAACACAGATTTACTGGCCGACAGCTACAATACACAATCCAGCGTAAACAACTCTTCCGGAATCATTGACTGGAACGGAGACGGCACATACGACATCTTTATAGGTGGTCTGAAAGGTGCAGCAAAGACAAGTACAGGACAGCTATATCTGAACAACGGGAAGGGACGCATGAGCAAAAGTGTAGCGATACCTGGCTCTACTGGGGCTTCCATTATCTTTCCCGACTGGAATGGGGACGGAAGAAAAGATTTTGTATCATTCGGTAATTGCACAGACAACAACTATCTGAAACTCTGCCCTCAAGGTATCAATGCCATTCTGTGCTACAACCTTGGCGCTATTCCGTCAAGGCCCGATGCGCCTTTGAACTGCCAGGCCGAAGTAAATGCTGATGGCTCCGTCACTTTCACCTGGGACGCCCCTGAAACAGCCCAAGCATGTTACACCTATGAAATCTTTGTGCAGGACAGCGAGGGCAACCTGCTCAACAGCACACCGGCATTCATAGGTGATGCAAAAGACGGGGTACGTAAAGTGAACCGTATGGGACGTGTAGGCTGTCAGAAAACCTGGCAATTTTTCCCTCTTTCACCAGGAACTTACAAATGGGGCGTACAGACGGTAAATGCCGCCTTTACAGGTTCAACGTTTACGGAAGGACCTGAGTTCTCTGTTTCGTCAGAAGAGGATGGAATAAACGATCTGAAAAGTGAAAGAGTAAAAAGTGAAAAAAATGATGATGCCACTTACGACTTGACTGGCAGAAAGGTTACGAAACCCCTTCCTCACCTTATATATATTAAAGAGGGAAGGAAAGAGTTAAGATAAAAGGAAAGCGAGGATTTCTCCTCGCTTTCTTTGTTTATTCTGATTTCTCAATTATGAATTACCAAACGTCTTCCGGCTCTGCAGGATTGTCATAAACCTCCTTGGCGCAATACTCCATATAATCCATATAGAAGAAGCGGGTAATGTCATTCATTACGGTCTTGAACTTAACATAGTAAGTCTTGTCGGGATCCATGGTTTGGCGGAACATGATACGGCGCAAACAGATTTCAGATGAACGCATAAGAACGTTAGTACTATGATCACCTGCTCTGTATTGCATACACCCCTTCATAAAGTCGTTGTTACGCATCTGCTTGTCAACTGTGGCGTTAAAGTCATCATCTCTGGGATCATCCGGCTGATAGCCGATATCGCTGGCAACATCACCACTTTTCGTGTGCAGACTATAAGCACCCTGACGAAGGTCCATAGGGATACCCATGGCTGCCAGCTTGTCAAGGTCACTTCCCCAATAGAACTGAGCCATACCACGCATATTACCACCACACTGTTGGCCAAAGCGCAACTCGTATGTACCACGCACAGGAACAGGCGGCAGTCGCATGGTAACCTCGTAAAGACCACGAATAGACATCTCATCGCCCTGCATATTAGCCCAACCTTGTCCACGTCCCGTCCAATAGAAGAACCTCGTGTCCGGTTCAATAATTACGTCATTAAGATACTGATAACCAATTTCTTTGTCGGTTGGGATATAAACATTCTTATGCTTTTCGTCTGTCAACGTGGAAATGCGGATATCATTGTTCATAAACTCAGGCCACATGGCAGTGACATTCCAGCGGATACGACTGCGCATCATCTGGTTACGTGTATTATCACTGTAATAGAGAAGTTCCTCAATAGGATAGATGATACCATTGCGCACGTCATTCTCTCCCTGAAGATTTGGCTCGCCAATCTTAATGCCAATATTGTGTGGGTCACAGGAATTCTCATGATAGTCACCATGACGACCATTGTTAAGATTGGGGAAACGGTTCAAATAAACACCCTCACTTTCCTTACTCTCGAAGACCTTCAACAAACGGCGCTTACCCATGGTGGTGTAAAATTCAAAAATAGCAACGGTGGGTGCCTTAGTGCTTGGGTTATAGTCTTTCTCATTCACATGGTTTACCAAACGGTCTGTTCCCAAACGCATGGGCAACATGTGATAGGTAACAAACTGATTAAGCAGATTTTCTTCGTTTTCGTAATCCCTATCACGTTTAGCATCCGGGTAAATACCCAATTCGTCTATATAGTTATAGATGTCCTCTACTGTGATTTCCGAAACATCCTTCCCTAACTGGTGAGTCCAGAATTCGTCTGTTTCAGCAAAGAGGGTAAAGCCAAAATAGCGGTGTTCTGGAGTCCAGAAATCCTTCTCGCCTTCTGCGCTGTCGTGCAAATAGTGGGGTATTTTCTCTGTCTGATAGTTGTACTCATAGACATCATCTTTTATTTTGTCGAGTGTATCAATCAAGCCGCAAGCCTGAATCAGTTTTGCCATTACCGCATAATTACCTTTATTGGAATCTATCATATTTTTCAGCAACGAGGCCATAGAGTCTCCGCTGGGAGCCACAACATTGTGCATAGAATGTATGACACCATTGATTGCTAAGATATCGCGGTTTAACCGGTCTATCATACAATCGTTAATAAGAATGCTGTCGGGGTCTTCTGTACGGAGGACATTCAGTTTCCTGTCGTTCATGTTGGGAACCTCAATTTCCGCAACAGAACCAGTTGCCGCCATTGGGAGGTTGTTTATTTCAAAGTACCCGTTGTCATCGCCACCATCAATAATACTATTATAGACAATAACCTTACGGATAGAGTCTAACTTTGTGCTGTCTTCAAAAGCATCCCACGAAGCCTCAGCAATTAGTCCCTTTCTCACCAGTGAATCCAGATAAAGCTGAATGGCATCGTTGGTAGGTGCAAAAACCGTATAGTTACCACGCGCTGACAGCAATTGGAATACTGTGGTGTTGG
Source organism: Bacteroidaceae bacterium (assembly GCA_017645305.1). Taxonomy (GTDB): domain Bacteria; phylum Bacteroidota; class Bacteroidia; order Bacteroidales; family Bacteroidaceae; genus Physcousia. The sequence continues at coordinate 65,594 of JAGCPD010000006.1, read as the reverse complement.
AAATAGAACTAGCATGTACCTGATTTAGTAATTCGCAATATTGACTATACTGCTCATGCTTCTGCAGATAGCCAGAAATAATCTCCTCCTTGAAAACATATTTAGCTGAGGTATCTATCTGCTCAGAACAACTGGCCATAAATAAAGAAACTACAGCCAAAACGAAGAATGTGACTTTTTTCATTGTATTTTTATCGTTCAAGACTAATTTAAATTAACAAATTAATTGCAAATGTAGCACTTTTCCACCTTTCTTCCAAAAAAAAGGAAACTTTCTTGTTAAAAATATATAATTTTACTGGGAGACTAACCTATCTGACGTAGTAAACGACTGGAATTCCGGTGCGTAAAGACACTTAATAACGGTTATACCCGTTTGATAATTACCAGTGCGGGAAATCAGCCAGTCTTCCTCTATTACATAGGTGCCTTTTGGCATTCTGTCAAAATAATATTCCGTTCGGTCATCGCGAATCATCCGGTAGTACCCCAATCCATTCTGATAGCGGTAACCAGACAGGCTAGCATCGGGTTCTGCTGCGGCTGAGCGAGGAGCCGTCAACTGTACAAACTCATAGTCGCGATCGGCAGTAATAGTATAGCGTACGTGCAGTCGGTCGCCCACCTTTGGCTGCAGAGAAGAAACATCCCTGCGGATATGGAATCCTTGCCAACTGGCCCTTACGCTATCCAAGGGCATCTGGTAGGTTGCATAAACAGCACCCCAAGAAACGCCTTGCCCGTGCTTCTCAACCCTTATTTCCTTTGGAGCTGATACAGTAAGACTGTCACGCAAATAACCCATTGAAGTATGAGGCGTTACAAAGGTGTGCGTCTTCTGTCCGTCACGCAACTTCAGTACATCACTATTTCCATTGGCAAGCGGTTGTGTGTCATCCTGCAGCAAAGCATAAACAGCATTAACGGTTTTTACAGGCTCTTCCCACTGCTGGGTACGTTTCTGCTGCAAGAGCCACTCGGTCATACCATTCAACAACTGCTCCTCAGAAGGTTTCACCTCCCGATAAGCTTCCATTACCTGAACGTGGGTCTGCACCTTACGGTTAATGCTGGTAAAACTACCACTGGGATAGGAAATATAATAGCCATCGGGGTGAGTGAGCTTTTTGCTCAAACCCTCCAAATAACTTTCGGCTTGCTTTTCCTGCCCATTATGTTTCAGCACCATGGAGGCAAGAGCGGCCTCTTCAATGCTTACCTTTTTGTCGGCAGGAGAATGAAGCAGGCGGTCAACAAGGAACTTCTCGTCCTCCTGATATTCCTCAGATAGCTTAATATCAGAAAGACTGAGAATATAAAGATAGCGAAGTGTGGAAAGACCCACTTGTGAATCTTTCTCTTTCTGCATCCATTGAACTTGCTTGTGCGTTTCTTTAGCCAGATAATCCACCGCTTTCTGAAGCATACGTTCGGCTACTACAGAGGCCACATCAGTGGCAACGCCAATATGATGGAGACGCACCAACTGGTAGGCAACCTCGCGTGTGAGATATGCATTTCCTTTCATACCCGGGAACCACGTGAAGGAACCATCATAAAGTTGAAGAGCGGACAGGCTTGAAAGCAAAGACATGCGATAATCCAAAGAAAGCATATCGCTATAATATAGAGAATCTACCAATGCATCGGCATCAGGCACCTGACGCAAAATATGTTGCGCCATAGTGGTAGCATAGTAAGCAGAAGATGTGCAAAGAACACACTTGCAATGAGGGGTAAACAATGAGGGCAAAGCCTTTAGTGCCATCCATGCAGGACGGGCTGTATATTCAACCACCATATTTCGGTTGGTGGCGCTGGGATGGTTGTGGGCAAAGAGACTCTCCAAATTAAATGGCATAGTACCTTTTTTATTAATAGAGAAGGCACGAGTCTCTGTAACGGTCTCTAAATCAGAGAGGACAGGAAGCTGTCGCTGTTCACCGTCAGAATAATCCGATCCTTCTGCCATCCACTTAACCAAAAGAGCCGTATAATTTTCCAAAGAACCAACAGGGAAAGTATAAACTGTATCTCTACTTGCCTCCAAGCGGAACTGGACAGGGAAACTGGTAAGCACTTTCTCTGTTGCAGCATCCATAATTACGCAAGAAGCTTTTCCTTGCTGCAAACGTTCAGAGACATTGCGAATGCTGGCAGTAAAGGATGCCTCATCACCGCTACGCAGGAAACGGGGCAAGTACAACTCAGCCATCAGTTCTTTCTGGACTACAATGGTCTCATCTATCTGAGTGGAATATAAATCTTTATCGTGGGCAAAACCCAAAAGGTGCCAACTGGTAAGGCTCTCGGGCAAGGTGAAACTAATCCTAACCTCACCATTGGCATCTGTGCGAAGCGTAGGACAGAAGAAAGCCAGTTCAGAGAAGGCACCATCTTTAGCACCTCGGATAATGCTCCCCGGCAGTTCGGGACTTTCAATGTCCAAGCCTGCTATCTGTCCCTGTAATGCTACATCTGCATCTACCGAATTAAACACTTGGGCAGCAACGGCATTGACAGCCTTAGCTCTGGACGACTGCTGGACCGCTGATGCAAACTCTCTGTTTTCCGAGAATTCTTCGGTTCCTCTTAGTCGCATTGTTCGACCACCTTTAAGACCTGCAGATGTAGGGACTATAGAAAGAGAAAAATCCTGCAAAGATAACACATCGTAGATATATTCAGGATTATACTGACTAAACTGCCAATCCTTAACCTTTAGCATCTGAACAGGGAAATGGAAATAATACCGCTGAGAAGTTGGAACCACGACTCCCCTTGTAAATAGATTAGGAATCTGGTGCTGATACTGCATCCTAAAATTCATAAAGTGTTTATGAATGGCATCCAGCGAGGCATCATACATACTGAGCAGTACATTGGCATCAGCAGGTGTGCCGTCAGGGCGGCGAAGAGACAGGCGCCATTCTTCCTGCTGCCCAGGACGGAGGCGGTCGCGGAAGGTCTCCCAATGCGCCCTAAGAGTCTTGTCAGGTAAAGCATGGTACAAGTTCACCTCTTCTCTTTTAAAACCATGATGGTACAGAGCAACTTTCACGCTTACCCCATCACCAAACTCTTCTTTATAAGGTACCTCCCAAACGAAGGCCGTATCACGAACACAAATCAGCGTGTCAAGGAAAACATTATTGTGATGCATCATGGTACAATATATCCAAGCTTGCTTCAAAGAAGTTCCTATCTGCACTTTGGCTGGCCGGTCTATAGCAAAGGTATCACAAGGCGTATAGATGCTCAAGTCTTTTTCTCCCACCAAATGGGTATCGGAAAGAGAGAACAGCTCCAAGGGTTGTTCACAGCGGGCAGTATCACTGCCATTTACATACTCAGCCAAAACCTTATAAGTTCCAGAGGGAAGAGTTTTCAGTTCTGCAGGTATCGAAGGCTTATTGGCTGGAATTAGAAAGCGGGCTTTCTCAGTATCCTTACCCTCCATAATTCTGCACACAATATCACCATTTACCCGTGCACCCGTGCTAGCATAGAGCCCAAAGCTCCAAGGTTTCAGCATATCTCTGTTCTGGCGCTCAGATATTCCGCTTTCCAACACATAGGCCTTCGTAGAAAAACGAATATTACTCTGAGCCTGCTCAGTTTCTCCTTGTTTATTCAACACATCAATCTTCAAGACGATGTTAGCATTTTTAAGATTATTCTTTTTTACAGGTGACAGAGAAACCGGGATCGTGAACCTTCCCTCAGCATCCGTATAAATAGAATCTATAAACACCGCCTCAATAAGGCTCCTCCCATATAGGAATCCAGAATGATACCTGAGAGACCCCTTTATTCTGGCATTTGCAACAGGAACTCCGCTATACGTCATCGCCCGTCCCGTCATACGAATAGTGTCAGCAGAAGGAGAAGCATCAGGAGCCGGATCTATCTCAGCATAAAAGACAGGACGACGATATTCCTCAACACGGAAACTGTAACGCTTATTGTCAATCCTTATCGTATAACTGCCAGGAGCAGCGTCTTTGGGCAAACTGACTGAATCACTGATAACACCAAACTCATTTGTCTTCAGCAAGTGCTCTGCTATCGTATTACCCTTAGTATCAGTAAGAATAAGTTTGTAATCTTTGCCAGAATTTACGTTTGCTTTCAGTCCCTCCCTAAAATAAGCAACAGCACCAATGTAAACAGTTTGACCAGGACGATAGACACTACGGTCGGAGTAAATGCTAATGTTATTTTCCTTAGTAGTTGTGGAATAGTTTTGGACCATGAAACTGGACGACCCGTTTACCTCAGGAAGCATGCAATCCTCACCTTTACTCAATTTTATCTTCTGGTCGAAATTAGTAGCGAACTCCACAATACCTCGCTCGTCGGTTATATACTCCGCGTATGTTTTTTTTCCTTTATTGCTCGTTTGCATCACCTTTACGGTAACACCCACCTCGGGCTTTCCGCTCTGACCATCCACCACAACAAGCCGCGTTCTGTTTGCCGGCATCATATAAGAAAAAGCACGCAACCTGGATACATAGAAAAGATGAACCTGCGGTTCTTGTTTCTTATCCAGTCTGGCCTTCGTATTACCCTGCATCACCACAGCATATTTGCCTACGGACGATGTTTGCATACGTAAGGTATCTGTCCATTGCTCGTATGCAGGATGAGGTGCTAAGGTATAAACGCTTTTCCCTGATTGCTTGCCTACCCGAAGAACCTGATTCAGCAGATCTTCCGTATCGCTTGGCTTGAAATCATCAGGCAACCGGTATGTGGTAAGGGTTATATTCTGTAGGTTCTTGGCTTGAATAAATACATCTTCCTCGGAATTAGGATACAGGTAAGTTTCCATCCTGCATTGCAGATAGGGAGCTTCCTGATTTAAAATCCAATTCTTAAGTAAAGCTGAATTCGGATACAGGCGTAATCCTTCTTCTATAACCTGACGTTGTTCTTCAGGCTGATTCTTGAATCTCGCCAATTCCTGATACACTCTTTCACACGACTTCAAATCCTTATACTCCTCCTTGAGTTGCAACAGATATTTCTTCTTGCTTGCCATGCTAGATTCAAAAAGCGAATCCATACACAAACGAAAAGCAGCCTCCCTGAGTCCCCGCTCCTTATAGAATTGGATAAGCGTTCCAAATAGGGGTAGGCCATTGGTCTTTCGATTCTCATAATAGATATCGCTATACATAGCCTGCCAAACTACAGCAAGCATACTGCTGCCATACACTTTCTCGTCACCTCCCCTGTTAACAAGAGGAATCCACTCCTTGGTGGGTACGCGATGAAGAAGTTCCAAATCCCGAAGTGTATAGCGGTAAAGGTCGGAAGCATGCTGGATGTATTCTTCACGGCTCCATTCTCTTACACTGTCAGGATGACTTTTCGTTTCCCTACTCCATTTCTGTGACAAATGTTGGTTCTGCATTAGCAGGTGGGCAAGAGTGGCACTGTAGATTGCTTTTGATGCAGAATCTTTCTGCTCCTTAATTTCTTGCTTTAACAGCAGTACATCAAAGAAGAAAGAGTCAGGAACCAGTTCTTCACGCTCCTTGCACTCAGCAAGCAGAGACACCAGCCTTTTGGCTGGCGTATCTTTGCCCGCCCAAGCCATTACGGGCAACAAGAATAGAATAAACAGGAAACGATGCATATTATATGGATTATAGATATTTTATTCTATCACCGCAGCGAAGCCACCATTACGAGCCATCTTAATATGCAGATTGGTGTTCTTATTCACCGTAGATTTCTCTTTACGGTAATCCATAGCCATACGGTTGGCGTTCACACCATCAACAAAAGAGGTCATCTGCATATTCTTTCCCTCGGGAAGAACGCTGAGGGTAACATCCACTTCACGCTGTTTGTCATTGGTAATACCACCAATGAACCACTTCTGACCCTTGCGCTTAGCAGTAACAATATACTGACCAGCCTCAGCCGCCAATACGCGAGTTTCATCCCAGTTCACAGGAACACCGGTTATGAAGTCACGGCAGTCGGGCCACTTGTCGTAACGGCAGGGATTATCCATCAACATCTGCAGATTGGTCTCGAAAAGAACAAAGACTGCCATGTGGTATGCTTTGGTTCCTACGCCTGGGCAAATAGGACGGTCACCACAATGACGCTCTGGCTGAGAACAAAGCATTGAACCAGGAGTGTAGTCCATAGGTCCTACGGCATTACGCAAGAAGGGGAACCAAATGCTGTTCTTAGGTAAACAGTTGCCATTGTATTCCATTCCGCGAACGCCCTCATAGGTAAGAATGTTGGGATAACGGTATTCCAAACCGCTGGGATGGAAGGCTCCGTGGAAATCAACCATAATATGATGCTTTGCTGATTCCTTGGCAACACGGTCGTAGAAGTCAACCATCCACTGATCTTGACGATCCATAAAGTCAATTTTGGTTCCTACAATACCCCATTCCTCGAACGTCTTGAAGAGGTCCATGTGGTGCTCTACGGTCAACCAAGGCAACCAAACCCAAATACCTACATTCTTTGACTTAGCATAACGAATCAACTCAGGCAGATTAACCTTGGGATTGGTACGATAGGGGTCGCGAGTATCCAATGCCCAACCCTCGTCCATAATTATATAAGGTACACCGTTGCGAGAAGCAAAATCCACAAAATACTTATAGGTTTCCAGATTGATACCGCCCTCGAAAGTTACATCTGGTCCGTAAGGAATACCGTTCAACCAATCCCAGCAAGTCTGTCCAGGCTTAATCCAACTGGTATCCTCAATCTGACACTTCTGAGCCAAACGCACAGGCATAGTATTCTCGGCCAGACGAGCATCCTCCTGGGTAATCAGCATATAACGCCAAGGGAAGGTACGTGTACCGTTGGTCTTGGCAATATAATCAGCTTCCTTCAGGATACGGTGGCTGCGGTCGCCCTGATCCTCATACTCAATAGGACACTTGGGCTGAACAGCATAAAGACTGTTGTCAGCATTACCCTTCAGGAAAAGTCCGGGATAGCTGACGAGGTCGAATTCGCTAAGCAATATCTTCTGGTTCTTGCCCATGATGAGTACAGGAAGTTCCGACATTCTATCGTCCTTCTTCCACTCGTTGCTCTTCACAAAAGAGTAGCTCTCCTCACAACTGGTCTTGAAACCGCCAGGCTGCTGTAGTACCAAGTCACAGTTGTCCGCCAACTGGAATACGGTGTTCTCCTGCACGACTTCTATCTCGCCTGGGAGAGAAGTTCTTATACGGAAAGCCACACCATCGTTATAAAGGCGGAAATCTACTGCATAGCCGCCCTTCATGTCCAAAGTAAGCAATGTGTAATTGTTCTCAACCTCGCTGTACTTCAATGGAAGAATTGGTTTAACAGTCTCCTTAACGGCACGAACGCTTTTTTTCTTCAATACAGGATTAGCTCCTAACGTCTTGTCAAAGAGCTGCATACCTATCACGCTCTGCTTCAGCAACGTCTCATTATGACTTACCACATCATAGTAGATACGGTCTGAAAGCGTAACGTTTACACTTGTCTGTCCATCAGGACTTTGAGCTGTTATAACTTTCTGGGCAAAACCTGAAACACAGACTGCCGCCATCAATATAAAAGAAAAGAATTTAGTTGTTTTCATTTCGAATATTTGTATCGTTAATAAATTACTTAACTGCTATTACTTCTATTTCTACCAAAGCGCCCTTAGGCAAGTCCTTTACAGCTACTGCGCTACGTGCAGGAAAAGGTTCCGTAAAGAACTGGGCATACACCTCGTTCATTGAACCAAAATTAGCAATATCACTCAGATATACTGTTGTTTTTATTACGTGAGAGAGATCAATGCCGGCCCCCTTAAGGATGTTCTGTACATTGGTCAACGACTGACGTGTCTGCTCTATAATACCACCTTCTACAAACTGGCCAGTTGCTGGGTCAATAGGAATCTGACCACTTGCAAACACAAAACCATTTGCTTCTATAGCCTGACTATAAGGACCGATGGCTGCAGGAGCCTTTATTGTGCTGATTACTTTCATATCTTTCTTTTTTTCATAAGCCCTATAGGGCCAATAAAACTTATAAGACCTATAAAGAAACTAATCTCTCTGATTATATAGCTTTTAGCAAAGCTTTTAAGAACTCCCAGAACTTAGCGACACTGGGAATATTGCAACGCTCATCAGGTGTATGGGGGCTACGCAATGTGGGACCAAAGCTTACTAAATCCATCTTGGGATAAACACCGCCAATGATGCTGCATTCTAGCCCTGCATGACATACCTGCACATCTGCATTCTCGTTGAAGATTTCTTTATACACCTTCACCATAGTGGCAACGATGGGACTGTCAAAGTTGGGCTGCCAAGCACCATACTGACCTCCGTATTCTACCTTCATACCTGCCATTGAGAAACAACACTCCTGCATCTCCTGAATATACTCCATCATGGTATCATTGCTGGAACGAGCTAAAATAAGGATATTAGCTTCTCCTGCACCTATGTTAATGATACCTAGGTTGCTGCTCGTCTCCACCACCGAAGGAATGCTGGGAATGTTACGCAGAACACCGTCATGACAGGCCATAATGGCATCTACCAGATTGTCCTGAATTTCCATGGGAACCTGACCGGCAGGCATCTCTGCGACCTCAACCGTCATGGAAATTCCCTCTTCCACGCCTCGAAACTCATTTTGGAAAGTCTGCTCGCAATACTGAGTCAAATCTTTCAAGTCGTCCAGATTCTCCTTAGGAATACTCAGCACAACAGTAGCAGTACGAGGAATAGCATTACGCATGTTACCACCATTCCAAGAACAGAGACGAGCCTCATCATCGGCAATGGCCTGACGGACAAAACGCGCCATCAGTTTATTGGCATTGGCACGCCCCTGATTGATTTCCAAACCACTATGACCGCCACGCAGACCCTTAAGCATAACCTTAACAGCAATATCGCCTTCCTCTGGGATTACCTCCTTGTACTGCATGGTAGCAGAGATGTTTACACCACCTGCAGAACCAATTACAAACTCGCCCATCGTTTCATTGTCGATATTGAGAAGAATATCACCCTTCAACGTGTCGGCAGCCAAATGATTAACGCCGTACATGGTACTCTCCTCGTCAGCAGTAATCAGTGCTTCAAGAGGTCCATGTTGCAGGTCGGTACTCTCCATCACAGCCATGATGGCTGCCACACCCATACCATCATCAGAACCCAATGTGGTACCCTTGGCTTTTACCCATTCACCGTCAATATAGGTTTCTATTGGATCGGTCTCAAAGTTATGCGTACTCTCGTCTGTCTTTTGGGGAACCATATCCATGTGTGCCTGCAGGACAGCCGTCTTGCGTCCTTCCCTACCAGGGGTGGCGGGTTTACGCATTACGATGTTTTCTGCACCATCCTTGAAAGCCTCTATACCGTGCTCCTTTGCCCAATCCAGCAAGAACTGCTGAATCTTCTGCAGATGCCCGCTGGGACGTGGTACTTGTGTAAGCAAATAAAAATTCTTCCAGATAATCTGGGGATCCAAATCTTTAATTGAAGTTGCCATAGTTATATGTTTTTAATTGTGATTATTTTCTAATATGGATTACAAAGTTATACATTTTCCGTATTCCGTCAAACGATTTCACATTATTTATTAATAGTAGAGCAGTTATCGTTTAAACTCTAAACGCTTACCCCCAACGCTATCCCCTCTTCCTCTGAAAGAACTCCTTCATCAATGCAGCACATTCCTCCTCCATTATGCCTGAAACAAGCTGTGTTCTTGGATGCAAAGCCTGTGGAGCAAAACGACGGAAGCCACGCTTCTCATCACCGGCTCCATATACCACCTTGCCGATTTGCGACCAGCCTAAGGCCCCGGCACACATAACACAAGGCTCAACAGTAACATACAATGTACAATCGGACAGATACTTCCCCCCCAGATACTCAGAGGCTGCCGTAATAACTTGCATTTCAGCATGAGCTGTAACATCGGAAAGTCGCTCTGTAAGATTATGGGCACGAGCTATGATGCGGTCGCCACACACAACAACGGCCCCCACTGGTATCTCATCTTCCTGAAAGGCACACTTGGCTTCCTGAAGTGCCTGTTTCATATAGAAATTATCGTCTGCCATAAAGTTTTTCTAAGCATTTGGATGCAAAATTACAATTTTTCTTTAATTTTGCATATCAAAAGAAATGTAAAATGGCTGCGCACAACGAATTTGGCATAGAAGGTGAAGACAAGGCTGCAAACTACCTTATCGGTGAAGGCTATACCATCTTGGACCGTAATTGGAAAAGCGGTCATAAGGAACTTGACATCGTGGCAGAGAAAGACGAAACACTTATAGTCGTAGAAGTCAAGACGCGCAAGAGTAACAAGTATGGGAATCCTGAGGAGTTCGTTACAGCGGCAAAAATCAGAAACACCGTTTTAGCTGCCGATGCCTATATCCGTTACAATCGCATAGATCTTCCCGTCCGTTTCGATATTATATCCATTCTTAAAACAGGAGATGTTATAAATCACATTGTGGATGCCTTTCGTTCGCCCGTTTGGTACAGGTAATTATGAAGAGAATATCTTTAGACGTAATAAATTCTACTAACGAATACGCCAAAACGCTTTCTGACAGAGAGGGCAAGGAACTTACTTTGGTGACAGCTGAATATCAGGAGGCAGGTCGTGGTGCGGGCACTAATTTGTGGGAGTCGGAACACGGAAAGAACCTGCTCTTCAGTATCATAGCATTTCCTCTTCATCTGCCCGCCAACCAAGTCTTTACCCTTTCCGAGGTTACTGCCTTGTCCATCTGCGATGTACTCAACAGCTATACAAAAGGTTTTCAGATAAAATGGCCTAACGATATTTACTTTGGCGACAAAAAAGTTGTCGGAATGCTCATAGAGAACGATTTGCAGGGGAAATTTGTACGTCGGTCTATCATAGGCGTTGGGATTAATATCAATCAAACCGTCTTCTGTAGCGATGCGCCCAATCCCGCCTCTCTGGCACAGATTATAGGCAGGGAGGAAGAACGCAGTCAGGTACTGGACAAAATCATGCAACAGTTTACGCATTACTACGGGATAATGAATAACGAACCGTTATTAGAACTCCATGACCTCTACATGCAGCATCTCTACCGCAAAGACACCTTTCACACATATGCCGATGAAAATGGAACATTCCAGGCACGCATCAGCGATGTGGAGCCATCCGGTCATCTCGTTTTGGAATGCGAAAACCAAGAACTAAGGCGTTATGCCTTTAAGGAGGTGAGTTTTATCATTGAACATTAAACACTAAACATCAAAATAGATATGGCAAGATTTAAAAGAATTCTACTAAAGTTGTCAGGCGAGAGTCTGATGGGCAATCAAGGGTACGGCATTGACATAAAGCGTCTTAACGAGTATGCCCGGCAAATAAAGGAAGCCGCAGAGATGGGCGTTCAGATTGGTATTGTAATAGGTGGCGGCAACATATTCCGAGGTCTTACGGGAGCAGGAAAGGGGTTCGACCGTGTAAAAGGTGACCAAATGGGCATGTGTGCTACCGTTATCAACTCACTGGCACTGAGCAGCGCCCTTGGTGCTATAGGCCAGAAGAACCGCGTACTTACCGCTATCCGCATGGAACCTATTGGCGAATTCTACAACAAATGGAAGGCCATCGAGGCAATGGAGAACGGCGAAGTCGTCATTATGAGTGCAGGAACAGGAAGTCCCTATTTTACCACAGACACTGGTTCCTCTCTGCGAGGTATAGAGATAGAAGCCGATGTAATGCTTAAGGGTACCCGTGTAGATGGCATTTATACTGCTGACCCGGAAAAGGATCCCACAGCTACCAAGTTCCATGACATTACCTATACCGATGTCATTGCCCGTGGTCTTAAGGTAATGGACATCACTGCTACCGCTATGTGTATGCAGAACAACTTGCCCATATACGTCTTCAATATGGACATCCTTGGTAACCTGAAAAAAGTACTGGATGGTGATGACATAGGCACCCTTGTTCACAACTGATATGCAAAGAAAAGAGGGCATGTCAAACAACAGACATGTCCTCTTGGTTATAAAAATGGAAACAGAGATTACAGACCTAATTCCTTCTTGGCAGCCTCGGCACCCTTATCAATAGCCTTGCCAGCCTCTGCTTTACCTGCCTCTACAGCCTCGTTGGCAGCATCCTTTACTGTTTGCTCCAGGTTCTTGGTTTCTTCGGTAGCAGCCTCACAAGCCTTGTCACATTCCTTTTCACATGCTTTGTCGCATTCTTTCTGGCAAGCCTTGTCACACTCCTTCTCGCAAGCCTTCTTGCCGCACTCACAAGGATCACATTCACAGGGGTCGCACTTGCACTGACCACACTCACACGGATTACATACACAAGAATCACAGCCGCAAGCCTCAGCCTTGTCAGTCTTGTTGCCGCAGCATGATGCGAACGAAATGGCAGCAACTGCCATTACCATAAAAAATAACTTTTTCATTGCTTTAATTATTATTGGTTAAACATAATTTGATATTAGTCCATTGGCGGCATGGTATTGACAATATTTGCATCTTCAACCTTCAAGTTGCCTTGTACAGTAGCATCAGGTCCCTTATAATATAGCCCGTCCACTTTGATGCCACGTGACTTTGTTCCTGTATTGGCAACCTGTATGGTTCCTGCTGTTATGGCCATATTCTTGACAACCTTGATACCCATGCAGCGGGTTTCTTCTTCTGTTACATCGTCTTCATATAAACCGCCCGTTGCTTTAATTTGCATAAGCATGGTGCCACTATCCTCGTTGATAAGCAGATGTTTACCTACCGAGATGCCCTTGCTGCCTGCACCAGAAGCCATGATGGTGAAGGTTCCACCGGTGACGGTCATCTTGTCAGCCGATTTGATTCCCTTTTTGTCACCACCCGCAACTGTAACATCAATGGTTCCTCCGTTTATAAAAATCTGTCCGTTGAACTCCTTGTCAGGATTGGGTGTTATATCGTCATCAAGCGTCAGAATCTCCGTCTGTATGCCATCGCCTTGTTGACCGCTTACTGTTACCGTACCACCACTCATAAGGAAATACTGGCCGGCATGAATACCGTCACTTACAGCACCGTTTACAGTAACACTGCCGGTGCTTTTCTTTAGCTGCAGGTATTCCTTTGTGCAGATGCCATGTTTGGCATTACCTGTTACGGTAAGACTACCGCTGCCTTCAATCTCAAGGTGTCCTTTGCAATAGAGAGCAGCCTTCTGGAGACCGTTTGGCGCATCAGCAAGAATATTCTCGGTGCCACTGTTTAGTATCAAATCCACACGCTTGCCACACTGGATATCCAGAGCTGCACCCTTTTGGGAAGTAAGATTCAAGCCGTTAAGGTAGAACTTACACTTGTAACTTCCCGTATAGGTCAGGGAGCCGTTGGTGCTGGCACCTTGCAGCACCATTTCCAATTCGTTATGGGTATTGGTGCTGGTAATTACCACATCACCGCCTTGAACAGAACAGTCCACACCTATAACATTTCCCTTCTCAACAGTAGCCTGAGCACCGTCCCATGTTACAGTAACAATGTGCACCATTGTAATACTGTCTATCTGACTGGTCTGGTACGTCTTTCCATTCACTGTGAAGGATGCTCCACCAGCAGCATAGGTGACATCTGACAATGCCACTTTCGTGTTGCTGCCATCCTGCCAGATACGCATAAACTCCTGAGCCGATGCAATATGGCAAACACCCAGAAGCACAATTAGTGATAATAACCTTTTCACCTTGATTGTCTTATAACTTACTTTGTCAGCTTTATGGTCTTATTACCCATATTTACAATGTACAGCCCCGACTTCAGGTTGCTCAGGTTAATGTTGGCTCCCTTCTTCACACTAGCCATCTGCACCAAGGCTCCGTTTGCACTGTAAATACGCAGCATACCATCGCCATCAACTTTCAGATTCCCGTTCTTGTACTGCAGGTTCTCCGCCTCACTGGGCAGTGCCTCGATCGCATCCGGATCCTCTACAGAGAAATACATTTTCTTTATCTCGCTCAGGGGATAAGTATAATTGCCTCCGGTTGTGGTAACTATGCAGTTGCCGTCGGCAAAAGTTATCTTCTGGATGGTGGGCAACGAAATGGATTCCTCGCTGGATGATGATACCGTCAGATAGTTGTACTTATCTGCCCACATTGCGATGCTTGCCATCATAAGAATGGCTACAAAAAAATGCTTCTTATTCATAATCTTTATCCTTTTTATGTTATCAGAATTTATAATTATAACCCACGCTTACCGCATGAATCCGATTGTCGAATTCTACCTTGTCGTTCAGCTCATCATCGTCATTAAATACGAATGTGAGTATGTAGCCTAGCGAGACCTCGTGTTTTTTGTTTATCTTGTAACTGGTTCCTATGGCAGTCCTTACCTTATCTATGCACATATGGTCACCTACAGATACGCTGTTGCATGCCTCAGCAGAGATAAAGGGGGAGAACTTCCAGAGCTTCTTATCGACCTCCAGTTTCAAACGGCTACGAAGTACTTGCGTTGTGCTGGCTAATTTGGTCTTAACTTCTGTTTCAGACTCCCAGATATCACCCAAGTAATTCCAATCATCGTCAAAAACAGGCTGCTTGACATAAGTAATCTTCTCGTGGTCATTTTCCGGCCGGTACGTAAGCTGGTAGCGTTCGCGTAACGATATGCGCAGCCACTTCCAGAACCTTTTATCTGCCGTTGCCTCCACAATGAATCTGTGGCGGGGATAGGTATATGCAGGTGTCACCTTATATTCATCGTCAACAGCAGGGTCGCCACTCTGCTTTGCCTTCTTTCTATTATATAATAAGGTGTAGCCTGCACCGAACTTGAGGAACTTGTTCAGTTTATACCCTGCATCCAAGCCGAAAGCCCATCTCGAATTCTCCTGAGCACGATATTCCACCTCCAGTCCAAGGCTCCACTTGGTGCCCAGGTTCTTTTTTGCACCCACTGACATCCAAGTGCCATACTCGTCTGTCCACTGTGCCTTTAGCATAGTGGGAACCAGTAAAACCAGTATCATGAGAATCTTCTTCATCTGTTTATCGGGGCATTTTCATTACACCTTCTATGCTGTTCCCTCGGTCCTTTGGCTCATCGTAATAAATACGTATCAGGCAACTGTCCTTCAGATAGTCTATCATTCCCACCTCGATGCGCAGGATATTCAGACCAGTACGCTTCTCCAGATCTGCCTTCAACTCTTCACGCTTATCGGGTGAAATTAGTGCCACATTATCGTATTTGATGTACTTGCTGCACAGGGTGCTGACCAACTTGCTGCTCTCGAACAGCCAAGCCATGCCAACGAATATCAGGTTGACAAAGATGATGGTTACCAGTCCAAAGCCATCCCAATAGTCGGCCTTGGGATGATATTCTGCTCTTCCCAATGCGTTCACCACACTCACGGCAATAAGCATGAACAGGTATGTCATCTCACGAATAGGCACAGCCTCGGTACGGAAACGCATAATGCCGAAGATTGCGAACAGACCCATTGCAGCACCCAGATTCATGCCATCTCCCTCCATCAGGGATACCAGCAGGAAAATACTGGCAGACATCAGGATAAAAATGAACATATAGTCGCGGCGTTGGCTGCGGGGGAAATAGAAGCAACGTGCGATAATGCACACCACCGACAAGTTGATGACGAAGCGCATTATCAGTGAAATAAAGTGCTGGGGATCAAAGAGCGTCAGTCCAATCAGATTACCCAGCTGATAGTTAATGTCATTAATGAAATCCATATTGTTAGTTGGTTTTTATTGTTTCTAACTGATTTTGGTGTTTCCCAATTTGCTCAGTGTCACCATCTTAGGTTTAAAGAGATTCTGCTTCAGGCTTTTGTTAGTCATTACGCTACCGATACAGTACTTGCTGAACCCAGACGGTTTGATACGCAGCACGCGCAGAATATCCAGCACAGGACTATACACGTTCCCGTCACGCTTCAACTCTATGATAACCAACGGACCGGTTTCTGCATCGTTACCCGTTTCCATGTTGTGGAAGTGTACATCATAATCGATAGTCAGGCGCTCCGTCTTACCGTAATTTACCAACGTAATGCGGTGGAACTGGTTGCGCACGGTAGGATGCATCTCGCTGAGTCCTTGATGCACGAGCCCCTCGACAAACTCTCCGTTGGCACCCTGAATTTCAATTTCCTGACTGGGAACCTCCACACGCTTTTTCTTCGTACGACCGTGATTGTTCTTTGTCTTCACCTCCAAAAAGGTAAGTTGGCTATCCATATAGGTGCGGACACGCACTTTTTGGCGGGGAGCCCTTCCGTTATGATGTTCCAGGAAGAAACGGTGATTGTCCGTATCCCAGTAGGTAGTCATGTAATTGGCTATCCGACTGTCGTTGTTGAATTGCGCAAAATATTTCCCTTGAGCCAGCTCCAGCAGCTTAGCAAGATTCTCCTTGCTGGTAACAAATTTAGTGTCCGTCCTGTTCATTAGGCGGATACTTGACATTTGCTCCAGTGTTATAGGCTCTAAATGCTGCAACAATTCGTCAATACGGGCATCAATTTCCATCATATTACGCAATAATCGGCACAAATATAGGAAAAAATATACATTTCCGTTGTCTGCGACTTGTTTTTTTCAAATAATTAACCTACTTTTGCTTCATAAATGTAACAAAGTGAATTAAATACGAACTAAATAATGACCTATTATGATTGATGTTAAGGAAACTTTGGCATTAGCCGAGGAAAAAATGGAAGAAGCCGTAATGTATCTGGATGATGCATTGGCACGCATCCGTGCAGGAAAGGCAAACGTTAAGATATTGGATGGTATCCGTGTTGACAGTTACGGAAGTCTTGTTCCCCTGAACAATGTGGCAGCCATCAACACCCCTGATGCCCGCACCATTGCCATCAAGCCCTGGGACAAGACCATGTTCAAGGTTATAGAAAAAGCTATCATAGACAGTTCGGTAGGCATCATGCCCGATAACAACGGCGAGATTATCCGCCTCTCCATTCCCCCTCTGACAGAGGAGCGTCGTAAGCAGCTTGTCAAGCAGTGCGGCAAGGAAGAGGAACAGGCTAAGATTAGCGTGCGCAATGCCCGTCGCGACATTCTTGAGAAACTGAAGAAAGGCATCAAGGACGGCCTTGCCGAAGATGCAGAAAAGGATGCCGAAGCCAAGCTTCAGAAGATGCACGACAAGTACATCAAGCAAATTGAAGAAGTGATGGCCGCCAAGGAAAAGGAAATCATGACTGTTTAGGCCTTTGAACACCAGAGCATTGACTGGAATCGTTATTAAGAATACAGGAAGCTGGTACGTTGTCAGGACAGACGACGGCCAGCTTTTTGATTGTAAGGTAAAAGGCAACTTCCGCCTGAAAGGTATCCGCAGCACCAACCCCGTAGCCGTTGGGGACAAGGTGCGCATCACAAATCCCAGCCCTACAAGGGAGGGACAATGCGGAGGGGCTGCTACTGACGGGTCTTTTATAACAGAGATTCTGGACCGCAAGAACTATGTCATACGCAAGGCCAGCAATCTCAGCAAACAGAGTCACATCATTGCCGCCAACGTTGATCAGGCAGCCCTCATAGTCACTGTTTCGCATCCTGAGACCAGCACCACTTTTATAGACCGCTTTCTTGCCAGTGCCGAGGCCTACCGCATTCCCGTTGTGCTGATATTCAACAAGACCGACATTTATACGGCAGAGGAAACCCGCTACCTGCATGCCCTTACCACACTCTACAATTCCCTGGGTTATCCCTGCCTGCCTTGCAGCGCCTCAACAGGCGAAGGCATGGAAGCCATTCATCAGGCATTTGCAGGCAAGACTACCCTGCTCAGCGGGCACAGCGGCGTAGGCAAAAGCACTCTGCTGAACCGACTTATTCCCGATGCCAATGTCAAGACAGCAGAAATCAGCACTGCCCACGATACAGGTATGCACACCACCACCTTCTCCCAGATGTATAGCCTTCCCCCTACAGATTCCTTTTCTGGGGAAGAACTCCCCTCTATCACGGGAGAGGTTGTGCCCGGGGCTGTCATCGATACCCCCGGAATAAAGGGGTTCGGCACCTTCGATATGGAACGTACCGAGGTAGCCCATTATTTCCGCGAGATATTCCAGATTGGCCAGGACTGCCGTTTTGGCAATTGCACCCATACCACCGAACCAGGATGTGCCGTCCTACAGGCAATAGAAGAACACCGTATAGCCAAAAGCCGCTATACCAGCTACCTTTCCATGCTGGAGGACAAGGATGCCGAGAAATATCGCAAGTAAACTCCGTTGTTGTTTGTAAACGGAGTCACAACACCAGTTTTTAAAGGAAAATCACTTTTTTTGCAATAAGTATTCCGTTCTGCATAAAATCGTATGTCTTCATGCAATAGGCTTGTAAAAAGTTCGTTCTGCATGTGTATTGCTATTGTCCTTTTTAACTCCTATGAGCGTAGCGAATTAACTTTCATTTATACTTCCTCTTTTACTTCCAAAATTTCAGTTATGAATGATTCTGGTTTGTTAAAGCTCTATTTCTGCTCCGTTATTCCGCTATGTTCCTTCCATTTTCTCCCCAGTTTCCCTCCAATACATCTCCAATACATCTCCAATTATAAGAAATGGAGATGAAGTGGAGAAGAACTGGAGATGAACTGGAGATGAAGTGGAGATGTGCATTCTGTTTTTCGTCATACGGCGAACAAAACGAGGATGATGAACCTAATAAGCACCTCAGGGTTAGTTCAAGGTTAGTAATTACAATAGCAGTCACGAAAATCTTTTCAGAAGCTTGTTTTTGCGCTTTTTAGCACAGAAAACATTTTTTTTGCATCTTTCTGCTACATTTTTGCACATTTTTGCACAGGGTTATAAAAATATTTGCTATTTTTGCACAAAATACTAAGCAAAATGGGTAAAAATAATACCAAATCATTTTATATACTCCAAAAAGTCGCATTCCTGTGCGCTTTGCTACTCTTGACTCCCGCGGCAAAAGCAGACATTGTCTTTAGCGAGACAGGGATGGGCGGCTTTCCCATTGTTGGAGCCAACGGAAATGCCGTCTTTGTAGTAGATAGTCAGGATGCCGAGGTGGTGACTACCGTTACGAACTGCGTGATTCAGGATATAAAGGCAGTGACAGGCAAGACACTGCTGCTGCGCAATACGTTGCAGAGCGGCGATTACCCCATCATTGCAGGCACACTGGGCACTTCTGCCCTTATTGCCGACCTGCTGGAGACGGGCAAGATAGACACCACAGGCATCACAGGCCGATGGGAAGCCTACACGCTGCAACTGGTAAAGGCACCAGCCCAGGGCATAGAGGAAGCACTGGTAATAATAGGCGGTACACCCCGGGGAACGGCTTACGGACTGTTCGAGATAAGCCGTCGCATAGGCGTATCGCCCTATATCTGGTGGGCCGATGTGGCTCCAGCCCCCATGAGTACCATCTATGCAAACGGAGACCGTACAGAGATGGAAGCTCCTTCCGTAAAATATCGCGGATTATTTATCAACGATGAGGACTGGGCGCTCCTGCCCTGGGCCAAGAAGACCATAGATGCCAGTTACAACAACATCGGACCCAATACATATAATAAGGTATTGGAACTGCTGCTACGTCTGCGCGCCAACTGTCTCTGGCCTGCCAAGCACGGCAGTTCAAAGGCCTTTTGGGCAATGGAGGAGAACAAGCGTCTGGCCAAGGCCTGGGCTATCGTCATGAGCAGCGGCGATAGTATGCTGCGTGACAACCTGTGGGAGTGGCCTCGCTTCAAGAGCGGAAACAACAGCAGTAACTTCACCTTTGCCAACAATCCGGAGGGTGTTGCCGACTACTGGGCCAAGCGGGCCGGAGAGGCACGTGACTACGAAGGAATCTATGACATTGGTATGCGCGGACTGCAAGATGTGGCGCTGCTTGGATACGAGGGTCAGGAGGCACAGTTGGCAGGCCTGAAGGACATCATAGAGTGCCAGCGCAAGATTATTACCGACTCTCTGGGCGGAGACCCCACCAAGGTTCCGCAGATATACATTCCCTATAAGGAGGCGCTCACGCTGTACAATGCAGGGCTGAAGATTCCAGAAGACGTGACCCTCTGCTGGGTAGATGACAACTACGCGTACATACGCCAGCTGCCCACTGCTACCGAACAGAAGCGCAGTGGCGGAAACGGCATATACTACCACCTTTCGTATCTGGGCAATCCCTGTTCCTATATCTGGCTCAGCACCATCTCACCTTCGCTGATAAGCTATGAGCTATGCAAGGCATACGAGAACGGTATGCAGCGTTTCTGGATGATTAACGTGGGGGACATAAAACCCGCAGAAGTGGAGTTTGAGTTCTGCATGGAACTGGCCTGGAACGTCAGAAGCTGGACTCCCGAGAATGCCTGGAAGTTCTCCCGCTGGTGGGCAGCCAAAACCTTCGGAGAGGATCTGGCCGATGAAATGGCCGACATCCGGCTGGAACATTACCGCCTGGCGGCACAGAGCAAACCCGAAACGGTACGCGAGGTTGTCTTTACGCACGAAGAGATGAAGCAGCGCATACGCGACTATCAGGCTCTTGCCCGCAGGGTGCAGAATCTGGAGGGGAGCATTCCCACCCGCCTTCAGGATGCCTATTTTGAACTCTTCACCTACCCCATCGTGGCAACTGCCGACATGAACATCAAGCTCTTAGGAGCCAATCTCAGCTTCTGGTATGCCGGCATGGGCGACCGCCAGAACAGTATGCAGTACGCAGCCCTATCACGCACCAGCTATGACAACATTGTCGATATGACTGACCGTTTCAATAACAGCATTGCCGGTGGCAAATGGAACGGCATCATGAGTATGAGGCCCAATGCCAGCACTACCAGCCAGTTCGGTCCCGTATATGCTGCAACAACCGGCGAGGTAAACGAGGTAAAAGGTGAAATGTTCCCAGACGACATGACGCTCATAGCAGCCTCTGACTACACCGGCAGCAGAGGAAACTGGAAACTTCTACCTAATTTGGGCGTTAGCGATAGCAGTATGACTGTCTGGCCTATCGACTATACCAAATACACCGCCACTACGGCACGCAGCAAAGGCCCCTACCTGGAATACACTGTGCCCTTGAAGAAAGGCTCGTACCAGATTGTGGTGCGCTGCCTGCCCACCTTTCCCATCACCACCAGCAACGATTTGGTAGTGGGAATGGGTATGGGAACAGGCTCGCTGACAACAGCCAGCATAAAGTGCAGCGCCGAGACAAACAGATGGAGCGACAATGTGATGTACGGTTATTCCGAGGCCCGCTTTACCTATAAGGCCACCACAGAGAAGAACTACCAGCTGCGCATCTACGCCATGAATCCCGCCCTAGTGGTCAGTCAGATTATGTACCGCCAGATGGATGCTGTGGAAGAGGAGAATCTGGCTCCCAAACTGATGGTGAACCCCGACTTCGAGCAGTACAAGAGCGGTAGCAGCGTGCTTACGAATACCGACGGGACCATCCGCCGAGGTGTTCCTTACGGCTGGACACTGAAAGGTACTCTGAACGGCAACTCATACGGCATCAACAAGGACGAATCCATCAAGGGCGATGACAGTAACCTGTGCTGGATTAAATCGAAACCCATGCCAGAGGACTGCGAGCTCTCTCAGACTATACCCGCCAGCAAGCTCACGCCAGGCATCTACGAGGTAGGTTGCTGGCTCTGGGTTCAGTCGGGCAAGCGCGGTTCCTGCCGTCTCTTCGCCAACAACCACGTTCAGTACTATGCCTATAAGCATGATTACGACCAGATTCTGAAGGCCGACGAGGTGAATACCTTTGCAGGATATAAGGCCGGATACGAAACACATACCATTATGCATCCCATGCGTGTTGTGCTGAAGGTTCAGGAGGGCGAAGACCTGAGTGTGGGCATCAGGACCAGCTGCATCAGCAATGCAGGTGCACAGACCGACGAAACGGGTTGGTTCAAGGTTGACCACTTCACCATTCGCCGTCTGGCCGACCTGCCTACCTCTGACCCCGATTCGCTTACCCAAGAACTTATTGTGAACTACGACTTTGAGTACAAAGACGAAGGCATACTGGCAGAAGGCAAAAACGTGCTGAATGCCGTTCCCTACGGGTGGCAAATGTCATTTACCGGCAATTACACCATGACCACGTCGGGTATCTATGGCAAGGGAGAAGGCATGCACGGTCAGAACTTCTGTGCCTTTACTGCCAACGGCTACCGTCCCATTCCCGAGGATTTCTGCCTCTACCAGACCATACCCGCCAGCAAGCTGAAGGCAGGTGCCACCTATCGTGTGAGCTGCCTCTTCTGGAGCGAGAAAGGCTTGGAGGGACAGGGACGTCTCTTTGCCAATGACCAAGTACAGTATTTCAGCACGCCCCGTACCTACCAGAACAACCTCACTCCCGGCGAGTATCCCACCTTTGCCTCTTATACCGATGGTGTAGGCATCAGCAGTACCGCCATGCAGGAACTCAGCGTACTGGTTACTTTGGCTGAGGGTGAAGACCTTACCCTTGGCATCCGCTCCGGCTGCAGGAAAGGCGACGGGAAACTGGCATCAGGAACCGACCGCACAGGCAAGTTCCGCGTCGATTATTTCCGCATAGAGGAAGTGGAGACAAACAGCGACTACACGGATGGCATCAGGCCCTTGCCCGAGACTTATAAGTCGTATAAAACCTGTAAGACTGATGAGACCTACGACCTTTCTGGCCGCAAAATAAATAGCCGTCCCACACAGCGCGGCATATACATATTAAACGGCAAAAAGTACGTGATTAAATAAACTCATAAACCAAATAATTTACTAACTCAAACAAATTAACAATGAAGACAAGACTACTCTCCATGTTCCTGATCGCCACCATGTGGCTCCTAGGAGCAAACGTCTTTGCACAAGATTTGCAAAAGGACGAGAGCGGTGCGTATCTGATTAGCAGCAAGGCAGACCTGCAAACTTGGACAAAGATTGCCGGCTACGAAAAGACGAATATCAAGCTTACAGCTGATATTCCTGACCTCAACTTCAGGATGGCTACCGCAAGTGATTTCACCGGAACCCTGGACGGAGCCGGACACACCATTACAGTTAATTACGACTTCCCCGGCGAGGCGTCAGCTATGTTCGTAAAGTTCAAGGGAACCGTCAAGAACCTTATCGTGGATGGCTACATCAACGCCACCTATAAGAACTCTGCCGTTTTGGGCGGTACCGGCTATGGTACGTTCGAGAATGTAGTTGTACTGGCTACCATCAACGCAAACTATGGCAACAATGCATCTAATGGTGCGTTCATGGGTTATGTAAACGGTGGAACAAACATTACCAACTGCGTTTCTGCCATAAAATACACAGGAATCGATGCCTACAATATGGGCTTCTGCGGATGGGTGAATTCGGCAGGATCTGTCAATGCCCGCAACTGTATCTCCATCATGGAAACAGAACTGCCCTCTGCATTCTGTTTCTGTAATCCTCAGAACAAGGCTGCCACAACCAATTGTTTTGCATACGAGCAGGACGGCGACAATGGCAATGCTCCCGGTGGAACAACCTACATCAACTCTTCCATCCTTGCCACTGGCGAGCTTTGCTACCTACTGAACAAGGGTGCAAACAGCACCGTTTTCTATCAGACATTGGGCGAAGATGGATACCCCGTTCCCTTCAGTACACATAAAGAAGTGTACGGAATCGGTAACAAACGTTGTGACGGAACTGTCATCGACGGAGAACTTATCTACTCCAACGAAGATACTTCGCCCACTCCTCAGCACAACGATGTGGACGGATGGTGCAGTGTCTGCGGCAACCTACTAAGAGACCATATTACGCCAGATGCCGACGATTTCCTGCCTCTGGCGTCTGTAGCTGACCTCAAGTGGTTCACAGCTATGGTAAACGACGAACATGAAACTACAATTAACGGTAAGCTTACAGCCGATATAGATTTCGGTGGTACCGTAAATGCCCATACACCCATCGGTCCCAATACCACCTATAAATACAATGGTATATTTGACGGACAGGGACACCGCATCAAGAACATGATTCTGGATATGCCTCAGAACGGCGTTGGATTCTTTGGTTACGTGCGTGGCGGTAGTATTATTCGCAATCTGATTATCGACAAGAGCTGCGAGGTCAGCGGTAACGGACAGGTTGCGGGTCTTATCGGTGGAGTGCAGACCAATGCAGGATCACCCCTGACAGTAGAAAACTGCGTGAACGAGGCAACCGTTATTGGTACCGCGTCTGCCGCAGGTATCATCGGTGCCGGCTCCAGCGGCTATCCTTCCATCAAAATTGTAAACTGTCTGAACACTGGCGAGATTACAGGTACTCCCGCCACAGCCTTCTGTTCCTGGATTAACCAGGGCGGCAGTTCTATGAGCAACTGCGTGAACACCGGTATCATCAACGGAATGGACAATGCAGGCAACAAATATGACTATATCTGCAACCTTATCCGCTATGAACCAGGAACTCTTGCTCTCACTAATTGCTATGATATCAGTGGTATGGAGGAAATCGGCCAGGGAATCTACGAAGAATGGACAACTGACAATCCCGTGGAGGGCGGAGAGCTTTGCTACTTGCTCAACGGTGACCAGTCTGTTATTTCGTGGTACCAAAAGATAGGAACCGATGCCACCCCCTTCCCCTCTGCCTATTTTATAGAGGGAAGTCAGGTGTATGCCGCCGGAGAACTCCTTTGCGACGGAACGCCTTTAGGCACTGTTACCTTCAGCAACACCACAACCATTCTGCCTCCCCACGAGTTTGAGGATGGTTTCTGTGTTAATTGCGATGCACCGCAGCTGGACTATGCCGAGGTGGTAGATGGATTCCATTGCATTGATACTGACTCCAAGTTGTACTGGCTTTCACGTATGGTAAATGAAAGAAACTATGGCAACTGGGATGTTCGCCTGACGGCTGACATCGATATGGAAAACTACTCAGACCTTTTCATGCCTATTGGAAGTAACGGTGTCAGATATACCGGTCACTTTGACGGACAGGGACATAAGATCAGCAACTTGCACATCGGTGGTGGCAACTACACAGGTTTTATTGGGCAGCCCGGTAACGGAGCAGTTATTGAGAATCTGCTGTTAGACGAAACCTGCTCGATTAGTGCCACCGGCGAATGCGCAGCCTTAGTTGGCGGAACCAACCAGATGAGCGGTTCCGTAACCCTTCGCAATCTGGGTAACATGGGTAACGTTTATGCCACAAGCAAGCAGGCCGCCGGCATCTTTGGCGGTAATTCCGGCAGCAAGACTAGCCTTACCATAGAAAACTGTTTCTCTACGGGTATCATAGAAGGTTCTACCGAATGCGCTGCTCTTGTGGGATGGGCTGGCAGTAACAGCCCTGTGATTTCAAACTGCTGGTCTTGTGCCGATGTAACGGGTAACGACCGCACAGACATGTGGCTTGTCCGACATGGTAACGGTGTCTTCAAGAACATCTATGCCACACAAGGTGAGCAGGGAGTTATCATCGAAGATTCTGAAATGATAGAGTCTGGAGAGCTCTGCTACAAACTGAATGGTGACCAGACCACTATCTCTTGGTTCCAGAATCTGGACAATGGTGCCGAGGCAGATGCCACACCAGTTCCCTTTGCCAACGGTCACGATACCGTTTATCCCAAGGGCAAGATGCTTTGCGACGGTACCGTAGATCCCTCTTCCGTTACTTACTCCAACAGTAAGGATGCTGTTATTCCCGACCACGAGTTTAGCCACGGTTTCTGTACCGTCTGCGGTCAGGAAGACCCCGATTTTGACGGCTTTATAAAGGGCATCAAGAATCCCGACTTCAACGTTGATAACTTCGGTTGGGAAGGTACGGCTCCCAATGTGACAAGCGGCCTTGCCGAGCATACCAACAAGACATTCAACACCTATCAGCGTATTGCCGGCCTCCAGCCTGGTGTTTATCGTTTGCGCGTTCAAGGATACAGTCGTGCCGCAGCCCTTACCAACGAGGACATATATGGCGACCCTGTGAACTTCAATGACTTGGAGCGGAACTCTTACGTCTATGCCGAAACTGCCGGTTTGCGTACCAGCGTCCGTCTGAAGGATATCACCGCAGATGCCATGGATTACAAGTTGAACGACGGGCAGGGCGAAGCCCAGCTCACAGACGAGACCTATGTACCCTCTGCCGTTGCCGGTACAGCCAAATACTTCAGCAAAGGCAAATACTGGAACTACCTCTATATAGCTGTTACTGCCGACACCCTTACCATTGGCTTTAGCAATCAGGTTCAGAACAACAACTGCTATACAGCCATTGACCGCCTGCGTTTGGAGTACATTGGTGACGATGCCGAAGCATATACCCTTATTGCACAACAGATTGCTGACGATGAACAGGAACTTTCCAGTTTAGAGAGTCAGGCAAGCCTTATTGAAGAATATGAGAATATTATGGAAGGTGCAGAGAACCTTACCGATAAGGATGAGATTCTGGCTACCGCCGACAAGGCTGCCCGCCTACCAGATATGATTAAGCTCTGTGTTCCCGCCTATCAGACATACTATGCCACCGTGGAGGAAATCATGGAGTACTGGGAGAAGAACAACGACAAGATGCAGGGTGATGAGGCAGACCGTTTGGAGTCCTATCTCACAGAAGAGGAAGGAGTTTCTGAACGCTTCCCCAACGGAACCTACCTATACATAAAGGAGAACCGTCAGCTGGGTATTGAAGAACTACAGGCCGAGGCACAGTTTGCACGCACCCTTTTGGCAGAAGCCGTAACAGCAAATCCCACGGAAGGCATGGATGTTACCTCAATCATTGTTAACCCCAAGTTCAACGAAGGCGATTGGAAAGGATGGACTGTACAACTGGATGACAGCCAGAACGGCAATATAGTTGACAACTCAGGCTTCACTGATGTCTTCCCCGTTGCTGCCGGCTACAATTCAACCTTCGAGGTTGCTCAACTGATTACCGGCATTCCCAACGGAATATACGAACTGCGTGCCAATGCCTATCACCGTCCCGGGGCCGGACACGAAGGACTGTACGATGGTACCGATGCCATTCCCGCCAAGCTCTTCCTGAACAACTATGCAACGCCCATCATGAGTGTTTATGCCGATCCCATCGAGGAGATGAATGCCATCAATGGCGTGAACTGCCGTTACGACAGTACCACAGATCCAGAAGCTCCCCACAACGGAGAGGAAACTGGCAGCAAGGACATCCTCATAGATGGTATTGGATATATCCCAGACAACACCTACACAGCCAGCTTTGCTTTCAATGGCGACCGCTACAAGCAAAGTGCCTATGCCGTTGTTACCGATGGCACCTTACGTCTGGGTGTTCGCAACGAAGCTACCCCCTGGCACAGCAAGAACCACACTGTATGGGGCAACTTCCAACTCATCTATCAGGGAAATAGTCAGCAAACCATCGCCGACATGATGGAACAGTATGAGACCAGACTCGACTTGCTGGAGATTCAGCGCGATGAACAGGAACGCTACATGAGTCAGTCACACACTGACAACATCCGCAAGTACATCGGCCAAATACGTGTCAGCAACAATATCGACAAGCAGTTAGAACTCATCAGCCTCATCAATGACGAGTTCAATGCCATAGAACCTAGCATAGAACTTTACAAACAGTTAGCAGATCTTAATCAGTATGCTATCGATATGGCTAACGGACTTGAAGAAGGCAAACTTCAGGAGTATATGATTGCTCTCTACGACGAACTCTCTACAAACCTCGTTACAGGCGACCTCACAGATGAGCAAGTAACAGAGAAAATCAACAGCCTGATGCAGGATCCTCAGTTTGGTGGTGTTATCTACGTTCAGGGCGATCTTTATGACGAGAACTCTGAAAATGGCGAATGGGACTACAGCCGCATGTGTACCCTTTATCCGCTCTACCAGAATGCTGAAGGCAAGTGGGTAGGAAGCGTTACGCTGCAGGACCGCAGTCGCCGCATCCAAGGCTACCAGCGTGCAGGCTTCTATTTCCGTCGCATCAATACCATCTATAAGTGCAACGAGGCCAACCGTAACTTTGTAACTCCTGCCAACCACATCTTTGGTGTACAGGAGGGTGGAACCGACCTGCAGGCACTAAATGGTACGTATAATATTGTGCTCGACGTGGAAAACGGCATCGTAGATTGCCAGTTGCAAGACAAATACAACTGGGATAATCAGGTATATGTAACCGGTACACTCACAAATCGTAGCGGTACTACAGACCGTTGGAAGAATAACGAGCACTGGCCTTTGCAGCACGTGGGCAATGGTAAGTATGTGGGTACTGTGGATATGGTACTGGACAATGCCAACTCGTTCTGTTCATTTGGTATCATGGCTTGCCGCAGCACCGAGGATATGGTCAATTACAGCACCACAGCCCGTAGCAGTTGGACGGAGGCACGCTATGGAAGCAGCGAGCAGTACCTGATGTTAGAGAGCGGACAAAAGGTTGACAGCCTGGTTCGCGGATTGGACCGCACATGGCGCATCTCACCTGCCGGTAAATACCTCATCGAGTTTGATATGGACAAAGTAACCATGAAGGCTACACTATTGCAAACAAAGGGTCGTGGTACAGAAACAGATCCTTATCAGATTGCCACTACCGCCGACCTGCAAAGTATGCCCGATCGTTTGGTAAACGGACAAACCACCTACTTCAAACTGATGGATGATATCGAGATGTACGGAAAGGGCTGGTGGCCACTGAATGCTAACTTCTTCGGCAACAGCTTCTCTGAGGGTTATGGCAAACGTGTCAGCCTGGATGGTAATAATCATATCATCAAAAACGTAACTATTGCTGCCAACGAGGACAATACAGACGAAACAGGCTTCTTCGGTGCCCTCGTAGGTAGCGTTCAGAACTTAGGTCTCTGGAACATCAAGGTTGATGGTAGCAACACCGCTTCTGTAGGCGGTCTGGCAGGTCGTACAGGCGATGCAGAGGCAGAGGATGCACCCTTGACAACTATTAGCGGCGTATATGTTAGCGGTACTGTTGAAGCAGCGGAAGGCACTGCTGGTGCCCTCATCGGTTCTGTAATGAGCAATACCACTATCACCAATGTCTATGCCAATGCAAATGTCTGCGGCGAGGGTTATCTCGGTGACTTTATTGGTGCCGGCAATTCTGGCTTGACCATCATCAACAGTTACTCTGCCGGTAAGGCCAATGGCAGCCAAGCTACCATAGCCATTGCCGACGAGCAGGGATACAGCACCCAGAACTTCCTCTATTATGGCATACAGAATCAGGAAGAAATTTGTAATGTTGCAAACAAGTGGGAAGGTTGGAACAGCAATGGTACTATCGGTAACGGCTGGCCTATCCTGAACTGGCAGGTAGAACGTGGCGACTACACCACCTTCTGCGGTTACGTAAGCGATGAAGAAGATGGCTTGGAGAAAATTAACAATTCTCAATTCATAATTCATAATAATGGTGAAGCTGTTTACGACCTCTCCGGCCGCAAGGTGCAGAAACCTCAAAAGGGTCTTTACATCCAAAATGGACGCAAGATTCTTGTTAAATAACTTCACATCCATAACGTAACACATTGGGAGCTGGGATTTATCTGGCTCCCAATTGTTTTTCTCTCAAAAAAAGATTGTGAATCAGAAAATCTGTGTATCTTTGCAACGTTATGAAGAAAGAACACATATTCCACTATGGTGCATTAGCTTCTGCTTTTCTGCCCATCATCCCCGCTATAGCTAAGACTCAGAAGGGAAATTCATTTGTCAATAACCGTCAACAACCAAATGTGATTGTCATCCTGGCCGATGACCTTGGCTATGGCGACTTGGAATGCTTTGGTGCTACTCGCGTACAGACTCCCAATGTCAACGCACTGGCACAGAGTGGCATCCGTTTTACCAACGTACATGCTATAGCAGCCACCAGTACGCCGTCGCGTTACGGTCTGCTTACTGGCGAATACGCTTTCCGTCACCCCAACACGGATATTGCACGTGGCAATGCGGGCATGATTATTCGGCCTGAACAGTTCACCATTGCTGATGCTTTCAAGAATGTGGGCTACGCCACCGCTGCCATAGGCAAATGGCATCTGGGACTGGACGACAGGAACGGAGAGCAGGACTGGAACGCCCAGTTACCTATGCATCCGGGAGATATAGGGTTTGACTACCATTATATTATGGCGGCAACAGCTGACCGAACACCTTGCGTTTTCATAGAGCAGGGGCATGTGGCTAACTATGATGCTTCGGCTCCCATTCTGGTAAATTATGAGGAGAACTTTCCAGGTGAACCCACAGGCAAGGAAAACCCAGAGTTGCTTTACAACTTGAAGGCCAGTCACGGACACAATCAGAGTATTGTGAACGGCATAGGCCGCATCGGATACATGAAGGGTGGTGGCAAGGCACTCTGGAAGGACGAGAACATTGCCGACAGCATTGCAGCTCATGCCATCTACTTCATTCAGAAACATCAGCAGGAGCCTTTTTTCATGTATCTGGCCACCAACGACGTGCATGTGCCGCGTTTCCCCCATGAACGTTTCAGAGGCAAGAACCCGATGGGCTTCAGGGGTGATGCCATTGCACAATTCGATTGGACGGTAGGGCAAGTTATCAGCGAACTGGAACGCCTGGGTTTGCGAGAGAATACCCTTATCGTCCTCAGCAGTGATAATGGCCCCGTGGTGGATGACGGCTATCAGGACCGTGCAGTTGAACTTCTTGGCGATCATCGTCCGGCAGGTCCCTATCGTGCGGGGAAATACAGTACATTTGAGGGTGGTACCATTGTTCCTGCCATTGTTTCATGGCCCAAGAAGGTGCAAGCTGGACAGGAGTCGGATGCCCTTATCTCGCAGATTGACTGGTTGGCATCGCTCAGTGCCCTTGTAGGGGCGCGTATTCCCCAAAATGGTGCCATTGACAGTCAGAACCGTCTCAGCACCCTCTTGGGGGAAGACCGGCAAGACCGCCCCTATGTGTTGGAGCAGGCTGCCAACCATGCACTCTCTGTCCGCACGAAGGAGTGGAAGTATATTCCGCCCAGTCAGGGGCCGGCTATTATTTCCGGCCCCAATATGGAGAGCGGATATGCCCGTGAACCCCAGCTGTACAATATGCAGCAGCCATTTGAACAGGAGAATGTAGCTCTCCAGCATCCGCAGGAGGTTTTCAAACTACAGTCTTATATAGAGAAGGAGCGCACAGGCGGAGCCACCTATACTTCGCCTATTTCGAAATAAAGCGCTTATTTAACAACCAATCCTTTTCTACCTTGGATGTAGATTCCCTTTTTTGCAGGTTTGCCGCTAAGACAAATGCCACTCAGGGTATAAACGGGCGCATAATCCATATAAGGCTTATAAACATCATTGATGTCATCCATGCCATCAGAGATACCAAAATAGGCATCCATCTCAAGAAAACGAGTTTCATACCACTGCTCAACAAGTGTTATTTCACGATTAAGGTCAAGTACATACTTAGGACGTGACTCCTGTCCATCGAAATAGTCCGTCATTCGTTGCCAGGCCCCGCTACGTATGAAAAGATTACAGTAACGTTCCAATTTGCCGTTTATAGAAGAAGGAGAGAAAGCCCCCTTCCGACCTTCTATCCAGCGTTGCTTAAGGATTCCCAAGTATTCCGAATCACCGCTTACGGAGGAAATGGGATAGGGTGAATTTTGGGTAACGTCACTCAGTGGCCAGTCGGAATAGTTGCCATCAAAATAATCACCAGCATAGTGACCGCCAAAACTAGTGTCCAAATCCCAAGGGGTTATGACAAAGCGACGACGATTAGCATCAGTGGGATTAGGGCTGTTGATGTCCTTTTTTATATTGCGAACACTCAAGAAACGATTCTTGTTTCCCCAGTTGTCCCCAATGCTGAGTGCCATAATCAGGATCTGATAGTCAGCAAGATTCTGAAGAAAAAAATATTGTTTGACATAGTCTTTAGTATGACCATTCAAAATGGCATCCTGCAGGGGTTGCCATGCCTGAAGGCCAGCATAATCCTCAGGGTACGAAAGTTCCCATGCATTGTGCCATTCTATGACACATGCTGTGGAATCCTCGTTATATCCTGGTTCATTTTGGTTGGCAATGTCATTAGTGCCATTCTTATAAAGGGTACCACGGATGTTCGTACTGCCGTCTTCCAACTTCTGGGCTTTCTTTAGATCCAGAAGTTTGCGGTTAATTCGATCCGTCAAGCAGTAGATACCATAGTACTGGCCGTTAATATAGAGTTCAATAAAACGTCCCTCCGTGCCATTCCTACCATCAAATTCAGTATCATAGGGCAAGCGGGAGAATTCATTCCAGATATCGAATGCCACACGATTTCGCATACAAATACGGTCTATGGCCATTGCATCCAAAATCCACGATGAACAGGAACGCATACCCAACAGTGCAGAGTCAGCCTCCTCTGTGAAATCCAACGTGCGCAACTTCATATTAAGCGAGGGCTTCATCATATATTGACTGGCGGTGGCACCTCGCGTCTTAAACTTGGCAGGAAGCTCCACCACACTTCCATCGGTATCGGTAAGGTGCATAGAGCCATTTACATATTCCATGCTCTTTTCTATCTTACCATCAAAGAAAATCCTCAGCACGGGCAACATATCTGTTTCGGCACAGAGCGAAATAACGTTCAGGCCAAGGAAAAGAAAGCCGAAAAGGACTCTCATACTTTATAACATTACAAAATAAATGGTTACGGCAGGGATAGCTAACAGGCTACTGTCAAAACGATCCAGAAGACCGCCATGCCCGGGAAGGATATGGCTGCTGTCTTTGATACTGAGCTGTCGTTTAAGGTGACTTTCTACCAAATCACCAAATGTGCCAGCTATTACTACAACAGCTGCAAAGCCCAGCCACTGCGGCAAGCTGAGTGTACCCGACTGCAAATACCAAATGACAATACTGGCCAAAAAGGTGAAAAGACATCCGCCGATACTTCCTACCCACGTCTTCTTTGGCGAGACACTAGGAAAAAGTTTCCAAGGGAAGATGCCATGCAAAGTAAGACCGGAGAGATAGGCAAAGGTATCGTTCACCCAAAGAAAAATAAAGAGAGCAAGCGGATAAATCCAGGTATAGACCATTTTT
This sequence comes from Bacteroidaceae bacterium, assembly GCA_017645305.1. GTDB lineage: Bacteria > Bacteroidota > Bacteroidia > Bacteroidales > Bacteroidaceae > Physcousia. The sequence continues at coordinate 32,377 of JAGCPD010000006.1, read as the reverse complement.
CCAGCAGCATCATCTCTACTAATACTTAGCAAGGGAAGTAGCGCAAAGGGCAATGCCACATAAAGTTGCGAAGCTAAAGCAAGGCTCCAGTTACGAATAGAATTCTGACTGCCTCGATATAGTTCGCTTACCATAATATACAATAATAGCAATGCCCAAAGAGCTATCATGCGTGGTGCCGTCACACTGCCAATACAAAAAAGCCATACGGCAGCTACAATTATAAAGCCAGCCAAAGAATTGATAGCACGGGGTAAACTGGCTCCTGCGTGATGGTTCATTACGGTCCCGAATTCAAAAAGAGTGGCAGCAGCCACTATGCCAAAAAAGAAAAAAGCAGTTACAGGGCTGTAAACAGTACATCCTATCAACAACACAACATATATAAGACCCGTTAGGGTACGGACGACAAGGTTTTTCATGGTTTTACAGGTAACTGATTATGGGCCATATAGGTCATATTAGACTTATTATTCGCTGAAGCATCTGAGTTATCAGGGTGCTCCTGGTTTTCTTCCTTTTCCGGCTCTTCAGCTAACAGTTCATCTGTACGGCTACTCCATGGACGAGGACCAAAGATGCGCTCTACGTCTTCGGCAAAGATAACCTCACGCTCCACAAGGAGCTGAGCCAACTGGGCATGGCCTTCAGTATGCTGACTCAAGATATCTTTAGCACGTTGATACTGCTCAATAATCATCTTCTTCGTCTCTTGGTCAATTAGCTGTGCTGTAGCCTCACTATAAGGACGTTGGAAGTTATACTCCTGATTATTATAATAGCAGAGGTTAGGAAGCTCATCTGCCATTCCCATATATGCTATCATACTGTAAGCCTGCTTGGTGACACGCTCTAAATCGTTCATAGCCCCACTGCTAATATGACCTGTGAAAAGCTCCTCGGCAGCCCGACCGCCTAAAGTGGCACACATCTCATCAAGCATCTGCTCTCGGGTAGTTATCTGCCGTTCCTCAGGCAGATACCAAGCTGCGCCAAGGGCACGACCACGAGGAACAATAGTTACCTTTACAAGGGGATTCGCATACTGAAGCAACCAACTAATGGTAGCATGACCTGCCTCATGAATGGCTATAGTGCGCTTCTCTTCTGCTGTCATTACCTTTGTCTTCTTCTCTAAACCGCCAATGATTCTGTCAACTGCAGCCAAGAAATCGTCTTTACCCACAGTTGTCTTGCTGTTGCGGGCAGCAATGAGGGCCGCCTCATTACAGACATTAGCAATATCTGCTCCGCTGAATCCGGGAGTCTGGCGGGAGAGAAAATCAATGTCCACACTCTCGTCTATTTTCAATGGGCGCAGATGCACTTGGAAGATTTCTTTGCGTTCGTTGACATCTGGTAAATCAACATGTATCTGACGGTCAAATCGGCCGGCACGAAGAAGAGCCTTGTCCAAAATATCAGCACGATTAGTCGCAGCCAAAATAATAACACCACTGTTGGTTCCAAAACCATCCATCTCTGTAAGAAGCTGGTTCAGAGTACTCTCTCTCTCATCATTGGCACCCATCTGCAGTCCTCTGCTACGGGCACGTCCTACCGCATCTATCTCATCGATAAAAATAATACAGGGGGCTTTTTCCTTTGCCTGACGGAAAAGGTCACGTACACGACTGGCACCAACACCCACAAACATCTCCACGAAATCGCTGCCAGACATAGAGAAGAAAGGTACGTCAGCCTCACCTGCCACAGCCTTTGCCAAAAGAGTCTTACCCGTTCCCGGAGGACCAACCAACAATGCTCCCTTAGGTATCTTACCACCCAAATCTGTATATTTGGCAGGATTTTTAAGAAAATCAACAATCTCCTGGACCTCTTGCTTGGCACCAGCCTGACCGGCGACATCCTTGAACGTGACCTTGCCAGCTTCTTCCTTATCCACCAGTTGGGCACGACTTCTACCTACATTGAAGATGCCCATGGGACCTCCACCACTTCCGCTTCCACCACCACCCATACGGCGCATGATGAATATCCAAAAAAGGGCGATAAGAATAAGAGGACCAAAGCTCCAGATGAAGTTGGAGATGGCGTCGCTTCCATTCTCATATTTTACATCACCGTCAAAATGTCCGGCATCATGTTCCTGCTCTACAAAATCCTCCAGTTTATCATTAGAGGGATATTGAGATTGCACAACACTCGTTGCACCTGGTTTTATCTTGGTGGTGGGGAACACATCGCGCAAATGCTGCGGCTCTACGTACATCACCAATGTCCCTTCCTTTTTGTTAACCACAATCTTGCTGGCATAGCCTTTTCTGACATACTCCTTAAACTGACTGTAAGTCACCTCTTTAGAGCCACCATCCAACAATGATCCATTGCCGCCGTTGAGGATAAGGAATCCCAGAATAATAGCAATAATAAGGTACAGCCAAGTAAGACTGAACTGCGGGTATTTGGGCTTTTTTTGTTTACTCATAGTTCTTTAAATTATTTAATCCAAATCGGGAACTTTTGTTAACTGGGCATCTGCCCAAAGATGCTCAATATCATAGAATGCACGTTCCTCTGGCAAGAGAATATGCACAATTACATCGGCATAATCCATTGCCACCCATTGAGAATAACGAAAACCATCTATTGCCAATGGCTTCTGGTTTGCCAGTTCCAATGCCTTTTCGCCTACGCTGCGAGCCAAAGCCTGTATCTGTGAGGGTGAACCGCCTGTGGCAATTACGAAGAACCTGCAGATGGTATCAGAAATCTCTGAAAGATCTACCACAACAATGTTTCTACCTTTCTTATCTTGCATTCCCTGAACAATAGCTTCTACAAGGGGATTGGTCTTTGTCATTAATTTCCTATATTTATTTATTAAGTGCAAAGGTACAGAGAGTTGGGGGATAATGCAAATTTTTTATATTTTTTTGGCAGAAAGTTTTGTCAGTTCGGAAAAAGTACATACCTTTGCACCGCAAAAGGGGTTTGCCCTATGATTATTGGGCTATGGTGTAATGGTAACACTGCAGATTCTGGTCCTGCCTTTCCTGGTTCGAGTCCGGGTAGCCCAACAAAAGAGTTTCACTGCTTGTGAAGCTCTTTTTTCAACTAAAGGCTTCTACCTCAGCAGAATAGTGACCATAGATGTACTCCACTACCATGCGCCCAGACTTGCCTTGGGCAGGTAGAAGGGTAGAGATGTAACCCATTGTCATACGCCAATTTATCTCTATACATGGACAGATTCCACCCTGACAGAGCATCATGTCAACCCCCACAGGACCACGGTATTGGAACTGCTGTAAATAGGTTTCCCACCAATGACGGATTTCCACCAACAACTGCGGGTTAACATATTGTATAAGCCATTGCACTTTCTGGCCTTCGGGAGCAACCCAATTACTCAGATAAGCACCGCTATCGTTAGTATAAAAGAGACTAAGACCACAGTATTCTACTCCACCCTTTCCATCGCACCAAAACTCAAGGGCAAAATCGGTCACTTTATGTAATAGTCTCTCCACCACAACAGAACCTTGTGCCTTTAACGTATTTTTTATCCATCCTTTGGCATTGGAGCTGCTGCTTAACATTAATCCTCTTCCACTGCTGCTCCAAGGAGCTTTAAAAAGAAAAGATTCCCCATCCTTTGCCGAAGTAAGTATCTCCTTAACCTCTTGTTCCGTCTTGCAAAGATACGATTCACCCATCAACGCCTCACCTATCAGGCCATCCTGTTTACAGGCTGCCAACGCTTTGACAGCCGTCTGACGGTGCGAGAGCCAACGGAGACGTTCCAGTTCCCCGTCAGAAGGCAAAAAATCATCGGTCACGCCAACATGGCGCAGTTGGTGAACGAGGGCAGGACTCCACCCCCAAGGACATATCTCGTCTCCTTGCTCAAGTTGCAATCTATCCGTCCCGTTCCACACTATATCACCTTCCTCAGCCCACCAATTGGGAAGCCAGTAGAGTTCGTCTCTCATCTGCCTGATGATGGCTGGCGGTGTATAGCCAGGATTACCGTCAGCAAGGGCCATATCATTCTCTGGATTAAAAATATATACTTTCATACTGCAAATGTACATCTTTTATTTTGCAGAGCGAAAATTTTTATCTACTTTTGCGCATATGATTGATTGTTTTATACCTTGGCAGAGCGACGAGCAAGTAGCCGCCACCCTGCAACAGTTAGAGGCCGAAACGCAAGTCCAGAATATTTATTATTTGCGTGATGAAGGTCCCGGAAATACTGAGACACTACAATGGATAGCCCAACAGGCAACAGCCCCGTACCTGCTGATGTACACCAAGTATGAAACCTTACAACTGGGCTATTACGCCCTGACGCGTATGCTGACTATAGCTGAGGACTGTCATGCCCTGATGCTGTATGCTGACCATTACATCCTTACCCCCGACGGTAAACGGAGCGCTATGCCATTGACAGACTGTCAGATAGGTTCGGTACGTGATGACTTTCAGTTGGGTTCCCTACTCCTTATCCGCACAGAGGTATTGAAGAAATATATCGCACAAACAAAAAGGGCAAGCTACCGTTTTGCTGCCTTGTACGATTTCCGATTATATGTCAGCAGGATTATGTTGCCCGTTCATGCTGACGAGTTCCTGTACACCGAAGTTGAACAGGATACCCGATTAAGCGGTCAGAAGCAGTTCGACTATGTGGATCCCCGTAATCGTGACCGTCAGATAGAGATGGAACAAGCCTGTACGGCTCATTTGAAAGCCATCGGTGCTTATCTGACACCAGAAACCTTCCAAGAGATAGACTTTTCAGAAGGCAAATTTACTGTTGAGGCTTCTGTCATCATTCCCGTCCGCAACAGAGAGCGCACCATCCGGGATGCTATCCGCAGTGTCCTTGAACAGCAGACCACCTTCCCCTACAACCTGATTGTAGTTGACAACGGCAGTACCGATGGAACCACAGAGGCCATTCAAGAGTTTATCAATGATGAGCGCATTATACACATCATTCCGCAACGTGATGACTTGGGCATTGGCGGATGCTGGAACACAGCTGTGCATCACCCTCAGGTGGGACGTTTTGTCGTGCAGCTCGACAGCGACGACCTCTACAGTTCACCCCATACACTGCAGCAGATGATAGATGCTTTCAGAGAGCAGCAGGCCGCCATGGTGATCGGCTCTTACCGTATGTGCGACTTCCAACTGAACACACTACCGCCAGGCCTCATCGACCACAAGGAATGGACACCTGATAACGGGCGGAACAACGCACTACGCATTAACGGATTAGGTGCTCCGCGTGCCTTCTTTACACCCGTGCTTAGAAAATTGCAGATTCCCAACACCAGCTATGGCGAAGATTATGCTCTTGGACTGATGATAAGTCGTCGTTACCGCATAGGTCGTCTCTACCATGAGGTCTATCTCTGCCGTCGTTGGGAAGGCAACAGTGATGCAGCCCTAAGTCAGGACAAAATAAACAGAAACAACACCTATAAGGACCATCTGCGTACGCTGGAGATTCTGGCCCGCCAACAGCAGAACGAACAAAAACAACACATTCCTTCACCTGCAGAAGTAGAGGAATTCTTTCAAAGCGAAAAAAAAAATTGGCAGGAAGCCGCCAAACGATATGAGGCGCTGAATGGCGTACAGACGAAAGACCTGACCTTTGGCAACTCTGCCCTGCGTGCCCAATGGAATCCCGCCCGCATGGTAAGTACGGGAGCTGATGTCAGCAAGCAAGCCTTGCAGAAACGCCCATGTTTTCTTTGCGACAACAATCGCCCCATAGCACAACACGCCCTGCCCATTATGCAGCAATACCAGTTGCTGGTGAACCCCTTCCCCATCCTGCCCCGACACTTTACCATTCCTATCTGCAAACATACTCCACAGACCATAAAGGGACATTTCCAGCACCTCTTCCTTATGGCGCAGCAGATGCCCGAGTACATGGTATTCTATAATGGTCCCGTCTGCGGAGCTTCCTGTCCCGACCACATGCATTTGCAGGCAGGAAGCCGCGGCATAGCACCCCTGGAACGCGACTGGGAAAAATTATATCAGCCTACACTGAAGCCTTTTGCCAAAGGTATTTCCCTGCTTACCGATTATGCCTGTCCCGTACTGGTAATTTGTACGGCTGAAGTAGCAGAAGCTACAGAACGTTTTGAGCGAATTTACACGGCCCTTCCTTTGCAGGAGGAAGAGACTGAGCCACGCATGAACATTGTCTGTTGGAATCAGGATGGAGAGGTGGTAACCCTCATTTTCCCACGCGCCAAGCACCGTCCAGCCTGTTACTATGCAACGGGAGAGAAGCAGTTGCTCATCAGTCCCGGAGCGCTGGATATGTGTGGTCTGCTCATCACCCCCAGAGAACAGGACTTCTGCCAACTTAGCCCCCAACAAGCAGTTGCCATCCTACAAGAAGTCTCTTTGCCTGTTGAAAGTTTAAAATTGAAAGTTTAAAGCAGTTCGCAAGATTAGAGTTTGAATTAAATGAAGTTCATTACCATTGGCATCCTTGCTGCTCCAGAGGTTCATTTCCACCTGAATATGCCTTTCTACACAAATGGCGAGGTTGTGGAAGGCGACCAGACAGCCATAGCCCAGACCGACGGCATCCTGTGGCAAGGCAAAGTGTACAAGAAACTTACCTTTACCCCATGCCTTGCCCAAGCAGAGGGTGCTATTACTTCTGCCCCGCCATCCGCTCCTCCCTTTGGGGGAAAAGGGGAACCATCTTTCAGTCTTTATGGCGTAACCATAGGCAAACATTTTCATTGGGAACGACAACAGGTACAGGTCTTTACAGGAACATTGCACCTCATTATGAAAGGTTCCCTGATTGTTGTAATCAACGAACTACCCTTGGAGGACTATTTGGTCAGCGTTATCAGCAGTGAGATGAAGAACACCTGCTCGCTGGAATTCCTGAAAGCATCGGCGGTAATCAGTCGCAGCTGGCTCTTAGCCCAGCTAACCCATAAGACCTATGGGACACATGAAACCTATGGAACTTGTGAGACCCGTAAAAACGAACTCATCCGATGGTGGGACCGCGAAGACCACGACCTCTTTGATGTCTGCGCAGACGACCATTGCCAGCGCTATCAAGGCATTACCGTAGCCTGCAATCCCAACGTCCGTCAGGCCGTTTGTGAGACACGCGGACAAGTACTAATGGGTGACGGGGAAATCTGCGATGCCCGCTTTGGCAAATGCTGCGGTGGTCAGACCAACGAGTTCCAGTACTGCTGGCAGAATATCCGCAAATCCTATCTCAGCAGTGTTGACGACCCCTTCTGCAACACCTCTGACCGCGAGGTTCTGTCGCAGGTGCTGAACGATTATGATCTGGAAACGAAGAACTTCTACCGTTGGCAAGTCCGATTTACACAAGGGCAGCTCAGGGAACTCATAGAACGCAACCTAAACATGAAGTTCGGCCTCATCCTGCGTCTGGAGCCTTTAGAGACAGGTCCTGCCGGACATATCAGCCGGCTTCGCATAGTAGGCACAGAACGGACATATATAATAGGAAAGGAATTGCTCATTCGCAAAACCCTTAGCACCTCGCACTTGCTCAGCAGCGCCTTTACCGTCAGCATAGAAGATATCCAAAACGATGTGCCCCAAACTTTCGTCCTAAACGGAAAAGGCTGGGGACATGGTGTTGGTATGTGTCAGATAGGTGCCGCTGTCATGGGGCATCTGGGATACACGTACCAAGAAATTCTCTGCCACTACTATCCGGGAGCGGAAATCCGCCAACTATACAAGTAATAGTGAAGTCCCGACCTGCAATAATGCAAGCCGGGACTTCAGGGAAATATATAGCATGACAAACACTTATGCTACTTTGTGCTTGATATGACGGGCTGACGTCTTATTAGCATCGTAGCGGACAATTACTTCGTGGTTGCGCGGATTCCACTTGGCATCCATTACACCGTTGATGTGCTCGGCCTTGGCTACAATCCTTTTGTGCGAATCATGACGACCAACCTTAATGACGCAAGTCTTAATGTCAGGATGATAGGCATGATTGTTATGAGCGTCAAAGTGAGCCGGCTTCTTGTCTGTTTTGTCAAAGTGAGTATCCTTCTTGTGGTTATTTACTACAGCAGCATGATCTCTCCTGCCACTGTTTATTTCTTTATTATTACCAGCCATTGCAGGCATTGCAATTGTGATGGCCATTATCATCATGGCAGCTATCACCTTATTCATCTTCTTCATAACATTCAACTTTTAATTGTTAAACTTCTGTTCTTTGTCAAGCCTTTGGTTAGCTTGATTTCAACGGCAAAGGTAGGGCGTTTTTATGGAGTCCGAAAAAGAAATGCCCTACATTGCAAGGAAAAAATCCCTAAAGATACGTGGGGATTTCCTTAGCTATATGACTACCATTATACAGAGGATAAGGGCCATAACAGCAGAAGCCTGCCATCCTTGACGGACAGCAGGCCTCCACCATTAAACCTAATATTCTTTATTTCTTGCCTTTCTTTGCCTTTACAGGTGCCTCGGGTGCAGGATTTATCTTATCCATGAGAACGCGGAACCAGTAGCCGCCGATAACAGAGCGAGCCTTGAAGCCAACCATATTACCTGTCTTGGTATCACTCCAGTCAGAGATGGGAACGCGGCTCCCCGTCTCGTTGATGTACTTATAGACGGGGCTGACAAACTTCTTGAACGTTTCTGCATCCGGAGCCATGGCGGCAGTCCACATAATCCAGTCGCTCTTGGTGTAGTCCTTGCGGCAGTCAAGGGGCAGACCGTACTTGTTCTGCTTAGTCAGATAGTACTTGATTTCTGTCTGCATGGCATCGTTGGGAATCACACCTGTATTCCAGAGCTTGTCCCATACCATATTATACTTCTGGCTCCAAGTATCCTTACCGGCACCGTATGCCAACTCATAGTGGTCGCCCACCTTGGTCTCTTTCTCCCAGGCAGCAGCCATCTCCTTAGCCTTGGCATTGTATTTCTGGTAAACATCATCCAAACCTTTCATCTTAGCCATCTCAGCATAACCGGCAATACCCATGATGGCCTTCAGTGCCAGGTTGCAGTTACCTGCCCAGTGGCCGGCAAAGTCATCGGTACAAAGCTGATTGGCAGGATGCAGGCCGTTCTCAACCAAATAGTCAACCCATACGGTCATCATGTCCCAGTAAGGATCTGCGTAGGCGGTGTTGCCGTCCAGTTTGCAGATTTCGGCTGCCAAGGTAAGCATGTTACCAGACTCCTCAAGTGGCATATCGCCGCCATATACCTGTTTGTTGGCCAAGGGATACTGACCCAGGTCGTGAGCTGCGAAAGGCTTTGTCCATCGCCCGCTCTTGCTGTAGTCGAAGATAGAGGTCATCATGGCCTTCTGCAGGTTGGGATTGTAGCAAAGAACCAACGGAGCCTCGGGGTAAGTCAGATCGACGGTATTCACGCAACCGTTTGAGTTGTTTTCCTTCGAGAACCACAACAGGTTGCCGTCCTTGTCCTGGAAGAGTTTGTGAGCTGCCATTACGTGACGGTATGAGCCGGAGAGGATTTCGGCATACTCCTTGCCGCCTGACTTGAAGCCGTCGTCATAAATCATCTTGTCGAAGGCACGGCAGCGTTGCATGATACCGGCATAACCGTTCTGCATGTTCTTGAAGGCGTCAAAGATGGTCACGCTGCCACCGTGAGCCCAATAGCCCTTGTAGCGGTTGTAGAAGTACTCGATGTCCTCAATCTCGTCGTAACCCAGCATCATGAAGCTGCTGGCGGTCTCTACGCTGCCAAAGTCGTGAGTATAAGCCAGAACGGGCATCTCGGCAGGCTTACGGGCTATGATGCCACGGTTCCACTGACCGAAGCCGCCACGCTGACCGGCCTGAGGACGCTGGCCGCCCTGACCGCGCTGTCCCTGACGGAAGGTGCGGCCTGTCTCCACAAAGTTGTTCTGAACCTCTGAGGCATCGCCCATCATAACCTGCCCGTTGATGGCGGGAATGTAGAAATAGCCCCAGTCTATGCAGATACCGTCGCCCGACTTAGCCAGGATGGGCTGCTCGATGGTACCGGTGCGGACGTAGCGCACGCCCTTCTCGTTACCCATTGTGGTAACAGTGGGCTGAGTGTTGCTGTTCACAGCCTGCAAGGGGTTGGCGCTGACATAGACCTGAACCTCATGCTTCCTACCGTCAGTAGCGCGAACCTGATAAGAGATATAGTTCACGGGCATGGAGATGAGGTCGTAGTCATCAATCAGCATGGGAGCTGTGAAGACAACGTCCAGTTCAACGGGTCCGCAGGCAAATGTATAATAGGTATTGGTTGCCAAGACATCAACGCTCTTCTGCTCAGCCACCTGGATGTTGGCACCCTTTGGCTTGATGTTCTTGAACAGGCCGAAGTCAGCATACGCACCGCCCGTGGTGTTGTGGCAGTGAGCAGAGATGATGTTCTTGCCAGAATGAAGCAGGTTCTTCAGGTCGCCGTCCAGATGCAGCACAACGTTATTGACCCAAGTCTCGCCCGTATCGGCAACCTTTGTGCCGTTGATGTAGAGTTCAAACACATCGTCGTGCGAATACTTGACATACAGGTCCTCCTGCAACTGCTGTGCGGTAAGTTCAATTTCACGACGGATATAGATGTCACTGCCGGTACGTCCCCAGCGGCTGCTGATATTTTCGCCTTCGCTGCCCCAGGCTGCCTTCTCGGTTTTCCAGTCGCTGTCATTAAAGCTTTCCTTCTGCCAGCCGTCCTTCGGTGTCTCGCGGGTCACCTTTCCCTCCCAGCGTTCCTCGTCGGCCATAGGAGCAACGGAAGAAAGCACGTATGCCTGCTCAGCGCCCATGAAGCGGTAGGCGGTGCCATCCACACGCAGGAGGCCCAGCAGAGGCTTCTCGTCATTGGTCCAGTGGCGGGTGGTGCCGTCGGTCAGCTTGTCATAGGGACTCCAGATGGAGAAATACGGGTCATTCACTACCAGTGGCACAGAGGGCAGACGCAGGTCCGTGCTGGCATAAGGCTTAAAAAACTCTGCTGTCTGTGCGCAAGCCATAGTCGCAGTAAACATAAGTGCAGATAAGATTTGTTTTCTCATAAACAAGTTAATTTGTTATTGTTGATAATTATGCGTTTCGCTCGGGGTATTTTCGTTTTACGATGTTGCGTTATTTTGACTGCTTTTTGAGGTCACTTCATTGGGGGGAAGGCCGAAATCCTCAGCCTTGCCGCTCCCATGGGGATGAGCGTTATCTCCTCCACCTTGCCGCGCTTGGCGGTGGCATCGGGCAGAATCTGGCAGAGGCCGGTGGCATCCTGTCCCCAACCCTGCACACGGGCACCGCGGGCTTTGATAAGGATGGGAGCGTTCTGGTGGTTAAAGGGATAGTTGTCCTGGGGCCAGGGACGCTTCTCCACCTTCATGCCTTGCAGGTTATCCACCAGGGCGTAGTTCCAGGGGCTGTCGGCATAAATCTCGAAGGTAGGCCATTTGCCGGCATCTGCTCCCTCCTGCCAGTGCGAGTCTCCGATGGCCGTCTGGCGGCTGTCCTTCTGCTCGTAGCGTTCCTTTATCTGCAGGCTCATGGTCAGGGGGCCGTAGTTGATGCTGATGCTGTTCTTGTTCAGCGTCCAGATGCGCTTGCTGAGGTGCATGGGCAGGAAGAGCTTAACCTCGTCGCCGTTCTTCCACTCGTTCAGAATCTGCAGCAGTCCGCTCTTAACCTGGCAATCAACGGTCTTGCCGTTAACGGTGACGTGTGCGCCCTTTGTCCAGGTGGGGATGCGCAGGTAGAGGGGGAAGCTGACCGTCTGGTTCTTCTTCAGTCCCCCCATGGTAAGCAGGATGTCCTCGCTGAAGGGATAGTGCGTCTGCTCATCTATGGTAACGGTCTGTCCGTCAGCCACCTTCAGGGTAGCCTGGCAGTCGGCATAAATCAGGCAGGCAGCACCGCCGTCGGCACTTGCCAGCATCAGGTTCTGGCTGTAGTAGGGCCAGCCCATGGCATGGTTATGCTGGCAGCAACGGCTGCTGAAGGGGTTCATGCTGAAGAAGGGTCCGCTGTTGTCAACGCCCGGATTGTGGTTGCGGCTGTCGCTCTGCACCATGTTGGGGCAGGTCAGGTAGCGCAGGGCCCGCATATCCTCTGTCATGCTGGCGGGATAGCTGTTAAAGACCACGTCCTCCAGGTTCTCCATCCACAGCAGGTCGCCCGTCTGTGCCATCAGAATCTCGTCGCTCAGCATCTGCTCCACAAAGCCGCAGGTCTCCGTTCCCTGCCGCGGGTCTATGTAGCCGTGCCGGCAGTTCTCATCAGAGCCGAACATACCGCCGGGTACTTGTCCGTAGATGCGGCGAATCAGGCTGTAGTCGTTATAGGTAGCCTTGAGGGCGGCAGGGTCCTTGGTAACCAGATAGTATTCTGCAGGCTCGCGGAAGCACTCAGCCACATTCACGTTGTGCCAGTTAGGCAGGCCGCTCTCCTGCATCCAGTTGGCGGTACACTGGTGAATCTTATGGCAGAGGTCCAGCAGCCAGCTCTCGCCGGTGCGGTTGTAGAGCCAGATGACGGAAAGCAGGTTGTCACCGCCGCGACTGTTCTCCCAGTAGTCACGCAGGAACTTCTCCTTGGGATACTGCATCTCCCACTGGAAGTAACCCTTCATCACCTGCAGCACGCGGGCATCTCCGCTGTAGTCATAGTAGTCCTGCAGGATTTGCAGGGCCAGCATGTTTGCCCACAGTTCGCGTCGGCCGTTCCTGTCCTCGTTTACGGGGCCGAAGTACCCGTCGGGCTGAGCGCTGCGCAGGATGGCCTCCACCCAGAAGCGTGTCTCGTCCAGCATCGCCTTGTCGCCCAGGATATAGGCCAGGTTGCTGTAACCTCGCAGCCAGTAGGGCACCTCCTCCCAACCGTGACTGCCGCCCTGCTCCAGCCAGGCATTGCCGCGTTTGTCCAGCCAGTCGCTGATTTCCCCCAAGTTACCGCTCAGGCCGTTCTTCTGGCGCTGCAGGATTTCTCCCACCCAACCGCGCGGCGTGATGGCATTGACGGGAAGTTTCAGGAAAGGGTTGGCGGGCAGTGGAGCCCTGTTCTGTACATAGTTTGTCTGAGTCTGCTCAATGGCACGGGCCTTCACCATCCTTGCCGTCTGCGCACTGCAGCCCAGAGCTACGGAAAAGGCCAAAAGGAATGTCTTAATTTTCATTACCAGAGTGGTTTGTAGGATAATCTGGGTGCAAAGATACGATAAAAAATGAAATATTTAACGAAAACCAAAACGAAAACGAAAACTTTTTTTCTCGGTTAGCGGTTAGTGGTTAGCGGTTAGCGAAATAAATATCCATTGTTCATTGTTAGTTGTTAGTTGTTAATTGTTAATTATCCATTATCAATTGTCAATTGACTAAAAAAATCGCCCCGAAAGGCGATTCTTTTAGTCTTCAATGGGTTCATCCCCTCCCGGGTTCGGGTTCGGATTATCGTTCCCGTTATCCCCGTTGTCGGGATTATCGTTTCCGTTGTTCCCATTGTCGGGGTTATCATTTCCGTTATTGTTATTGGTATTGTTGTTATTATTATTGTTTTCGTTATCGTTTTGGTTGTTATTGTTATTCCCGTTGTTTTGGTTTTGGTTTTCGTTGTTCTCAGAGTTTCCACCCTGTCCTGCAGTCTCACCGCCGTCCTTCAGGGCATGTACGCGGAGGTAGTCGATATTGCTATTCAATGCTGCAACAAGTGTGGCGAAGCGCTGAGGATTATCGTCAACAATGGCGTATGCATTCAGTACAGCGATGAGCCAGCGGTACTCAGGCTCCATGGCGGCACGGGCGGCCTTCATCTGCCCCTTGGGTGCCTTGGCCATGCCGCGCTGGGTGAGCAGGTCGCGCAGCAGGGTCACCTTCTCGTTGAGCTGTGCCAAAGCTGGCTGTAAGCCCAGCGTCTGGGCATCGGTTGTCAGCTGTGCCGAGCTATTAACCTCAGCAATGTACTGCTGCATTTTGTTATTCTCGCCCAGGTAGTCCTCGGCTACGTTAATCTCAAATTTGTCAATGCACTGCATCATGCGGTCGGCAGCATCCTTCACTGTCGGGTTAAAGTCGAAGGCCTGCTGTGCCTGCGTCATCTTTTTTTGATGCCCATGAAGGTGTGGTCGCAATCCTCGTCGGCCTTCTTCAGTTTCTCGGTATCCAAGCTATAGCTGTCGGCACGGTAAGCCTCGTCCAGCACTTGGTACTTTTGGTTAAACTCTGTCAGCTGAGCAGCCAGCTTCGCCTGTGCCGGATTGGCAGCGGTGAAGAAACCTGCAAACTGATCCTTGGTAAATGTCATCAGCCCAACGAAATGAGTGAGCTTGAATTGAGCGATAGGTGCGCTCTGCACTTGTGGAATGTTTTGAAACATGATTGTTGAAGTTTTAGTGATTTATAATAAGTTTTCATTCTCGTTCTGGCCGTCCATGGCCGTGGATTGTCTGTTGGAGCACTCGTTCTGGCTGTCCATGCCCGTGGATTGTCTGTTGGAGCACTCGTTCTGGTTGTCCATGCCCGTGGACGGTCTGTCGGAGCATTCGTTCTGGCTGTCCATGGCCGTGGATTGTCTGTTGGAGCACTCGTTCTGGTTGTCCATGCCCGTGGACAGTCCGCCGGAACACTCGTTTTGGCTGGCGGAGGCCGTCCGCTGTCTATAGGGTTTGACATGTTCATGCTATCTCTCGTTTTTCAGTCCTACGAATTGGTCTTTGGGAAAAAGAGCGCGAGCACCTTCATATAACAACACGCCATCTCAAGGACACGACTCCTTTACGCGAACACTGCTGAAAACTACTAATGCCCACGCCTGTCAGGTGTGAGCTTCGTAGCCTCCGTCATTCGCGTATTGTTATTGTCGTGTTTTAAGATGGTGCGAAAAACTATTGGCTCTTTTATCCCAAAAAGTATCGAATTCTGTACGCAAAGATATGAAAAAAACGGCAAACATGTTCAAATGCCTGCCGATTTTATGATTAATTGACATAAAAAGGTGATATAAAAATGCCCAGACCAACCAATCTAAATTCTTTTTGGAGGTGGCGGTGGTGGCGTTTTCACTCTGCCAGGACTTTGCTGCTGCGGTTTGGGTTCTTTATACTTCCAACTCTTTAAGCAGGTCGTTGAGGATGTATTCGTCACTCTGTAGCAGCAAGCCGCTATCAGGATTAGAAAGCAGGGCAAAGGTACGCGAGTTATAGAGGATGTCGAGGGCGCGCTCGGTGTCGATGTCGAGGCGCTCAGCCAGCAGGGCTACGATGCGACCCTCCTTGCGCCATAGTACCTGGTCTCTCATTGTGCACCTCCTTCCTCAACTATTTTCTCGGTGCTGACGAAGCGCAGGCAGCGGTCTGCGATGTCCTGCCGGCGGATGCACATCTGGTGGGTGGGATGGGCAAAGCGAAGCTGGCCGATGGCCTGCTCGGCGGTGATGCGGCCGGCGTAGTAGTCCTCGACGGTGTCGATGACCTGGTCGTTAGCCACGCCACCTTCGATGATGTCGTAGTCGCGCCAAGGCTCCTCGCCACGACGGCTGCTGACCACGAAGTCGAGCCACTGCTGGTCGTAGTGCTCCAAGCGGAGGCGGCGAACGTCGGCGGGCAACAGGCTCTCGTCGAACTCGTAGATGGAGAGCATCGGCGTATCGGCGGCGCGGATGACGCACACGCGGCGCGCCCATCGCTCGGCCTGTTCGCGCAGGCTGGTAACGTAGAAGCCAGGGCCGAAGTCCAATTCCTTGCGACCGACGCCGGTCAAAGGCGCGGGCACACTGATATATGAACCGTGATAGAGCGTCATCATCGCTGACCTCCTTCCTTTTCGTCCCAGTTGCGCAGGGCTTCCTGCACGTTCCACACAACGCCATCGATGCTCTCGGTGTGCAGCGTGTCGTAGCAGTCAAGCAGCAGTCGGCGTACCAGCCCGTGGCGCTTCAGGCGGTTATGCAGCTCGGTAGCAGTGATGCCCATGCGCTGCGCCGTGGCACCTATGGCCAGTGTGACGAACTGCGTCTGTCGATTATTTGTTGCATTCATATCTCAGTTTATATTTAGTTTGTGCATAACTTCGAGGCAGTCGCCATTGATAATTTTATTCAAATATTCTTCTAACATTGCAAATCAGTTTACGCCCACAAAGTTACGCTTTTTCTTTCAATTATTGTTCGCTTTCCCCGTTAAACTAACAAAAGCGGGCGAAGATGCGTCATTTTTCTATATGAATCATCAGGGACAAGTTCCCGTTTTCCTCAGATAAACCAAAACTTCTGGAGGCCGCTGCTGAACCGTCCGCGTTGTCCTTTCCCGTCAGTCTTTTTTTCTTTCATATCATTGGTTTTTACAGGTACATAAAAAAAGCAGGAACCGCAATTACGCGATTCCTGCTTCTATAGTGCAATAGTCTTGTTATTCCTTTTCGATGTTCTCTCCGCACAGGCTGCGCTTCAATATCTTGCCGTCGGGAGCGAGCAGTATGGTGATGATGGTCTGCTTGTTCATTTGTTCTACTTTATCTTGATACCGAGTACGAAGAAATGAGGTATAAATTTCACGATGTCGGACGAGAGGTCGGATTTGATAAAGTTGTCGCCGCAAAAACGGCATCCGCCATTTGCAGGCTCGTACCAATAAGAGCCAAACAAGACGAGCGGAATGAATTTTCCTTTCTCTAAAGAAGCTGTTTGTTCAAAAGGACGTGATTCGTAAACATACCATTTATCTTCAGGATTTTCAGGAGCAAATATCGGTTTTAGATTGAGCCGACCGCCAAAGCCTCTGTTCTCGCCGAAATGAAAGAGGTAGTTCGCTGTAGAATCTCTGTCGGACGGCCTGAAACCAATGATGAGTTTCTTGTCAAGGCTCATGGTGACGTTGAAGCCGAGGACATTCTTCGGCTCTTCACCTTTTACATATTCCATGACAACAGGTTCGACTTCTGCGCCCTTGAATTTCTTTGTGTCGAAACTGTATGCCTTATAGCCCTTGGCATTAAGCAATGGAAGATAGTCACTGAACGATGGATCGTTCATTTTGATTTTCTGTGCCTGGCCCACCATTGCGACGAGGGCAAGCAGGATGGTGATAATATTCCTTTTCATTTTCTTTTAGAGTTTATTAGTCTTGTGAAAGTCTGTTTTCGTTTTGTTTCGACCTTGCCTGAGCTTGGCAAGCCGTTTATTTACCTTAAACCTTAAAAATCTAAGGCAAAGATAGAAAGATTTTCAGAACCCTCGTCGCCTTGCCCTATATTTTTAATTATATTAGGCGAATATGCACAGAAAAAGCCCACTTAAAGCAAAAGCGGACAGCCCGTCTGTCGGCTGTCCGCTCATGTCACTATACCTTTATAATATATATTACGTCGCCAATGCGTCTTGATATTCAGTCGTTAATTCGTTCGGGAGTTACTTCTTGTATTTCTTGCTGAAAAGGTCGGAATATGTGCCGGTATTGAGCATGACGAGGATAAGCTCCTGGTCGTGCTGCTCATCCCTCTATTTCCTTTATCAAATCATCCAAACTGTCGTACTTATCACGCGCCCCTCGTCAAGGTCGCGCAGCGAGAGTTCGTAGGCCGAGTAGAGCTTGCGGCGACGGGGAACGGTAATCTTGCCCACCCCCTTGATAAGGCTGATGGCCTTCTTAATATCCTTGAGCATCGACATGTTTTCGATGTTCACCAGAATCTGTCCCTCTGCGGGAATTGTTGCTACGTTTGCCATATCTCTATATTTTTCTTGTTTACGCTTGCAAAAATACAAATAATTTCTGAAACCCCGACATCACGCCATACATTTTTATTATTTATAGAAGTTCTGGGGTTATAAGAAAAAAAAGGAAAATAAATCCCTGTTTGTTTTGTTTATCCCTCACTTATACGTAATTTTGAGGCTACGTCTCGAAATCACTTTCGCTCGGATAAAAAAATAAATCTCTATTTGTTTTGTTTATCCCTCACTTATACGTAATTTTGCACGCAAAAGAAAGATAATTTAAAACCTTTATTGCCTTATGAAAAAACTTGGAATTATTATTCTAATGTGCGCTGCAGCCTGCTCTGCCTGGGCTCAGCGTGCCAGTTACAACATCATCCCTCTGCCAAAGGAGGTGAAGACAGACACCACTCAGTTCTTTACCCTTGCCAACGGCATGGGCATTGCCTTTGACGAGGGTAACGAAGAAAGTACACGCATTGCCAGGTTCCTGCAGCAATGGGTGAAAGAGGCAACAGGCCTTGAACTGCAACTGACAGCAGCCGACAAGAAGTCGCCCGTACGTCTGACACTGATTGCTCCTGCAAAACAAGGCAAGAAGAGCAAGCAGCCCGTGGAACTTACAGAGCAGCAGAAAGAGAGCTATACCCTGACGGTGAACAAGGAGGGCGTCCTTATCAGTGCCTACGAGCCTGCAGGACTTTTCCGCGCCACCCAAACACTTCGGAAAAGCTTGCCGATAGCCAAAGGCCAAAGTGTTGAGCTGCCCTTCGTACAGATTACCGACCAGCCCCGTTTTACCTATCGCGGCGTGCTGCTGGACTGCGGCCGTCACTTCTTCAGCGTAGAATTCATCAAGCAGTTCCTGGATGCTATGGCCCTGCACGGATGCAACCAGTTCCACTGGCATCTGACTGAGGACCAGGGATGGCGTTTCGAGGTGAAGGCTTATCCCGACCTGGCCAAGAAGGGCAGTGTACGTGAGAAAAGCATCATTGCCCCAAGCAAGGTGCGCCTCTACGACAACATTCCTTATGGCGGCTACTATACACAGGATGAATGCCGCGAGGTCGTTAAATATGCGGCCGAGCGTTACATTAATGTAGTTCCCGAAATTGATATGCCCGGCCACATGCAGAGTGCCCTGCATGTCTTCCCCAACCTGGGTTGCACAGGCGGCCCCTACCCCGTTGCTCCTCATTGGGGTGTGATGCGTGAAGTGCTTTGCGGCGGCAATCCTGAGACACTCAACTTCTTGAAAACCGTCTTTGGTGAGCTTTGTGACGTGTTCCCCTCTCCATTCATCCATATTGGTGGCGACGAGTGTCCGAAGGAACGTTGGCAGAAGTGCCCGAAATGTCAGGCGAAGATTAAGGAACTGGGGTTGGCAAGCGAGAATGTTAAGGTTGACGGCGACGGCGGAAGAGGAAGCCAGGATGGTCGCAGCGCAGAGAATAAACTGCAGACCTATATCAACCACGAGATTGAGCAGTTCCTGGCTTCACGTGGCCGCAGCCTAATCGGTTGGGACGAGATTCTGGCAGGTGGACTGACAGAAAATGCTATTGTGATGTCCTGGCGCGGAACCAAGGGCGGTATCGCGGCAGCTAAGCAGAATCATCGTGTCATCATGAGTCCTAACGTCTTTGCCTACATCGACCATCCGCAGTTGAAAGACCTCAGCAAGTCACCTCGCACAACAGACAGCTACGTCGTTTCCTGCTCGAAGATGTACTCCTTCGAACCACTTGTTCCTGAAGAGCTGACCAAAGAGGAGGGCGACTGCATACTTGGCGTTCAAGCCAACTTGTGGACAGAGCATGTCGCTTACCCTGAACACGCCTTATATCAGTTGCTGCCCCGCTTGGGTGCTATGAGCGAGGTACAGTGGTGCAACCCCGAGCAGAAGGACTTCGAGAACTGGAAGGCGCGTCTGCCACAGCTGAAGAAACTTTATGACAGAATGGGCCTTATTTATTGCAATGAAATTGAATAGTTACTGAGCATTGGGTATTGGGTATTGAACATGAAAAAGATTTTTTCAATTTTGCTGGGTGCATTACTATTGATGTGCGCACCTATGCATGCCCAGAATAAAGTATGGAAGAAGGGTGAGGCGTTGTTGACCAAGGGCTCACAGATAACATCCAACAACTCGGAGAACGGCTTCCCGCCCAGCAACCTGCTGCGCCCTGAGAGCGAAGGTATGGGAACTAATCAGATTATCTGGCACTCATCCTGGAGCAATCCTGGTCCTCTGCCCGCCGGTACCGATACTTATCTGCAGGTTCACTTCAACCAAGCCGAGACGGATGTCATTTTTACCATGATTGGCTCTGCCTGGGCCAGTACGTATGATACACCTACCGAAGTGGTTATTCAGGCTGCCAACCTGCCTAATGGAGAATGGACGGAGGTGGAGCATCTGAAAAACATGGACGACGACTTTACAGCCTTCCAACCCGATCGGTACCAGTCGCCGCACATTGCCTTGGGCGATGCCTATACCGATTTGCGCTTTGTGGTGAAGAAGACAGTGAACGCAGGTAATTCCAGCCGGTATGACCATAACGGCAATCCCTTTGTTTCTTTGGGAAGATTTCAGGTCTATCGTGCCGTAGAGGGCGAGGAAGACCCCATCGATCCGAAGGAAAACATCAACCTGCTCTTCATCGGCAACAGCATCACGGCAGAAGCCACCCTTAGCAATGCCTCTACGCAGGCACCGCCTATCGTTTGCAAGTCGCTGATACAGGAGGCAACGGGCGTGAACACCAACGTCTATAACGGCGGGCACTCAGGCATCACCACCTGGGGATATCTGCCCGGCAGGGACGACTTCACCCGCATTGTCAACAACGCCAAGGCATTCAGAAAGCAGAACGGCGGACTTATCTACATCTCCATCATGCTGGGTACCAATGACAGTGCCTGCACGACAACAGAAGGGGCTCCCGTCTCGCCCAATGCTTACGGCAACAACATCAAGACCATCATTGACAATCTTATTGAAGCCGTTCCCAACTGCAAGATTCTGCTTAACTACCCCATCTGGTACAGTCCCAGCACCTATAACGGTGCCATGTACCTGCAAGAGGGTCTGGACCGTCTGCACAGCTACTATCCCATTCTGGATGCCATCGTCCAAGAGTACGAACAGGTATATGCCGGCAGCCGGGGCGTGTGGGAGTTCTTCGAGGACAACAAGGCACTCTTTACCCGTGAAAACGGCAACGCGGGCTACTTCTACCTGCACCCCAATGTAAACGGTGCCAAACGTCTGGCAGAAATCTGGGCCAACAGCCTGTTGGAACTCATCAAGGCCGACGGCATAGAGGTTAAGAACCCGCTGCCCGAATGGAACACCTTCAAGCCCCAGAACAACAAGAAGTACAGCATGAAGACCACCCGAGGCGACATGGGGACCAAGGACGGCAAGCTTACCAGCACCGTTAAGAGCGGCATTGATGCCACCAAGGGCGAGTTCGCCTTCATCACTCACGAAGGGCAAACCTATCTTTACAGCATTGCCGACAAGGCATTCATGTTCCGCGACCCTGTTCCGTATCGCGATGACTGGAGCAATATCATCTGCTCCAATGAAAACCTGCAGCCCATAAAGGTAAACTACACAGGTACACCAGAGGCGTATCCTTATTATCTGACAATGGGCGGCTACGTGCTGAACAGCGCCTCGAGCACTGAGAATGGTATCTGTGCTAACACCTATACGCCACACGATACAGGCAATCAGACCACCATAAAGGAGGAGGGCGACTTCGACCCTACGGAGGCACTGGCTGCAATGGACGAATTCTTCAGCAAACAGCTGACCGTAACCTATCGTATTGTGGATGCCACAGGCAAAATGCTGGAAGAACTCTACACTACCGGGCTGGAGGGCGATGTGGTCACAGAGGTTCCCGACCATGTGAAACGCAAGTCCTACACCACCTACACCGTTCTGGAACCCGTAACCCTGACCAAGGGAGGAGAGAATGTCGTACTTGTAGAAGCTTCGTGGGAACTGCCTTTCGAACTGTCGCCCAATCTGGACAACGCTCACTGGTATAACCTGACCCTGCGCGAGGGTGCCGACTATGTGAACGCAGCCGATGGCTACAAGTGCAACCTTACGCCCACAAGGGACGAACTGAACTCTAACGAATATCAGTGGGCGTTTCAGGGCGACCCCTACGACGGTATTGTTGTCTATAACCGATCAGATGTCACCAAGACACTCTCGAAAGTCTATAACCAAGAGAAGGGTAACTATATTGCGGTTTTGGACAACGGAGAGTTCCGCTGGAATATTATAGAAAGTGAGAAAGGCTTTCTGCTTGCTACGGACGGCTCCTATCCTTATATAAATGAGTTTGGCGGCGCAGGAGGCCATCTGGGATTCTGGAACAATCTTTCCGATGTGGGCAGCATCTTCAGTGTCTGCGAAGTGGGAGCTATTACCAGTCCTGAGAACGTAAAACTTTCTACAGGCGCTATTCTTACACTATTCCCTGCACCAGAAGAAAAAGCCAACGGCAAAGCGGTTATCATTATCCCAGGAGGCGGCTACGCATACGTTGCCGGCAACTACGAAGGTGCCGACTGGGCTCCTTTCTATAACGACCTTGGCTTTACTGCTGCCGTTCTGACATACAATCTTCCCAACGGCAATCCCGAGGTACCCTTTAATGACGGACGGGCTGCCTTACAGTATCTGCGTGAGAATGCCGCAGACCTGCTGATAAACCCCAAGCAGGTTGGAGTGATGGGCTTCAGTGCAGGCGGACATCTGGCAAGCACCATTGCCACACACCTTACAGAAGAAGAACTGCCCGCCTTCCAAGTGCTTTTCTATCCTGTTATCAGCATGGAATCAAACTATACACATGCCGGCTCGCGCCAGAACCTTCTTGGCGACAATCCCAGCATGGACCTTGTTACACTGTACAGTAACGACAGGCAAGTAACTGCCCAGACACCCGTAGCATATCTTTGCTGGGCCAGTGACGACACCACCGTAAAGCCCACCAATAGTCTGAGGTACAGGACGGCATTAAGAAATGCCGGTGTATCTGTTGCCTACAAGACGTTTACGTCAGGCGGACACGGCTTTGGCTTCAATCCCTCTTTCACATATCACAATCAGATGCTCCAGGACCTGACAAAGTGGCTTGTAGGACTTGACGACCTGTATGACGGAATTGGTGAAATGAAAAGCGAAAGAGTGAAAAGTGAAAAAAATGATAGCACTGTTTACGAACTTTCGGGACAGGTCATCAGCAACCCGCACAACGGGATTTTCGTTACGAAGAACAAGAAAAGAGTCATCCGCTGATTTTCCTGAACTGAACGTCCCCAGACAGAGCTGTTTACTGTCTGGGGACGTTCAGAATGTTCTTGAGAATTATAGTTTTACTTTGTTATCACCCTTCTTTAGCTTAACCACTTTTTGCTGTCCGTTCGCAAGCAGGGTGACCTTGCAAGGCTGCTGGGCAGTAAGGGTGAGAGCTGTTACGCGGCTGTCCTGCCATTTCATGCTTACGGCAATGCCGCCACGGGCACGGATGCCGCTTACGGAACCGTCCTTCCAGTTTGCCGGCAGAGCAGGAAGGAGTTCTATGGTTAATTGACAATTGACAATTGATAATTGTCCGTTGTCAATACTGTACTCGCTCTGCATCAGCATCTCTATCACACCGGCACAACCGCCGAAGTTTCCGTCTATCTGGAAGGGCGAATGAGCGTCCAACAGGTTAGGATAGGTGCCTCCGCCCCTGCGGGCATCGGGACCGCGGTAACCGTCCGGACTTACATAGGAAAGCAACTTGCGGAAAATGTGATA
Source organism: Bacteroidaceae bacterium (assembly GCA_017645305.1). GTDB lineage: Bacteria > Bacteroidota > Bacteroidia > Bacteroidales > Bacteroidaceae > Physcousia. The sequence goes on along the minus strand of JAGCPD010000006.1, from coordinate 8,818 downwards.
GGCGTTCCGGGCATCATGCAGACGGGCATAGAGGTTCACACGCCAGCCGGTACTCCAGCCGGTAGTGCGGTCGCCCCTAATCTCTAACGACTTGTGGGCAGCACGGTGAATATCCTCCATGCTGTTCACTCCATCGCTAAGGCTGTGCCCCGGATAGATGCCAAAGAGGTGACTCTGATGGCGGTGGTGCGGGTCCTCATCATCCCAGTCATAGAACCATTCCTGGAGATTGCCCTTCTTACCTATCTTGTAAGGTTGCAGGCGGGAAAGCGCCTCGTCGGCCTGGGCAACAAAATCCTGATCCAAGCCCAGCACACAGGCGGCATTGCGGGCATCTGTAAGGCATTCCCTAATCATGGACAAATCTGCAGAGCCGCCATAGAAGCTGCGTCCGTGGTAGCCCTGTGGCGTTACATAGTCGTTCTCCGGCGAGGTGCAGGGAGCCGTTACAAGGTATTCTTTTCCCTCAACACCCATTTCCTTTGTACTGATGAGCCAACCCAGACAGAACTCGGCAGCTCCCTTCAGGACGGGATAGTACTCACGGAGGAAATCATTATCTAACGAGAAAGTATAATGCTCCCAGATGTGTGTACTTACCCAGGCACCGCCCATGTTCCAGTTGGCCCACTGAGGGTCACCGGTATGCAGTCCCACGGGACAGGTCATCGCCCAGATGTCAGAGTTATGCGCCATACACCACCCCTTGTTGACGCCATAATAAGCCTTGGCAGTGAGTTCACCCGAGCCTTGCAACTCCTTCATAAAAGTAAGCAGCGAGAAGTGCATCTCAGGCATGGCTGCCGTTTCTGCCGGCCAGTAGTTCTCCTCCAGGTTGATGTTGGTAGTGTAGTTGCACGACCAGGGAGGCAGGATGCTCTCATTCCAAAGACCCTGCAGGTTGGCAGGTACGTTGGGGGTTCGGGAGCAGGAGATCAGCAGGTAGCGGCAATACTGGAAGTAAAGAGCCTCCAGGTCGGGGTTGAATACGCTCTCATCGATGTATTCTTTAAGCACTTCTTCCGTAGAGCGGACATCGGGCTTGGCTTCTCCCAGCGAGAGTTTCACGCGGTCATAGATATTCTTATAGTCAGTAATGTGGCGGTCCCTCAGCGTTTCGTAGGAAGAAGATGTCAGGTGTTTTAATCTGACATCAGCCAGTTGCTGATAGGGCCTGCCCTCCTTCACGGGGTCTTTGTCATAGCCGTTAAAGGAGGTGGCGTTTACCAGATAGATAAAGACCTCGCTGGAACCGTTCACCAGTAAGGCATTGCCGTCGGCACTGACGTTGTCTGCCTCAATCTGTATCTTGGTGCAGAAGCGCATACCTCGGTTGGGGTCGTAGCCAAAACGGTCCATGCCGCCAACATAACTGGGCATTGAGGTATAGGCAACATAGCCTTCGTTCACCAGCACCTTGCCCTCCTCTGTACGAATCTGGCTCTTGAGCTGGCAGGTAAGCCCCACGCGGGCACAAATACCTTTGGGATTGTCCGTAGTGATACGGATGACAATGCCCGAGTCGGGGTTTGTGGCAAAGTATTCTGTGGTGTATCTGTAGGCTCCTCTCTGATAGGCGGTATGAGCCGTTGCATTGCCGATATCCAGCCAGCGGCGGTAGCCTGTGGCAGGCGTTTCTGTATCCAGGTAATCGATAGTAAGCTGCCCCAGCGGCTGGTAGTTCTGCGAGAAGTGTCCCTGCACATCATGCTGCAGTTGGTCGGCCTTGGGGTAATCACCCTGTCGCAGTGCCTCGCGGATGGCAGGGATGCTCTTATGTGCCTCTGGCGAGAAGACCTTCATGTTGCAGGGTTCGCCCGTCCAGAGCGTAATATCGTTCAGTGACACCTTGTCGTGCTCGGTACCGCCATAGACAATACCGCCCATGGTGCCGTTACCAATTACCAGCGTCTCCTCGAAAAACTCCGCCGGCTTGTTGTAGTGCAGTGTCTGGGCTCCTGCCTTCAACATCGCTACCAAACACAGTGCCGTCAGTGTAATAATTCGTGATGGAATCTTTATCATAGCATATACATTTTTTTAACTTCCGAAAGTCCAAATCCTCGGTTTCGGCGGCAAAGATATAAATAATGTGCCAATAAAATTCTGTTTTTGCCGAAATAATGGTATTTTTGTGCCGAATATCAGGCAAACAGACAAATTATATGAAAAGAACACTCTTCCTGCTAACCCTGCTGCTGCCTTTGCAGTGGCTGAATGCTATCGGACTTTATGACCTGAGATGCGAGCTTCTGCACCAGCCCTGGGGCATTGACAATACCAAGCCGGCGCTAAGCTGGAAAATTACACCGGGCGAGAACGGACTCCGACAGACTGCCTACCAGATTCTGGCCGCATCAAGTCCGGAACTGCTGACAGAGGAAAAGGCCGACCTGTGGAACACGGGCAAGGTGCAAAGCGCAGAGAGCCTGTGGATTCCGTACGCAGGAAAGGAACTGACATCACGCAGCGTGGTCTATTGGCAAGTGCGGGCTTGGGACCAGAACGACAAGGTGGGCAACTGGGCCCGCGGAGCCTACTTTAGCGTTGGCATTCTGGACAAAAGCCTCTGGAAAGGCCAATATATAGGTATGAAGCGGCAGGACCGTAAGGTGCAGCCCATGCTCTGGAAGACATTCGAATACACAGGTAAGGGGAAGCCTGCCTTCCTGCACATAAACACATTAGGCTATCACGAGGTATGGCTGAACGGCCGGAAGGTTTCTGACGATGTGCTGGCACCTGCCATGGTGGAGTTCACCAAGCGCAGTCTGGCCATGACGTACAACGTTACCGACCTGCTGCAGGAAGGGCAGAACGACCTGGTAATCTGGCTGGGAACGGGCTGGTACGAGGCTGGCCTGCCTGGTGTAAAGGAGGGCGGACCATACGTTATGGCGCAGATAGACTGTCTGCAGGATAACGGGTGGAATACCGTCGTTAAGACCGATGAAACGTGGCAGGCCCGTGTGAGCGGCTATTACTTTGACGGCAGCGTCAGGGCGTACGGCTTTGGCGGCGATCTGGTAAAAGCCGAGGAACTGCTGCCCGACCTCACCCACTCCACTTTAGAGAAAACCGAATGGCAAGGCCAACTTTCAACTCTCAACCTTCAACCTTCAACTGAAATAACCCCCATGATGTGCGAGCCCAACAAGGTGCAGCAAGCCATTCAGGCACAGAGGATAACCCGTTTCGGCGATGACAAATGGATGGTGGATATGGGCCGGAGCATTGTAGGCTGGGCCCGCTTCAACTTTGGCAAGCTGCGCAAGGGACAGCAAGTGACCATCAGCTACGGCGATATGCTGGGACTGGATGGCGACTTTGAGCACGGCGTATATATCGACCGCTACATTGCCAGCGGAGAGGGCGAGGAAACCTTCTGCAACAAATTCACCTATCATGCCTACCGTTACATAAAGATTCAGGGGCTTGGGCATCAGCCTGCACTCTCGGACATCGAGGGGCTGAGCATTTATACAGGCTATGAAAAGGAGTCGGCCTTCGTATGCAACGACGAGGACATCAACGCCATCCACAACATGGTGCATTATACTTTCAAGTGCCTCACCCAGAGCGGCTACATGGTGGATTGTCCGCATCACGAGCGTCAGGGTTACGGAGGTGACGGCAATGCCTCCATCCTGGCTGCGCAGACCATGTATGATATGTATCCGCTCTATAGGAACTGGCTGCAGGCCTATAGCGACGCGCAGGGCAAGGACGGCGAGGTGCCGCACGTAGCACCTACCACCTGGACTTGCGGCGGAGGCCCCTTCTGGTGTGCCTTCATTGCCAACGCGCCCTGGCAGACCTACCTGCAGTACGGTGACCGCCGTATGCTGGAGCAGTTCTATCCCCGTATGCAGCTGTATGTGCAGTATGCCGAGAAATATATGCCCGACGGACTGCTGAGCCTTGAGAACCGATGGCCCACCTCACAGCGCAAACACTGGTTCCTGGGCGACTGGGCTTTGCCTAACGAGGAGCACCAGCACCACACAGAAAGCATAGACGACGTTAACAGTTGCTCCATGAGCTGGGTCTATGGTATTATGGCACGGGTGGCCGATGTCTTGGGCAAACCTGCCGATGCCGCGCTTTACAAGCAGAAGCAGCAGGACATCAACAATAAGATTCATCAGAAGTTCTATAACAAAAAGGAAGCAACGTACGCCAGCGGCCTGCAGCTGGATGCCGCCTTCCCACTCTTCGTGGGTGCAACGCCGGAGAGTCTTACAGACAAGGTAAACAGCCAACTCAGGAATGACATCTACGGCCGTTGGGAGGGGCACCTGTTCACCGGCCTTGTGGGTGTTCCCATCGTTACCCAGTGGCTCACAAAGGCAGGCGAGGCCCAGGTTATGTACGATATGCTCAAGCAGCGCAGTTTCCCCGGCTACCTGTACATGATAGAGAACGGAGCCACTACCACGTGGGAGCACTGGAATGCCCGCCGCAGCCGCATCCACAACTGCTACAACGGCATAGGCTCGTGGTTTTATCAGGCACTGGCAGGCATCGTCCCCGACCAGGACGCCCCCGCCTACCGCCACTTCTTTATCCGTCCCCAGATGGCTGACGGCATCAGCTTTGTCCGCGCCCTGAAGCCCACTCCCTACGGCGACATCAAAGTGGAATGGAACCTGTCAAAGGCAGCCTTCGACATCCGCCTGACCGTTCCCCCCTGCACAACGGCCACCCTGCAGTGCCCCGCATCGCTGCATGCTACCGTAGCCGAGATGCCGCCCACCAACCTTATGCGCTACGGCCTTATCTATAACGAGAATCAGCGTGACCGCGTTGATGCCCCCGAAAATGCCAAGTACAGCGCCGGCGAGCCCATCCAGCTCCAGAGCGGCACCTACCGCGTCATTTACCGGCTGGCTCCTAACCGCTAAGTTTCGGGAGTTATACAATGTTATTGTTAATTGTCCATTATCAATTATCCATTATCCATTGACGAAGAAAGAGCGCCGCAGCGCTCTTTCTTTGTACTTAGTCTTCAATGGGGTCATCCCCTCCCGGGTTCGGGTTCGGATTATCGTTCCCATTGTCATCCCCACCGGGATTATCGTTTCCGTTATTGTCGTTATTGTTATTGTTTTTGTTATTGTTTTCGTTTTGGTTGTTCCCGTTATTATTATTGTTTTGGTTTTCGTTATCGTTTTGGTTTTGGTTCCCCGACGCTGCGTTGCCGCTGTTTGCCGAAGGCTTCTTGCCGCTAAGGTAGTACTGGCAGGCATAGCTCTCTATGGCATCCAGCTGGGCAATAAGGTCGGTAAGGGCTGTTGACGGCATCATCACGTTCATGGCTGAAAGCAGCTCGTACATCGCCTTCAGTGCCTGGTCGGTATTGGCGCGGGCCGTTTTCACTGCACCCACCTGCTGCGCTGCAATGGTGTTGAAACGCTGTGACAGCAGCTGCTCAACATTTGCAGCACGAGCCACCGCCTGCGTCCAGTAGTCCTTCACGCCCAGCGTCTCCAGATCGGCCAGCCTGCCCTGGAACACCTGATTCATGTTTCTCACCTTGTCAGCCTCAGCCGTGTAGGTGTCGGAAGGAGAGAACTTGTAGTCCTTGAACACCTGAATCAGTTCGATGGCCAACTGATGGTTCGGCTCTGCAGCGGGAATCTCTGCATGACCGTTCAGGATGGCCCGAACAGCCTTAACGTACATGTCGAGCACACTGTCCTCATCCTTCAAGCGGTCGCTGTCAAAGTCCTTCTGCGACTGCCGGTAGGCCTCGTCCTCCTCTTCCACTCTTGCAGCATAGGCAGTCAGGCGCTGCAGGAACATTTCGTTACTGATACCCGAAGCCTGCAGCTTACCCAGAATTTGTCTCACCAGTCCGTCATGCTCTGCAACGGACACTTTAGCTAAATAATTTGTTGCCAGACTCATAATGTTTTATTTTTAATTGTTTATGGTTGTTGTGGGCTGACAACAGCCCGTTTTTTTCATATTGGGCACTGTTTCGCCGTGGAAACACACCCCCATTTCAATATTGGGCACTGTTTCGTCGCGAAAATACACCCCCATTTCGATTTTTTGTGTTGTTTCGCCGTGAAAATACACCCCCATTTCGATTTTTTGACCTTTTGTAGCGTTACAACAGTGCCCCATTTCAGTTTTTTATTCTTTATACCTGTGATACTTGGGCGTGTACTTAATATCCTCGACTCCTACGATGCCAAAATCATCCAGACCGTTAAAGGATTCCTGATATTTTTTACTGGCTCCTACCAAAAAATAGCCACGTTCCACGAGACCTACCTTACAGCCTATTACCTCCTTGATATACATGTTGCATGTCAGGCAGCAATAGGTGGAAAACGACTCCGACGTGGAATAGGTGATGATAAATTGCAGGTTATCCGACGTATTCTGCTCCGTCATCACCTTCAGTTCCCCGCAAGAAGACATATCCGGTAGTTTGGGGCTAAGGTGACTGAAAGTTTCTGCATCCTCTACCAGTTTATAGCCCACCCACTTGCTGCCAGGTGCCTCTACATACTTTTCCTCTGTCAGGTACTGGAAGCCATGGGGCGGTATCGCCAGAATGCGTTGCAGGCCGTAGGTGGTGGAGACGGAATGCTGCTTGCCACCGCCTACAGTAAGGCCGCCTGCCAGCTGACCTAAAACGCCTCCAACGCCCAATGCGCCGGCAACAGCCCCCATATTCATGCCTACTCCCGTGCTGCTGCCGTTTGTAATGGTTGTCTGCTTCATCGGGTCGTAATAAGTATAAACAGACCCGCTCGACAGGGTACGGAAACAATTGGCCCGGTCAATGTATATGGTCCGGTCGGTCTTGTTCTTCAGTTTTATATAGTAAGTGCGGTGCTTTGAGTTCTTCTCCGTACCCTTCATTTCCATTACAAGCGGCTCAAAAAGGTCCTTTGGCTCTATTGTCATTTCCAGCTCGCTGTTAGACATCAGCGAGTTCTCCTTTACACCCCAGAACACATAAAAGCTCTTTGGCTTAGAGGAGGAGCGGCCAATCTTACTTGTGGGCTGGTAAATGGCATTGTAGCGGTGGATAAGTTCCGCATTATTTTCAGCGGCAGGAAGCTGCACCAACCCCTGGGCGGCTGCTGTGTTGGAGCTTCCGCCTGCTGAGGGCTGTGTCTCTGTTGGCGCAGTTGCAGCATTGCCAAAGTCCTCCTTGTCCCCGTTGGCGTATGTCAGCGAAAGGATGTCCGATATGGCAATGGTATAGGTGGGACCGCTTGCTTTACCATGTTTCTTGTACTTGACGTTGTCGGAATTCACCTCCAGCACCTTTGTAAGGATGGGAGTTCCGTCCCTTTTCACGATTATGTCCTGCGCACTTGCGCTCAGCGTTATTAAGGACAACAGCAGAAACAGTTTTTTCATCATCGGTTGTATTTAGGGGTTATACTTATTTTTTTTCTTCACCGGCATATTCCTGCCAAACATGGTAATACGGAGTCCACCCCTTGGCTTTTGCGGCTTCTACCTGCGCTGGGGTCATCCCGGGACCTTCATTCCGATAGTTTTTTTCTATTGCTCTCATAATTCCACCGCTTACAGTCGGTAGGCACTTTATCAGTGCGTCCATCCTATCATCCCAAATAAAGTTTCCAGAATAGTATAGATCTTTCAGCATCGTATTCTTCGACAAGTCGAGTGCCTCCAATCGGTTATTACTGCAGTTCAGTTCTTTCAGCATCGTATTCTTCGACACATCAAGCACCGTTAGCTGGTTTTCGACGCACCACAGCGTATCAAGTTTGATATTCTGCGACACATCAAGTGTCGTCAGCTTGTTGCCCCCGCACTCCAGCCTTGTCAGCGCCGTACATTCTGATACATCAAGCGTCGTCAGTTGGCCTCCGGCGCAGCACAGCTCTGTCAGTGCCGTACAGCCCGATACGTTGAGCGTCTTCAGCGGATTGTCCAAACAGAACAGTTCTGTCAGCGCCGTACAGCCCGACACATCAAGTTCCGTCAGCTGGTCGAGGCCAAACCAGAAGTCCAGCTCTGTCAGCGCCGTGCATCCCGACGCGTTGAGCGTCTTCAGCGGGTTGTGGACGCACCACAGATCTGTCAGCGAAGTACAGCCCGACACATCAAGCGTCGTCAGCTGGTTGTGGTAGCAATTCAGTTCTGTCAGCGCCGTGCATCCCGACGCGTTGAGCGTCTTCAGCGGGTTGTGGTAGCACCACAGATCTGTCAGCGAAGTACGACCCGACACATCGAGTGCCGTCAGCTGGTTGTGGTCGCAGTGCAGCGTATCAAGTGCGGTACAGCCCGACACATCAAGTGCCGTCAGCTGGTTGTGGTCGCAGTGCAGTATTCTCAGCGCGGTACAGCCCGACACATCAAGCGTCGTCAGCTGGTTGTGGTAGCAATTCAGTTCTGTCAGCGCAGTGAAGTACTCTATACCCTTTAGACTATTAATACTATCGAAAACGACATAGATTTCTTTAACGTTAGCTATCTCCTCGTCCGTCAGCACCCCGTCCTTGCCATAATCATGCTTTAGCAACCAGGCGCGGAAATTTGCATCCGGGAAGTTCTTCTCATTAATCTTTACCTTAGCCCAAGCCGTCGAGACCGTGAGCAGTACAAAAACCGAAATGATAAATTGTTTTGCTTTCATAATCTTAATTGTTTTTTAGATTTATAAATAGGGTTAATTATATACACAGCAACGGCACACCCGCGCCCTGACGTTGCAGGGCACGGATGTGCCGTATATCTCCACCTGTCGCGCCGCCCCGCAGGGTCACCGCTCCATTATTTTCAGTGTTTAAGAGGGATAGTAAGTAAGTAAGTAAGTAAT
>JAGCPD010000037.1 GCA_017645305.1 Bacteroidaceae bacterium | reverse complement strand
GAAGTGTCGGAAGCGTTTATATCCCATGTTGTACTTCATCTGTCCGAAGACGGCCTCTGGTTCTATCGGGCGGTTGGAGCGGTGCTCAAGCCCCCTTTCCGAGGTCAGCCGCTCACGGGCTTTGCGTTTGTATTCCATGAGTCGGTGGTTGACCTCTATCTCCCTGTTGCCGTTTCTCTTCCTGTAGCACCCCCATCTCAAGGGACACCCTTGACAGTTTCCCGCCCTGTAGACGACGCTTTCCGTCCTGTATCCGCTGTCGGTCTTCCCACGGCTTACCCCGGCACGTTCCATGTGCTGCCCCATCGGACAGACGAAGTAGTCGCCCTCTGGGTTATAGTACAGGTTCTCTATGCGGAAGATGTCATTCTTGAAGGCCCGTTTCTGCTCTTTATGGAAAAGGCTGTGCTTTACGTATGCCTCCATTTCGTGGGCTTCCATAAAAGAATAGTTCTCCTCACTGCCGTAACCGGAGTCGGCACAGGTCTCCTTGGCAAAGTGGCCATACCTGTCGGAGAAGGAGGTGAGGAAAGGTATCATGGTAAGTGTATCTGTCGGGTTGTGGAAGAGCATGAAGTCGGTGATGAACTGGTTCTCGGTGGCTATCTGCAGGTTGTAGCCCGGCTTGGTCTGTCCGTTGTTCATGGCATCCTCCTTCATGCGCATGAATGTCGCATCAGGGTCGGTCTTGCTGTAGGAGTTGCGCTCGCCCAATGTCTCAAGGTGGTTGTCATACTCGGAGAGCTTGTCACGCATCTTTTCAATCTGCCTTACCTGCCTCCTCTTCTCACGGACAGACTTCTTCTCTTCCCTGCTCTTTGGGGCAGGCTGTTCCGAGAGAGACTGACGCAGTTCGTCCGCAATCTCTGTCAGCGTCTCGGGAGTGAAACTGACCACCTCCTCATCAGCCGCCTTGTCCTGGGCGATGGCATCGTCAACCTGGGATAGCAGGACCTTTATCCTCTCCATCAGCCTGGCACGGTTCTTCTCAACGCTCTTGCGCCATACGAAGGTGTACTTGTTCGCCTTCGACTCTATCTTCGTCCCGTCGATATATTCAACATCCAATGTTACCAGACCCTTGGATGAGAGAAGGAGTACCAGTTGGGTGAAAACGTTGTTTATCTCATACTTCACACGGTTGCGGAAACGGTTGACGGTGATGAAATCCGGCTGCTCGTAGCCTGCCAGCCAGATGAAATGAACGTCACGCTTGAGAGCCTTTTCTATCCTGCGGCAGGAATAGATGTTGTTCATGTAGGCATAGATGACCACCTTCAGGAGCATCTTCGGATCGTACGGACTACGGCCACGCTCCTTGTACAGCCTGCGGAAATTGCTCAGGTCGAGGCTCTCCACTATACTGCTGATTAGGCGGACAGGATCGTTTTCCGCAATGTCCTTGTCGATTCTTTGCGGAAAAAGTATCGTTTGATTTGGTGAATACGGGCGAAAATGGTACCTTTGCATAACATTGATTATGATGTTGTAAAGGTACAAAAACTTTACGACATAACAAAGCCCTGGCTTGAGAAAGTCGGGGCTTTGCGTAAAAAAAGAGGATGTGCCTATTTTGACACACCCTCTTGTTTGTTTAGAAAGTGACTCCGAAAGTGACGCTGGATTGGTAGATTTGAGGCAGCTTGTTCTCGTCAGGAAAATCTTTTCCATATTGGAAGCCGACATAGAACCGCTGTACCCATATTCGCAGGCCAGCTTGCCACCCTAATTGGCAACGTTCCCATTCGGCTCCTGTCGTGTTCGCAAGCTGATGGTCATACAGGTCAGTCTTATTGCCATTGAGCGATTGCTTTCCTGTCAAACCAGCACGGAAATAAACTCCAGCATAGGGTGCAAAGGCAACTTCAGAATGGGGAATGTATAGCTTGTATGTTACGTTGATGGGCAACTTGAAGGTGAATAACTTGAAACTTGCATTCAGGTGGTCATCGTCGCCACTGCAGGTAGAGTATTTCATCTGCAGACCAGCTTCTATGAAGAAAGGCTTCTTCTCCACAATCTGGATGGCACGATTGTATCCTACTGCAAACTCGTTGAAATGCAAGTTAGGCGTAGCGCCATCGAAGTTGTAGCGGGTTGGAGAGTATTGTACATAGATCTGGTTGAAATACTCATCGTGCAGGGGAATCTCTTCCTCCTCTTCTCCAAAGTCCAGCAGATCATCGAAATCATCATCTACGAACTGAGCTTTTGCCGTAGTGAAAGCACACAACAGAATGATGGTGGTCAAAAGATAGTTTTTTTTCTTCATGGGACTTGTCTTTATGTCTTTAAACAACAAGCCCAGACGCCAACATGAGACAGCCTGGGACTTATGTGTTGATGGATTCTCCGTGTAAACCGGATGTTTTAGGATTTCTTTGTTACAACGATGTGTACGATAATGCCAATGATGATAATCAGCAGAGCACCCACATTGTACCAATTGTAATCTACGAAGTCTGCAAAGTAACTGAGAACCAGCAATAATGCACCTAACACAACCAAAATTATTCCAGAAAACT
>JAGCPD010000036.1 GCA_017645305.1 Bacteroidaceae bacterium | reverse complement strand
GCAAACGTTTTTGAAGAAAAGTTGGAGAGCAACTAAATATTAGTTATATTTGCAGACAGGGCGTGAGTTTGCAGAGAAGCATTCTCTGGATGCCATTATTGACTGAAGTTGCAACCAACAGAAGATGCCAGAGATATTGAAGAATACATTGTAAATATCATTATATTAACTATGAATAACAGAATTGTAAATACGGTCTATGCTCCGTCACAGCCGCCTTACCAAATTATATATGCTGGCGGCGAAGTGGGCTTGCAGGTGGGTACCTTGATTGTCGTTGAGGAAACCCGTGGCGAAGACGACTCCTACGGCATTGAGACACACAGCCACCCTGTGGTGAACTATTGCGACAAGACAAGTGTGTCAAATCAGTTGAAGGATATGCAGGACTACACGGGAGTTATTCCACAATATCTTCCCGAAGCTGCCGTATGGAACAGGGTGGAAATAGCAGATATTCAGGTTCTGGGCCTACAAGGCGAGATTAAGGAAATCTGCTGGCTTGAATTCTGTAGAATAGTAACAAACTGGGGTCTCTATGGAAAGGAGTCCCATGAACGTTTCGATATCATGGCAAGACGCCTGAAAAGCATGGGTGTCGATATAATAAAAAACGAAAGTGAGGAGGTTGTGGTATATTTGGGGCTGTGCGGTGAAGAATACCATCCTACTCTGGAAATGATTTACGACGGATTCTCCTGCCTTTATTTTGCTTTGCCTGAGGGGAAGTTGAACCCGATGCCAAAGCATTCCCTCTTTGCTATGGACGGCGTTAGCGACTATGTTAATTCTGCCCTGAAGAATTTCAGTTATCTTGCCTTGTCACCAAATTCTAATGTTTCGCTTAAAGCTGCTGTAACATCGTCAAAAAAACCAGACAAGTGGGACAAAATGCTTATGGAGATTGTAAACCGTGTCAACAAGTTGCCTTAATGGGTAGGTACAAGACAGAAATGATGTATGTGGAGAAGCGGCTTCGCCCTGTAGAAGAAGTGGTAGAAGATGCTTACGACACACAGGACATGTATGTGATGGGGTATTATATCCAGCACATACAGCATCATGCCATGCAGACAAACGACTTCACGCTTAAGGAGGAAGTTGACAGAATCAGACAACTACACGGACTGCGACCGTTTACATCATCCCCAACCTCCACGAACAATCTGCCAGTTCCCAACAACACACCGCTGACTTCCGACGAACGGATAAAAAGAGCTATAGAAATAATGAGAGACGAACAGGCTATCAGGAACTCATACGACTATGCTTTCATAATGATGAAGATGAATGAGACGGAGGACATGCCTAATTTCGATTCCCCGAACACATTCCTTACCTTTTTATGCGATATGGGAGTCGGGAATCTTCCCGGCCCCGACTCGCTGAAGAAGAAAATCAGCGTAACCTTTGGCCGTCATCCCTCATGGACATTCAAAGACAGCAAAGGGCAGGATGCCATGGAAGCCAAGCGCCGGAATAATGTCGCTAACCGCTTTGTCAGTATTTACCGAAAGGGATATTAGGCAGGTTTTTCCCTCATTTCTTCCCTTTTTCTTTCCCTCTTTCCACAATCCCTTCACCATGTGTCTTTATCTGTTGTATTCCCTTGTAAACAGCCGTACTTTTGCACCGTCCGATGCAGGCAGAAACAAGGCAGATGAACCAAAAGATTACCTCAAGGTTACCTCAAGGTTAGTTCAAGGTTAGTTCAAGGTTAAATCAAGGTTAAATCAAGGTTCTGGAACAAACACATAGTTTAAGTACACTGCTGAGTAGTCCTTAACAAACATCGGCTCTTTACATTATGGCTAAATCAAGTAGCTATTTCGGGCTGCGCACAGGCAGCACCAAGTCCCTCACCTTTAGTGTGGTTGACGGGAAACAGATTACGAAGGATCGTGTCGAGAGAATAAAAAATCCTCGCACGTTTCCACAGATGACACAACGTTGTGTTGTTGCAACCATCGGTACGGCTTATGCGGCGATGAAATCCATCTGCAACCACTCGTTCGAAAAGAAAACCGCAGGCATGCAGTGCATGCGTGAGTTCATGTCCGAAAACCTAAAGCATATTCAAATTAGCAAAGAATATGACAACGGACTCTTCGGATTCACCAAGTACCAACAGGCCGGCCTTGTACCTGGCAGTTACATCATTTCCAAGGGGTCACTACCTGATGCATGTCCTGATGCATGCATCACCAGCGTTAGCACTGCAAACGGGCAGGTTGTAGTTGAAGTGGCATCTGGAAGCGGTACCCTCAGTATTGCAAGGTCTCTTGGCTGCAGGAACTTCAAGGACACCTGCACCATTGCCATCATGTATCCAAAGGCTGACGGCTACTATGGTTTCGGTGCCGTGCGTTTCACCTACAAGGAAGCTGATAACGTGCTTGAATCGTTCTCCGTTTCTGCATTTGGCGATGTCGCTGCCGCAACTCCCGCCTATGTGTCTGACACGTTGAAGGTTGAAGTACAAATGTCGGACAATTTTGCAGCAGATGCAACAGTCAGTAACACATACATGGCAGCCATCACCTCACGAATGGTGAACGGCAACTGGCTTCGAAGCAATGCACAGTTCGACGTTACGGATGCTACACCTACTTTGGCAGAGGCTATCTCTACCTATCCCATCGGCGAGGAACGTATCCTTAATGGCGGAGGTATCTTTACACCCTCTCAGGAAGGATCGCATTTACCCGATCAGGGAGGTAGTACAGCCCCAGACCCTAATAACCAAAACGGGAACGAAAACCAAAACCAAAACCAAAACCAGAATCAGGGTAGTCTGGCAAGTCCTGTCATCAGCGGACTGACTCCTTTTGAGGAGACTACCGAGGTGACCATCACGGGACCTGACGGGGCTGAAATCCGTTACACTACGGATGGAAGCACGCCTACCAGTGAGAGTTCGCTCTACAGTGAGGCTGTCACCCTCTCTGAAACCGCAACCGTGAAGGCGATTGCCATCAAGGACGGTCAGACCAGTGAGGTTGCATCCAAGCTCTTCACTAAGGGGAATGGGGATTCGATTGAAGATTAAGAAAAGGGGCAGTCAGCCCCTTTTCTTAATTAATGAAAGAATGAAAAAATGAAAGTTAAATTCCGCTAACCGCTAACCCTTTTTTCAATTAACAATGAACCTCTAAAAAAGTTTTCGTTTTCGTTTTCGTTAAATTCCGCTAACCACTAACCACTAACCACTAACCGCTAACCCAAAAAAGGTTTTTACTTCATGTACGAGTCTGAGAACTGAAGGGGCAAGAGGGCATCTATGCTGTCAATGACATGGGTGCCGTCTGTTCCGTAAAGGAGAATACAGATGGGGTGCCCGTACCGCTGCTCCACACCGGATATTACCTGACGGCAGGCTCCGCAAGGCGTTATGGGACGGGCAACGAAGCCTTCCTTGTTTCTGGCTGCTATTGCCAACGATACCACGGGCTGGTCAGGATACTGGGCATTTGCGGCAAAGAGCGTTGTCCGCTCGGCACACAGGCCAGAAGGGTACGCCACATTCTCCTGATTGCTGCCGATAACTACGGTCCCGTTCTGCAGACGGGCTGCAGCTCCGACGCAGAAGCCTGAATAGGGTGCATAACTTCCGCTGGTGGCATTCTTTGCTGCCTCTATCAGGAGGCGGTCTTCGGCTGCCAGTTCGTCCCAGCCAAAAACACGTACTATGCTCTGAATAGTGTATTCTTTCATCGTTTATGTCACTTTTTAAGCACAAATATATGAGTTTTCTTCATAAAGCGGTAATTTTTAGCTAATTTTGTGCCCAAAATTGAAAAACTGGAAATGAATTTGAGATTATCCTGCATTTTTGCCCTGCTTTTGTCCCTGCATTTACACATCTTTGCACAAAGAACGAACCAGGCTTACTGGGCTTACATCGACCAGTACAAAAGCCTTGCCATTGAGCAGATGAACAAATACAGGATTCCTGCCAGCATAACACTGGCTCAGGGACTGCTGGAGAGCCGTGCAGGCCAGAGCGAGTTGGTTACAAAAGCCAACAACCATTTTGGCATTAAGGTGAGCGGAAACTGGACGGGCGGATACATACTAATGAACGACGATGCCCCGAACGAGAAATTCCGCAAATACAGAAGCGACAGGGAAAGCTACGAAGACCACTCCAGGTTCCTGCAGGGCAAGCGCTACCAGGGGCTCTTCAGACTGAATATTATCGACTACAAAGGATGGGCACGGGGACTGAAAGCGGCAGGATACGCCACCTCACCCACCTACGCCGAGGCCCTGATCAGAATCATTGAGATGTATGAGCTGTATAAGTTCGACAGCGGAAACTCAACAAGAAATCAGACAAAGCAGGAAAGGAAGACCGCTGCCGCCATCCCCGTAAGCAACGTACAAAGCCGGTTCTTCCAGACACACACCCTTTACTCGCACAACAAGAACTATTTCATTGTGATGGAGGTTGGTGACAACATGGCCACCATCAGCAAGGAAACGGGTATAAGCCTGAGAAAACTGTACCAATACAACGACCTGCCAAGGGACTATGCTCCCGTACAAGGCGACCTGATCTACCTGAAGAAGAAACAGAAACGCGCCAGCAAGCAGTTCAAGGAGAAGCCCATCCACATTGTGGAGCCAAACCAGAGCCTCTTTGACATTTCACAGCTATACGGCATCAGGCTGAAGAGCCTCTACAAGTTGAACAAGTTTGAACCCGATCACGAGATTAAGCCGGGCGACATACTGAGAATCAGATAAAACAACGAACCAGGAATATATATGATTACATTATCTAACATTGCAGTACAATTCGGAAAGAGAGTCCTTTACAAGGATGTAAATATGAAGTTCACCAGCGGCAACATCTATGGTGTGATAGGTGCCAACGGTGCAGGAAAGTCAACCCTGCTGAAAGCCATCAGCGGTGAACTGGAACCCACGAAGGGAACCGTTGAACTGGGCCCCGGCGAACGCTTGAGCGTGCTGAGCCAGGACCACTTCCAATATGACCAGGAAACCGTCCTGAACACGGTTCTGATGGGACACACCACCATGTGGGACATTATGCAAGAACGTGAGTGCCTGTACTCGAAATCGGATTTCACGGACGAGGACGGCATCCGTGTGGCAGAACTGGAGGAGAAGTTCGCCGAGATGGGCGGCTACGAAGCAGAGAGCGATGCTGCTGCGCTGCTTTCAGGCCTCGGCATCAAGGAGACCAAGCACCACCAGCTGATGGGCGAACTCTCAGGAAAGGAGAAGGTACGCGTCATGCTGGCAAAGGCTCTCTTCGGGAATCCCGACAACCTGCTGCTTGACGAGCCCACCAACGACCTTGACCTGGACACTGTACAATGGTTAGAGCAATACCTGAGCGAGTTTGAACATACGGTACTCGTTGTAAGTCACGACCGCCACTTCCTGGACTGCGTCTGCACTCACACCATAGACATCGACTTTGGCAAGATAACCATGTTTGCCGGCAACTACAGCTTCTGGTACCAGAGTAGCCAGTTAGCACTGCGTCAGGCACAGAACCAGAAGGCCAAGGCTGAGGAGAAGAGAAAGGAGCTGGAGGAGTTTATCCGCAGGTTCTCTGCCAACGTGGCTAAGAGCAAGCAGACAACCAGCCGCAAGAAGATGCTGGAGAAACTGAATGTGGAGGAAATCAGACCCTCGACAAGAAAGTACCCCGGCATCATCTTCCAGATGGACCGCGAGCCGGGCAACCAGATCCTTGAGGTGGAAGGCCTGAAAGCAACAACGGAGGACGGAACCGTTCTCTTTGACAATGTAAGCTTTACCGTTGAGAAGGGCGACAAGGTGGTATTCCTCAGTCACGACCCCCGTGCCATGACGGCACTCTTTGAGATTATCAACGGCAACCGTGAGGCACAGGCAGGAACCTACAACTGGGGCATTACCATCACTACGGCCTACCTGCCCCTTGACAATACGGCCTTCTTCCAGAGCGACCTGAACCTGGTGGACTGGCTTGGTCAGTTCGGAGAAGGAAACGAAGTCTATTTCAAGCAGTTCCTGGGCAGGATGCTCTTTAGCGGAGAAGAAGTCCTCAAGAAGGTGAACGTACTCTCGGGAGGCGAAAAGATGCGCTGCATGATAGCACGTATGCAGCTTAAAAACGCTAACTGCCTGATACTGGACACACCAACCAACCACCTGGACCTGGAAAGCATTCAGGCATTCAACAACAACCTGAAACTCTTCAAGGGAAACATCCTTTTCAGCAGTCACGACCACGAGTTCATACAGACCGTTGCCACACGTATCATTGAGCTGACTCCCAACGGAACAATAGACAAGCTGATGGACTACGACGAGTATATCAGCAGCGATGCCATCAAGGAACAGAAAGAAAGGATGTATGCAGGATAAACTGACAAAATGGCAATTGGCACACTTTTTGTAAAAAGAAAGTCAGGATAAACATTTAAAGAAAATGAGCGAAGAATTGAAAAAAGAAGAAAAAAAAGAGCAGCAGGACATTCAGGAGACTGTCAATGCCCAGACTGATACTGAGACAGATACAGAAAAAGAGGCTAACGAAGAGGCTGAGAAAGAGCTTTCCGTTGAGGAGCAGTTAGAAGCTGCCAAAAAAGAGATAGAAGAGCTTAACGACAAGCTTCTGCGTAAGATTGCAGAATTCGACAACTACCGCAAGCGCACCCTGAAGGAGAAAACAGAACTGATTCTGAACGGTGGAGAGAAAACCATCGTGACAATCCTTCCTGTCATTGATGACATGGAGCGCGCCCTGAAGAACATGAAGAATGCCGATGACGTTAATGCTGTGCTTGAGGGCGTAGAGCTTATCTACAAGAAGTTTATGGACATCCTTGGCAAGCAGGGTGTAAGCGTCATAGAGACAAAGGATGCTGATTTTGATGTTGATGTTCACGAAGCCATTGCCCAGCTGCCCGCCCCGGCAGAGGAACTGAAGGGCAAGGTGATGGATTGCACACTTACCGGCTACAAACTGAATGACAAGGTAATACGCCATGCCCAGGTGGTGGTTGGAGTTTAAATAAAAGCTATGGCAGAAAAAAGAGATTACTACGAAGTCCTTGGCGTATCTAAAAACGCTTCTGACGCAGAAATAAAAGCCGCATACAAGAAAATGGCCATCAAGTATCACCCAGACCGTAATCCGGGTGACAAGGAGGCTGAAGAGAAATTCAAGGAAGCGGCTGAGGCATACGATGTCCTGCGTGACCCGCAGAAACGCCAGCAATATGACCAGTTCGGATTTGCCGGAATGGGCGGACAAGGCGGTTTCGGAGGAGCCAGCATGAATATGGATGACATATTCTCGATGTTCGGTGACATCTTCGGAGGCCGAGGCGGTTTCGGCGGTTTCGGAGGATTCGGAGGATTTGGCGGTGGCGGTGGCGGCCACACGACATACAAGGGTGCCGACCTGCGCCTGAAGGTCCGCCTGACACTTGAAGAGGTGGCAACCGGTGTGACAAAGAAGTTCAAAGTCCGCAAAAATGTCACCTGTTCAGCTTGTAACGGAACAGGAAGCGCCGACGGAAAGAAGGAGACCTGCTCGCAGTGCAAAGGCTCAGGAAGCGTCTATAAGACCATTAATTCAATGTTCGGGCGTATGCAGACACAGACCACCTGCCCGTCATGTAACGGCACGGGCAGTGTCATAAAGAACAAATGCCCCAAATGTGGCGGTGAGGGAGTTGTCAATGGCGAAGAGATTATAGAAATAGCCATCCCGGCAGGTGTTGACGACGGCATGGTTGTCACAGCCAGCGGAAAGGGACATGCAGGAAAGCAAAACGGTGTTCCCGGCGACATTCAGGTCTTCATCGAGGTGGAACCACACAAGGAACTTATCCGCAACGGACAGAATCTGGAATACAACCTGCTGCTTGACGTTCCCACGGCAGTCCTTGGAGGCTCAGCAGAAGTTCCGACCATTGATGGTAAAGTCAAGATAAAGATAGAACCCGGTACACAACCCGGAAAGATAATGCGTCTGCGCGGAAAAGGCCTTCCTGCCGTTTCGGGCTATGGTTACGGATATGGCGATCTGATTGTAAACATCGGTGTTTACGTTCCTCGAACCTTGAGCAAAGAAGAGAACGAGATGTTCGAGAGGATGCGCGGGAGCGAGAACATGCGTCCAAAAGCTGAAGAGAAAGAAAGTTTCTTCAAGAGATTTAAGAAGATTTTTGAATGACCTATCAGGAAGCAACAACATACCTGTTTACCGCCGCCCCGTTATTCCAGAATATCGGGGCGGGTGCATATAAGGAGGGGCTGAGCAACACGCAGCTCCTTGACAAGCACTTCAATCATCCGCACCGGAACTACCGGACAATACATGTGGGAGGCACCAACGGAAAAGGAAGCACCAGCCATACGCTGGCAGCCGTCCTACAGTCACAAGGCTACCGCGTGGGGCTATATACCAGCCCGCACCTGGTGGACTTCCGCGAGAGAATACGTGTTAACGGAGAAATGATACCCCAGCAAAGGGTAATTGACTTCATTGAAAAAGAACGTTCTTTCTTTGAACCTCTCCACCCTTCTTTCTTTGAACTGGCAACGGCCCTGGCATTCCAGTATTTTGCCGAGATGAAAGTGGATGTGGCAGTAATCGAAGTTGGACTGGGCGGACGGCTTGACTGTACAAACATCATACAGCCCGACCTCTCCATCATCACCAACATCAGCTTTGACCACGTCCAGTTTCTTGGAAACACACTTCCAAAGATTGCCTATGAAAAGGCAGGAATAATAAAGCGACAGGTTCCGGCTGTCATTGGAGAGGCAGGAGACGGTGAGGTAAGAGCCGTTTTTGAAGAAGAAGCAAGAAAGGTTGGCACAGAACTAATCTTTGCCGAGGAAGAAGACGAACTGACCGGGTTCAGTCTTTCACCGGTGACGGGATACACATACAGCACCAAATCCTATGGTGAACTGCACGGGCAGCTAAGCGGCTATTGCCAGGAGAAAAACATCAGAACCATACTGGCAGCCATTAAGGTTCTTAACCAATCAGGCTATGGCATTGACACAGAGGCTGTCAAGGAAGGTGTCTCCAACGTCTGTCAGCTTACAGGACTGATGGGACGGTGGCAAACCATAAGCACCCATCCGCTTACCATCTGCGACACAGGACACAACGTGGGCGGTATGCAGTACATCACAAGGCAACTGCAGGAGACTCCGCACCGGAAACTACATATAATAATAGGTATGGTAAACGACAAGGATGTAAATACCGTCCTGTCCATGCTGCCAAAAGACGCCACCTATTATTTTACACAAGCCTCGGTAGCAAGGGCAATGCCTGTGGAAGAATTTGCCGAAATTGCCCAAAAACATAACTTACACGGGAGTTGTTACGCAAACGTCGGAACAGCATACAGCGCAGCCAGGCAAAATGCAGACGAAAACGACATGATTTTCGTTGGAGGCAGCACATTTATTGTTGCCGACATGTTATATAACATACTTTAATGTTTATTCGCTGTTAATGTGAATTAATTTTCGTCCATAGAATTTGATTTTTGGTAAATTATTTGTAAGTTTGCAAAACATATTTATCAAAATTAATTTTCATAACCTATGGACAAAGAATTAATTTCCGGACTAAAAAGAGACAACTTCCAAGCTGTTGTTCAGGGTAAGCAGACAGATTTATTTACACTGACCAACAGCAACGGAATAGAAGTAAGCATAACCAATTACGGTGGTGCTTTGGTGGCCATCATGGTTCCTGACAAGGAAGGCAAGATGGCCAATATTATTCAAGGACATGACAGTATCAAAGGCGTTATGGAAAGCCCAGAGCCTTTCCTTAGCACACTTATCGGACGTTACGGAAACCGTATCTGCAAAGGTAAGTTTACCATGAATGGCAAGGAGTACAACCTGGCTGTTAACAACGGGCCCAATCACCTGCACGGCGGTCCCACAGGATTCCATGCACGTGTCTGGGATGCAGAACAGATAAACGACAGCGAGTTGGTTCTGCGCTACGTTTCGGCATACTACGAGGAAGGATTCCCCGGTGAACTGAGCATGACAGTGAAGTATAGCCTTACTGAAGATGATGAACTTGTCATTGACTATCGCGGCACAACAAACAAGAAGACCGTCGTAAACATGACAAGTCATGGCTTCTTCTCTCTGGCAGGTATTGCCAACCCCACCCCCGAGGCGCTGAACAATATCCTTACCATCAATGCAGATTTCTTTATTCCTATTGACGAGACAAGCATTCCTACCGGTGAAATCCTGAAGGTTGAAGGTACGCCCTTCGACTTCCGCAAGCCTCATGCCGTAGGTGAGCGCATCGGTGATACCAGCAGTCAGCAGATTGTCAACGGCACAGGGTACGACCATTGCTTCGTACTTAACAAACGCGAGCCGGGTGAACTCTCTTACGCAGTAAAATGCGTTGAGCCTAACAGCGGACGCTGCCTGGAGATGTGGACGACAGAACCTGGCGTTCAGTTCTATAGCAGCAACTGGCACAGCGGTCTGGTAGGTACTCATGGAACCGTGTATGGTAAGTACAGCGCCCTCTGCTTCGAGGCACAGCACTTCCCCGACAGTCCTAACCGTGCTTATTTCCCCAGTTGCGTCTTAAAGCCCGGAGAAGTTTACACACAGAAGACTGTTTACAAGTTCAGTGTAGAGAAATAAGACTCCCTTCTAAAAGAAACAATTAACTAAATTATAAATTAATCCTATTTATTATGACTCAATCAAAATCTAATAGCAACATTATTGCTATTATCACGATGTGCTTCATCTTCGCGATGATTAGTTTCGTAACCAACATGGGAGCACCCTTTGGTAATATCTGGGGCTTCAAGTATGACTTTGCAGCTTCATGGGGTAACCTGATGAACTTCACGGCTTATCTGTTCATGGGTATTCCCAGCGGTATGCTTCTGAAAAAGATTGGTTACAAGAAGACCGCTTTGGCAGCACTTGTTGTCGGTATCATCGGTTTGGCCCTCCAGTACATGTCTAGCCTCTATGGCGATGACATTCTGGTGAACGAGATGAACGGTAAGCCCATTGCACTGAACCTTTACATCTACCTGCTCGGTGCCTTGGTATGCGGCTTCTGTGTTTGTATGCTGAACACCGTTGTGAACCCCATGCTGAACATGCTGGGCGGCGGTGGCAACAAGGGTAACCAGCTCATCCAGATTGGCGGTACACTGAACTCTCTGACCGCTACCTTGACTCCCCTGCTCTCTGGTGTGCTTGTAGGCACAGTGACAGCGAATACCAGCATGACCGATGTTGCCCCCTTGCTTTTCATTGGTATGGCAGTCTTCGCCATCTCCTTCATTATCATCTACTTCGTTGCCATTCCCGAGCCCAACTTTGGTGACAGCGGTTCTCTGATGGACAGCATGAAGGGTGCGCTGCGTTTCCGCCACCTCGTATTAGGTGTTATCGCCATCTTCTTCTATGTAGGTATCGAGATTGGCATTCCCATGCACCTGAACTTCTATGTTACAAATATGGGCTTCGAGGGCTCTGCTGCCATCGGTGGTACGCTGGCTGCCAGCTACTGGTTCATGATGCTCATCGGCCGTTTCAGCTCTACATTCATCAGCGGAAAGGTAAGTACCAAGGCACAGATGACTTGCGTCTCCACCGTTGCCCTGATTCTTCTGCTTGCTGCCATCTTCCTGCCTGAAAGTGTTGCTACAGACTTCCAGGGACATGAGATTCCTCTCAAAGTGTTCTGTCTGGCTGCTTGCGGTCTCTGCACATCCATCATGTGGGGCGGTATCTTCAACCTCTCTGTTGAGGGCCTGGGCAAATACACTGAAGCTGCTTCCGGTATCTTCATGATGATGGTTGTTGGCGGTGGTCTGATGCCATGGCTGCAGGATGTCATCGCAAAGAGCACAGACTCCATTACATCTTATTGGCTCCAAGTTGCTATGGTTGCCTATATCCTTTTCTTCGCCCTCATCGGCTGCAAGAACGTCAACAAGGATATCAAAGTAGATTAATTCACAAACTTATCAATTTATAAACTCAATAACACTATGAAATTAACAATTGACGACGTAAGAAGTCGTTTCATCAAGCACTTCGACGGCACAACGGGTTCTGTATATGCTTCTCCCGGTCGTATCAACCTCATTGGTGAGCACACCGACTATAACAATGGTTACGTATTCCCCGGTGCAGTTGAGCAGGGAATGATTGCCGAAATCAAGCCCAACGGAACCCGTATGGTAGATGCTTATAGTATTGACCTCAAGGATCGTGTACAATTCTCTATTGACGACGAAAAAGGTCCCAGTGCAACCTGGGCTCGCTACATCTACGGTGTATGCCGCGAGATGATGGCTCTGGGTGTTCCTGTTGAAGGTTTTAACACAGCTTTTGCAGGCGATGTGCCCCTTGGTGCAGGTATGAGTTCAAGTGCTGCTCTCGAAAGTACTTACGCATTCGGTCTGAACGACCTCTTTGGCGACAATAAGATTGAGCGCATGGAGCTCGCCCGTGTCGGCCAGCGTACGGAACACAAGTACATCGGTGTAAACTGCGGTATTATGGACCAGGCCATCAGTTGTCTTGGTAAAGCAGGCAACCTTATGCGTATGGACTGCCGCAGTGGCGAGATTGAATACTTCCCCTGGCATCCGAAAGGCTATCAGCTGATACTCGTTAACAGCTGTGTGAAGCACGAACTGAAGGGTTCTCCCTACAATGAGCGTCGCCTACAGTGTGAGCACGTTGCTGAAATCATTGCCAAGCGGCATCCCGAAGTAGAGAGTCTCCGCGACGCTACGATGGAAATGCTCGACGAGGTGAAGGACGAAATTACAGGTGCTGAGTACAAGCGTGCCCGCTACGTCATCGGAGAAGTAGTTCGAGTGCTTGCCGTATGTAAGGCTCTTGAGGCTGACGACTACGAGAAGGTTGGACAGATGATGTACGATACACACTATGGCCTCTCCAAGGAGTATGAAGTAAGCTGCGAAGAGTTGGACTTCCTCAACGACGTGGCCAAGGAATGTGGCGTTACCGGTTCACGCATCATGGGCGGCGGCTTTGGCGGCTGCACCATCAACCTTGTGGCAGACGAACTGGCCCCCAACTTCAAGAAGGTTGTTGTTGAAAAGTTCCAGGCCAAGTATGGCAAAAAGCCCATTGTCATTGACGTTGTTATTGGCGATGGAGCCCGTAAACTCTGCTAATCACTCTCAATTTAAATACCATTTATGGAGTCCTGAACACGCGTTCAGGGCTCCTTTTAATCTTGAATCAATAAAATGGCACTATTAGACTGGATTGTCATTGGCGTGTTCTGCTGTGCGCTGGTTGGCATTGTACTTTGGGTCGTTTCACAGAAGAACGACAACTCGGCAGACTATTTTCTTGGCGGTAAGGATGCAACATGGATTGCCATCGGTGCATCTATCTTCGCCTCAAATATAGGTTCCGAACATCTTATCGGCCTCGCCGGAGCCGGAGCTTCCTCGGGTATGGCTATGGCCCACTGGGAGATTCAGGGCTGGATGATCCTGATTCTGGGTTGGGTGTTCGTTCCGTTCTACACCCGTTCTATGGTATATACCATGCCAGAATTCCTGGAGCGACGCTATAATTCGCAGAGTCGTACCATCCTCAGCTTCATTTCACTGATTTCATACGTGCTGACAAAAGTGGCCGTAACGGTATATGCCGGTGGTCTTGTCTTCCAGCAGGTGTTCGGTATAAAGGAACTGTGGGGCATAGACTTCTTCTGGATTGCCGCTATTGGACTGGTACTTATCACTGCCCTCTACACCATCCTTGGCGGCATGAAAAGCGTTCTCTACACCTCTGTCCTGCAAACCCCCATCCTATTGCTCGGCTCACTAATCATCCTTGTCCTTGGAATGAAAGCTCTGGGTGGTTGGGATGACATGATGGCTATCACTGACATGAATGTGGTCAATGCAGCCGGTGATGACATGAACGACCTGATGCGCGACTTGGATGACCCGCAGTATCCCTGGCTGGGAGCACTTATCGGCTCCATCGTCATTGGTTTCTGGTACTGGTGTACAGATCAGTATATCGTACAGCGTGTTCTGTCTGGTAAGAACGAAAGGGAGAGCCGTCGCGGTACCATCTTCGGAGCCTATCTGAAGCTGCTGCCTGTATTCCTGTTCCTCATTCCCGGCATGGTGGCCTTGGCATTGCACCAGAAAAGCCTGGGTGCTGGCGCTACATTCCTGCCCCTGTTACCTGACGGTACGCCCAATGCCGATGCAGCCTTCCCCACCCTTGTGGCAAAGATTCTGCCTGCAGGTGTGAAAGGTCTGGTGGTCTGCGGTATCCTTGCAGCCCTGATGTCCTCATTAGCTTCGCTGTTTAACAGTTCAGCCATGTTGTTCACCATCGACTTCTGGAAACGCCTGAAGCCCCAGACCTCGGAGAAGAGTCTGGTACGCATCGGTCAGACCGCTACTGTTGTCATCGTGATTCTCGGTATCCTGTGGATTCCCATCATGCGCAGCGTAGGTAATGTGCTATACAACTACTTGCAAGACGTTCAGTCCGTATTGGCTCCAGGTATTGCAGCCGCCTTCCTGTTGGGTATTACCTGGAAGCGGGCATCTGCCAAGGGCGGTATGTGGGGTTTGCTCTCAGGTATCATCATCGGATTGACCCGTCTGGGTTCCAAGGTTTATTACAGCAACGTTACAGATGCTGCCGACAGTTGGTTCAAGGCCGTGTTCTATGACTTTAACTGGCTGTACTTCTGCGGAGCAATGCTGGTTGTATGCTGTCTGGTGGTTATTCTTGTATCACTTGTAACCGAGGCTCCCAGCAAGGAGAAGATTCAAGGTCTGGTCTTCGGCACATCTACTCCGGAGCAGATTGCTGCCACACGTGCCAGCTGGAACTATTGGGATGTTATCCACACTATCATCATCCTTAGCATCACAATAGCATTCTATATCTACTTCTGGTAAACACAAAACATCTATCCGGCCCTCAGGAATCCTGAGGGCTTTTTTTGTCAAAGGAATTATCATACCTGTGCTTCAGAACCGGAATTCCTATACATATTTATCATATAAGATAATAAAGCGTTGTAGAAAGTTGATAATCTGCCTGATATTTCATAAATTTGCAATCAGAACAAATAACTTTAGATAAATATAATATGAATAGCATTCAAACAATGAACCGTGCAGCCGATAATATACGTATTTTGGCTGCAGCTATGGTGGAAAAGGCAAAAAGCGGTCATCCCGGTGGTGCAATGGGAGGAGCCGACTTTATCAATGTTCTTTACAGTGAATTTTTGCAATATGACCCAAAGAACCCTACGTGGATGGGGCGCGACCGTTTCTTCCTTGATCCCGGACATATGGCTCCTATGCTGTATGCCGAATTGGCACTCATTGGAAAATACACATTGGAAGAAGTGCAACAGCTAAGACAATGGGGCTCTCCTACTCCAGGTCATCCTGAGATATGCTATCAGCGCGGTATAGAGAACAGTTCAGGTCCTTTGGGACAGGGACACACTTATGCCGTTGGTGCTGCAATAGCCGCAAAGTTCCTGGCCGCAAAAACAGGCAACCCCACATTCCAGAAAGAAACCATCTATGCTTATATCAGTGATGGCGGCATTCAAGAGGAGATAAGCCTGGGCGCTGCACGTATTGCAGGTAATTTGGCACTTGACAACCTTATCATGTTCTACGATTCCAATGATATTCAGTTATCTACAGAAACCAGCGTAGTAATGAACGAGGATACTGCTGCCAAATATCGTGCCCTGCAATGGGAGGTTATAGAAATAAACGGAAACGACGTTACGCAGATACGTTCTGCCATTGAAAAAGCTAAGGCAGTTAAAGGCAAGCCAACACTTATCATTGGTAAATGCATTATGGGTAAAGGAGCCATTAAAGGCGACGGTACAAGCTACGAGCGCAACTGTAGTACACATGGCGCACCACTTGGCGGAGACGCTTTCCGCAACACCGTTAAGAACCTTGGAGGAGACCCGGACAATCCATTCGTAATCTATCCTGAAGTACAGGCAATGTACGAATCCCGCAAAAAGGAACTCGAGAATATTGTTGCCAAACGTTATGAGGAGGAAAATAACTGGGCAGCAAAGAATATGGAAAAGGCTGCCCAGTTGAACGACTGGTTTGCCAAGAAAACTCCTTCAGTCAACTGGGACGAGATTCAGCAGAAGCCCAACGATGCCACACGTAACGCGTCAAGTACCTGTTTGAACCTTCTGGCTAAGCAGGTTCCTAATATGATTGTCGGTTCTGCCGACCTGAGTAATTCCGACAAGACCGACGGTTTCCTCAAGGGTGGAGCAACTTCTATTACAAAAGACAACTATGCAGGTGGATTCTTCCAGGCTGGTGTAGCCGAACTTACTATGGCATGCTGCTGTATAGGTATGGCATTGCATGGTGGCGTGATTGCTGCATGCGGCACCTTCTTTGTATTCAGCGATTATATGAAACCTGCTGTCCGTATGGCTGCACTCATGGAACTTCCTGTCAAGTTTATATGGACTCACGATGCATTCCGCGTTGGCGAAGACGGACCTACACATGAACCCGTTGAACAGGAAGCACAAATCCGTCTTATGGAGAAACTGAAGAACCATAGTGGTCGCAATTCTGTGCTTGTTCTGCGTCCTGCCGACAGCAAGGCAACAACGATATGCTGGAAGCTGGCTATGGAGAATACCAAAACACCGTCAGCACTCATTCTCAGTCGCCAGAACATAGAAGACTTACCAGAGGGGACGAACTACGATGAACAACTCGGAGCGTACATCACTGCAGAAAGTGATGAATCGTTTGACGTAATCCTTGTTGGTAACGGATCAGAAGTCAGCACACTGGTTGCCGGTGCACGTCTGCTTCGTCAGGACGGAATAAAAGTTCGTGTTGTTAGTGTACCTAGCGAAGGACTCTTCCGTGAGCAGTCACAGGAATACCAGCAAAAGCTCATTCCTGCAGGAAGCAAAGTGTTTGGTCTTACAGCAGGCTTGCCTGTCACCCTGCAGGGCTTCTTGGTAGGTGCTCATCCCAGCAGCCGTATATGGGGACTTGAGAGTTTCGGATTCTCTGCACCCTACAAGGTTCTCGACCAAGAACTCGGATTCACGGCAGAGAACGTATATAATCAAGTAAAAGAACTTCTTCAAGCATAGAATATGAAAGTTGGAATAGCCAGCGATCATGCCGGATATGCACTCAAAGAGCATGTAAAGGAGTACCTAACAGCCAAAGGTCAGGAATTCGAAGATTTCGGAACCTACAGTGAAGAAAGTTGTGACTACCCTGATTTCGGTCATGCCTTAGGCAATGCCATCGAAGCAGGTTCTGTATATCCTGGTATAGCCGTATGCGGTAGTGGCGAAGGCATCAGCATGACACTCAACAAGCATCAAGGTGTAAGAGCCGGCCTGTGTTGGATTCCCGAAATTGCACATCTAATTCGTCAGCATAACGATGCTAATGTGCTAGTGATGCCCGGACGTTTTATTAACAATGCTGAGGCCGATGCTATTATGGATGAGTTCTTTGCCACGCCCTTTGAGGGAGGACGGCATCAGAAACGAGTTGACAAGATACCTTGCAAATAGAATCAAAGTAAAAACGGGTTTGAGATTTGATGTGACCCCGAAAAGTTGGACGTTAAATTAAACGTTAATTATTAATCTCTCCATAGTAGTGAGCTCGGTATAATGCCGGGCTCATTCCTTTTAATCTCAGTTTTATTCTTTTATTATTGTACCACCAAATATATTTCT
>JAGCPD010000035.1 GCA_017645305.1 Bacteroidaceae bacterium | reverse complement strand
GTTGGCAGGTGATGATTTCTGGTTTGCCAAAGAGATAGGTGACAAGGTCGAGAGGATGGATGAAAAGGTCGAGCAGAGCGTTACCTTCTGGATAGTTGCCTGTGAGGAAATGGAGGTCATAACTGATAAGATGCTCTTTGCGCAGACGTTTTTGAAGGATTTGCACGGCAGGAGCATAACGTTTCTGCAAGCCAACCATAGCAATGGGTGAGCCATAAAGTCTTTGTTTGTCTATAAGTGCATCAAGTTCCTGTAGTGATTGGCAGGGCGGTTTCTCAATGAATAATGACTTATTGCTTTTCAATATCTGTGAGGCAAGGGAGAAATGGGCAGAGGGTGAAGCGGAAACAAATACACCTTTCACTTCATCATCGTTTAATATCATGTCAAGCGAGGTGGTTGCTTTCACATGAGGAAACTTCCGTTCTATCAGCTGGGCTTTCCGCTCAGACGTGACGCAGATATATTTCAGCGGCACACCGAGATAGTGAAGCACGGGATAAAGATTGGTGAGCGAGTGCTGCCCCATGCCGAGGAAGGCATAAGAATATTGGTACGTTTGGGCGAGGAAACGCTCGGTACGAATACGTTTGTATCGTTCAATCAATTGCTGTATCATAGATTCTTGAAGTATTGGTGATAGGTTGTGCTCGGATCTTCCGTCCATTGGTATGAGCCATAGAACTTCTCTATGAGTCGCTTGGGCAGAAGTCGCTCGAAGTTACGTAGCAGTATGATGTCGTACTTGCGGTGGAAGTTAATCCAACAGCCGTTGCAGTTCTTTGAGTAGTGGCATTGCGTCTGGCAGGAAGTCACGCTGTTGAAGATCTCGTCGAGCGATTGGTGGTGGATATTTCCCAAAACAATATCGAGATTCTGGCAGAGCGGCACGTCACCGTTACTGTGGATGACGAGACTACTCATAATGCTCTGGCAGCTCAAACGCAAATGACCATTGCACCACTGGTCGTAGAGTGCCACAAAGTCGAAGTTCTCTTGCGTATCGTGGATGCTCTTGGGAATCTGACTGATGAAGTCTGAGGCCGTCAGCAGTTCGCTCGTCGTGTCGAAGAAGGCCATCGTTCCGTAGATGCCAATGCGCACATCCACGCCGTATTGCTTGGCAATGTCAATCACAAAAGCCATATCGTCGAAGTTGTTCCAGGGCGAGAGGCAGAACATCAGCGACAGCGGCACCTCGTCCTTCAGTGCCTCCACCACCTGAATCACGCGGTCGTAGCCGTCACGCCCACGCATCCGCTGGTAAGTCTCGCGGCCACCGTCGAGAGAGACGTACAGATGCCGGGGCTGATAGAGACGGACGGCATCTATGACCCGACGGGGCGCGAGACAATTGGACAGCAGTGTGTAGTTCGGGTGATGCTTGCGGAACCACGCCATGATTTCCGCAGCCTGTGGGTGCAGGATAAACTCGCCACCCTCTAGTCCTACGGTTGTCCGTTTGGTGATGCACTTGCTTTGCATAATTCGACGGATGTCATCGAGCGATAGATGTTCCACTTTTTTCTGCCAGATATTGCAGTGCTTGCATTGTGATTGGCAGGCTGTTGTCGAGTAAATCATCAATTGCGAAAGACATTTGTGGCGTGGCCGCATAATGTTGTTCAGATAGAGTAGCCCATTGTAGGCATAATCGTAAATCGTGTACATAAAAATTCGTTGCAGTTTCTACTTATAAAGTCTGAAACTGCAACGAATGACTGCACGGAGAGCGTGATTATTTCTTCAACTTTCCTTTGCTTCCCAGATATTTCGTGAACGTCTCCCACTGTGCTGCATTCTTCTCACGGTTGGCTTTCACCTCGTCAGTTTCGGCGAACTGAAGAGGATAGCAGTCCTGCAGATAGTAGTGGCCTTGGTTCGGATCAGTAATCACATCATAATGCAAGACAAGGTTGGTGAATATCCTACTATCCCAGTCACCGACGAAACTGCTGACCACAAACAAAGCATCGTCGCCCAGATGGAACTCGATTTCGTGAAAGGGCTGCATACGCTTGTAGAGCGGTTCGTCCATGTCCTTAAACTTGATTTCGCGAGTGGTCACATTGAACCATTCGATGTCATCCTCAGTGAAGAGCACATTCTGCGCATCAGCAACTGAGCGCGTTTCGGACTGGCCTACACCACAGGCATAGAGCATGGAGGATTCTACAGGATTAGTCGTGAAAGGCTTCTCCGTTTCGTTGTCGTCACTGCTGCAAGCAGTCATCGTTGTGCTGGCAATGGCTATCGCCATCATCCAAGCGAGGGGTTTGTAATACTTCATATTCTACAGAGTTAAAATGAACGTCTCTTTACTTATATAGTCCGCCGGACTGCGAAAAGACTGCACGGCTACCAAGTAAATCTTAAGCCGAATGGTAAAGAAAGGTCGAACGGATGTTCCGTGCGGTAACTTTCGATGTCGGTGGAGGTCGGGATGAAGTAGTTCAGGCTCGGCTCTAAATAGACGTTCAGGTGTGGCACAATCTGGTACTGTGCGCCGATGCCTACGCCGACGGACCATTGCCACGGGGTGCTGATGGTGGCATCAATGTCTGGCGAATTGCCGATGGGGGCGTATGAACCGCCGTAGATATACTGCGTAGTGAGTCGTGCGCTGACGGGGATGTCGAGCTGGACGCCGCCCGTGGTGTAGAGGTTCCAGCGATTGCCGCCGACCACGCGGTAGCCGAGTTTCAGCGGGATGCCGAGGTAGTGCAGTCGCTGGGTGCGGTGGATAATCGTGTTCTCATTGCCGCTCTCGAAGGTGGACTTCATGCGGGTGTAGCTCAGTCCCGTGGCGAGCGACCAGTGGCTGTTGAGTTGTCGGCTCAGCGAGAGTTGCAATGTCAGCGGACGCTCGTGGCGCTTGGTCTCGGTGAGCGGGTCTTGCGGATGGTTCGAGTTGATGATGGCCACGTGCCTCATGTTCGATGCGCTCACGGAGTCCATCATCGGCGCATTCGCCATGACATAGTCCATGTAGTCGCCCCAGTTGTAGAGCTTTGTGGAGCGCGTCATGCTGCCAGAGAGCGTCGGCATGGTCATGTAGTTGTCGGTACGGCTCATGTCGCGCTGCGGGTTTCCTGCGTATGCCAGGGCGAGGTGCCAGTCATTCTTGTTCTTTGACTTGTCGTGTCGTAGGTCGGTGATGTCGTAATGCGGTATCTCCACCTTGCGTATAGCCTTTGTCGTGTCGGTCGCAATGGTGTCAGGAATCGTCTGTTCCTAGGCTATTATATTATATAAGGTGTCAGACGTGACAGAATCCATAGCCTGAGCGATAACCGATTGCAGGGTGTCAGTCGCAATGACAGTGGTACGATGCACTGGCAGATGAACAATCACGGGTTCTTGTGGCTGGTCAGTCGGAGATTCTTTCGGCGATTCTTTGGGTGTCTCTTTTTGCTTCGCCACAACTGGCTTTTCATCCTTGACCGCAGAATCTCCTTTCCTAAGCAAAAAGAACGTAACAGGAACAAGTAGCAACAGAAGCCCGGCCACCCAATACTGTTGCATCATCTTGCGCAGCATCTTCTTTGCCCGTGCCAGTTGTGATGATGACGAATGTGGCTCAATGCCCAGCATGTCGGCAATCTCCTTGTGCGTCATGCCCTCGAACACCGACAGCCGGAACACCTGCCCGTAACCCTCCGGCAGTCTGTCTATCATTCTCACTACCTCGCTCAGCGGCACGCCCCTCACGTCCCTTTCCTCGTCCTCGGCGGCAATCAGTTCCGCCTCGCTCGTCTCTTCGAGCGAAACCGTTGGCAATGCCTCCAGATGATCCTTGCATTTCGATGCCACGTTCCTTGTGATGGCCGTCATCCAAGGCTCGGCCCGTCGCACGTCGCGCAGCCTGTCGAACGAAGTGAAGATAATCACGAAAGCGTCGTGCAGCACATCCTCCACCGTCTGCTCGTCGCTGATATAGCGTCGGCACACGCCCCTCATCTGTTGGGCGTATGCCTTGTACAGTTCTCCGAGGGCATCCGCGTCCCCCAGTCTGCACCTTTCTATCAGCCGTGTTATCTCCATCGTAAACATAACGTCTCTATTTATATAGTCCTACAACAGAGAAAAAGACTGCACAGGAAGAACATTTTTTTACCGAATACGAATAATACTACAATAATCTATACAGGTTGAATGGTAAATTCTTATTGATGATGGCGAGGTAGTGCCAACGTTTGGTAACGTATACTTTCGATTTCTTCTTGCGAATAGCAGAAATAATTTGGTCGGCAACTTTATCGACAGGCATCACCCAAAATAGACCATCGCCTTTTGCCATAGCAGTATCTACGAGACCAGGACGAATGTCTGTGACACAGATGCGATTATCACTTTTGTATGCCTTCTTGCGCAAAGCTTCCATGTAGTTAATCTGGTAGGCTTTAGTCACACTATAGGCAGGTGCCATTGGTTCGCCACGTAGCCCACCAACAGAAGTAATTGCAACGAGGTGACCGTGACCTTGCTGTTCGAAGATGTTGTAGAGCGTATCGATGACAAACGTCCAGCCTCTTACGTTAGTATCAATCGCAGGACATTCCAAAGCATAGTCAAGTGATGGATTGAGATTGCCAGTGCCAGAACATACGATGGCGAGGTCAATGTGATTCAGCTTTGTACAAAGTGTGTGGATAGCTTGCTCGATTTCTTTTTGTTTGATGATGTCAGCCGTAAAAGTGAAAGTGTTGTCGGGGTGTTGCTGGTATAGTTCATCCAGCAAATTTGTACGTCGACCAACAATGCCGAGGCGATTCCCTTCAATTATATATTTTTCAAAGAGGGCTTTTCCTATGCCTGATGTGGCTCCGATAATGAGGATATTCATATATCTTTCGTTTGTAATAAATGTCGGCCACAAAGTTACGAAAAGACATAAAAATAGCCCTTTAGCTATGTCCGAAAAAGGAATGCTAAGGGCAAATGTCTCAACTTAGGTTGAGAGTTTCTATCTGTTATAGACTATTATCTGTAGCCAAACGTAATGTCACGCCGTATTTTGCTGACAGTATTTGGATGGACGTTCAAGAACGAAGCGATGTCTTGTAAGTCAAGAAACTCTATGATACCAGGACAGCTTTGCAGCAACATTTCGTAACGTTCACGGGGCGTAGTACAATGGAGGTCAAGATAGCGCGAACGGAATTGACTGAGAATGTGCTCGCCAATCATGGCTCGTAGTTTCATCGTTTCCATGTTCTGATTGAAGAATAGTTCCAGTTGCTGGCCCGTAACCCTCAGTACACGACTGGGCACCATAGCCTCAATCGTGGCCTGTGACGGACGGCCATAGAGAAATGTGGGGTAGTCACACACGAACTCACCCTCAAACGAGAACCACGTGATATGTGCCTTGTCGTCGCTCATACCATATTTTACATATTTGAAACAACCTTCAGTGACAAAAGCGAACCAGCGTGCTGGGTCACCCTCACGCTCCAACTGGTCACCCTTGCGGTAAGCGATTTCTTCACCCTCCCGTTCGCAGAACTCACGAAGTATCTGCAAATCCAAGCGATTATTGTTGAATTTCTGTTCCATTGTCGTCGAATTTGTTGGCAAAGGTAGCGAATTTTACCAAGAAATCGTTTCTTTTTGTTATAAGTTGGGCTATTTTTGACTAAATTTGTGTCCATCAGAGGAACAGGAACCACATCTGAAAGATGTAAAGGAATTAATCAAACAAGGTAATTCAATTAGAATAAAGAAATAGTATGACTATC
>JAGCPD010000005.1 GCA_017645305.1 Bacteroidaceae bacterium | reverse complement strand
CACCGTGTCTGACGTGAACGATGTCAAGGCTTCGCTCATACGCACACGGCGCATCATCTTCACGCCGGCAACGGAGCTGAAGGACGAGCTGCGCAACACCAGCATCAACATCACTTGCTATGACCGCGAGGGCAACATCGTGAAGCAGGTGACATCCAGTGACCCCGGGACGGTGGAGGATAATAACCAGAATGGGAACGAAAACCAAAACGAAAACGAAAACGGGAACCAGAACGGGAACCAGAATGGTAACGAAAACCAAAACGAGAACCAGAATCAGGGTAGTTTGGCAAGTCCTGTCATCAGCGGACTGACTCCGTTCGAGGAGACTACTGAGGTGACTATCACGGGACCTGACGGTGCAGAAATCCGTTACACTACGGATGGCAGTACGCCCACCAGTGAGAGTTCGCTCTAC
The DNA here is from genome assembly GCA_017645305.1 of Bacteroidaceae bacterium. Taxonomy (GTDB): domain Bacteria; phylum Bacteroidota; class Bacteroidia; order Bacteroidales; family Bacteroidaceae; genus Physcousia. The sequence continues at coordinate 113,165 of JAGCPD010000005.1, read as the reverse complement.
AGTGAGGCTGTCACGCTCTCTGACACCGCAACCGTGAAGGCGATTGCCATCAAGGACGGTCAGACCAGTGAGGTTTCCTCCAAGCTCTTCACTAAGGGGAATGGGGATTCGATTGAAGATTAAGAAAAGGGGCAAAATCTGCCCCTTTTCTTAATTAATGGATAATTGATAATGGAAAATTGATAATTCTTGGTTAGCGGTTAGTGGTTATCGTAACAAACAATTAATTACAAACATGAAAACAGATTTCCCTTTTTAAAAATACTGTTCTATTTCCTACTCATCACGTAATTTATCATTTTCATTGTTTGCAGGTGCGATTTTAATTATCCAATTCTCAGAATTTGTGACCCTGAATATCCTTGAATTACCATTCTCAAATGTTCCCAGCTTAGTAGTCTTTTCTCCGTCATCGAAAAGAAGATTGAATTTATGCTTCAACTTACAAACATTTGTCAGAGTCAATTGGATATTATTACCTTCTATTGTTTTTTTGGATTGCTCGACACATCTCTCAACCTTGCATTTGTGTATATAATCAATAGAATCCGACATTCCCAAGTGTTTATGATTTGTGTCTTTAGGACAATAGTAATCCCATAATTTAGAATCTTTGTATCGATTTCTTGATTCATAATCAACAGATAATCCCCCGCCACACAACCCACATTTAAACTTGTATTTAGTTATTTCACATCCACATTCTAAGACTATTTTTTCACGACTACTCTGTGCATACACACTACTTGATAACACAATAAAGACTATCATTAGTCCGATTTGAAAAAAAACATTTCTCATAGTACTATAATTTTTTTGAATAGCGTATTAAATCTCCCTTTTTATTTATTAGATAAATATCTGTACCGTCACACCAAATTTTTTTAGCTCCTTCTTTTGTAAATGTCAGAATCTCTGTTGGTGACTTCAGTAACAAAACATTTTCGTCTGTTGCCAATAACAGACCTTCGTTACACATACACAGGTCATTAATTCTTGTCTCGGACAGATAGAATAATTTTGGTGATTCGGTGATGTCTATTATACGTTTCTTAAGCAAAGTTAGGATTATCTTACCATTGGAAACTACTTTACGAATAATTGTCGGTGTGCGTAATAACTCGTCATACGTCCCTGTATTGATGTTAACGCGTGTTACAACATACAAATCTACCACACTTGCACAGAGGATGAAAGTGCTGTCTGACTCGGCGTATATATTAAATTCCTCATTATCTAACTCACAGATTATACCCAGCCCGTCTTTTTTTATTTCTACTATTTGATTATAACGTTTTCCTATGGTCCTATCTCCACATGCAATAACTTGACTGACATCAGACGGTACACTCCATTTGAGAAATGTCAGGCTATCGTTATCCAATAAAAGAATGCTGTCACCAATAAGGGCAATACATCCCATGTCTGGTAATGTTGTGATATTAAAACTATCAAGATTAAGAAAATTATTTTCAATTAGTATCGTTGCCTCATATTGCTGTACTTCATTCAGGGTAGCAGTAGAACATGGCTGAACAATTGGCTTTTCTGAAAAAAAAGCGTCTTTCCACAAATCCAATTCTTTCTGGTCGTATCCTCCATCATCGTATAAATTCAATTTCTTGTTCTGCATGAGACTTACATTCTGATGGTTTTCCCGTTCGGTATTAGGTTCAATAAATAATACCGTAATGGAGCCCTTTTCTTCTTTTTTAGGCTTTAGCAGATTTGCCATCTGTTTGTTACTCAACGTATTGGGCTTAGCGCCAGCAGTCCCTTGAGGGACATTGGCAAAATCAACGGCATTTACTTGTTCCAGTTTCTCTATTCTATCGATTAATCTTTGAGTATTTTGTATGCGATAATTCGACATGCTTGCATTATATTGTACACCTTGTTGAATCCTGTTTAGTGCCTGTTGTTGCTTTCTTATTTCCTCCTGTCTGGCCCTTTCTTTCTGTCCTTGAATAATTTGCTTTCGTCTCATTTGCATGAATTTAGGATTCGTTATGACATGAGTCCCTACCTTGTATTTAGATGATTTTTTTTTCATTGAGCTACTTTTAGGTACAGATATGGGGCGTACCTGTGCATTGATTTCCCTGGTATCCCAAGCACCATCTTCGTGACGATATGCTTCCTTAAATTTGAAATCGGGATCACTCAGACTCCACGCAGATTCCAATTGTGCCTTCCTTCCTGCTGCCGCACTAGCAGGGTCGTTGAGAATTCTTTCCTTCTCAGCTTCTTCATCTTCGTCTTCTTCATATTGAGCCCAAACAAGATTTGGAATCAGACATAACGATAATAAAAAAATATATTTAAAACGCATACCTATTCTATTAGTTATTCATACACCATTTCTTTAATTTCTCTATCTGCTGTTGATGATAGTTTCGTAAATAATCATTTCTTTCAGAAGATTTAGTTGCTTTCCAATTCTGATATACCTGCCTTAGCTCTTGATTTTGACTATCTCTAAAATAGGTATAGTACAAAAAAGGAGGTCGATAAACAAACTCATTGAGATAATCAATTCTATCAATGTCTTTTGGGGGCTTTAAATAATGCATAAAATAAACCTCGCTTTCATTATTCCATCTCATTAACGAAACTCTATCTATTGTTTCGTCAAAATTTATGTTGGTAGTACTAGCCCCTACTTTTGATTCTTTCCAAGAGAAGAGTCCTTCAAACATGTTGTTGCTAACTTTCTTTAGCCAAGCTTCAATAATGACAATCCGTTTTTGGGGGGCGAACAGGCTGTTGAACAGAGCATTCAATCCTATTTCTGTGAGGCCTCCTACCAGTTGACCAGTTACACGGGATCCCATGTCGCTATTGCCGCCAGCTACACCAACGGCTGCTGCCGTACCGAATGCTCCTGCCATATACTGCCTTGCAGCTATACTCTGGAGGTCTGCATTTGTCAGTTTTTCTGACGACCAGAACAAATACAGGGAATCTTCGCCAAATTCTTTTTCGATTTGCGAGTAATTACTGCCCTCCTGAAAAATCAAACCACTCATAAAATGTTTGTTGTTATAGGAAGCTATGAAAGAACCATCTATACGATATTGATTTCTGCCTCCAATATTGCTAATTTCGACATGATATTTGGGATAATTAAACCAGGTTGACTTAGAATTCCAAGCAACATCTGTTAGCCATAATCCCTCAATATCGTACGATACCGGCTTGTAATTTCGGATACGTAGGAGGTTGTCATTAAGGTTTTTAATATAATTGCGATACTCCTCAGAGTTACCGGCGAACCTTTCGAGAGAGGTAATTGTATGCTTTAGACTGACGGTGTCCTTCTGTCCTGAATAAATGTTTCCAAGGATGTAATACAGCTTAGGTAGATGCTCGTCATCATGATTGGCAACCATCTGATATATATTGATGAGTGAACGGGCTGAACTAACCTGATTATTATCCAACTGTTCAGAGATGTTCGCGATAATAAAATCCATTAGTTCTTGTTTTTCCTTTGCATTCGCTGCCGAAAATAAATCTTTTATTCCAACAACCAAAGGGGTAACGTCGATATTTCCCTGCCCGCCGGAGATGTATTCACGTATTAGACTTTTACACTTCTCTGTTTGCTGACTCTCAGCGTAACAGAATCCAATGGCAAAGATAAAGAAAAAGGATAAAGTAGCAATATATATTTTTTTCATGCTTGACAATTGTTTAGTTTAAGTCAATTATTTCACGATGCAAAAATAATGATAAATTTCATTCACGCAAAGAAATCGACAGTTTATTTCAATTGCTGTCATGAAAAGCCTTTGTTTCGCATGAAAGGCAAAATTTCATTTAGCAAAACAAAGAGAGCAACCTCGGTTGAAGTTGCTCTCTTATTGTTAGTGTGTATCTTGGAAGAACCTTTGATTAGTTCTTGAAGAAATCCTTAACTGCCTCGTTGGGCACCATCTGCTCATCGAAAGAGTAAGAACCGGTCTCGGGGTTCTTTACCATCTTGATAACTTTGGTATATGAACGGCCATCTGTCTTACCTGTCTGAAGAGAGGCCACTGTTTTCTTTGCCATAGTTCTTAATGAATGTTTATTGGTTATTGTTTATTGGTTATTGAGGAAGGAATTTCCATAACCTCAAACCCATAACCTCTAACCTTTTTGGTTACTACTTGATTTCCTTGTGAACAGTCATTCTCTTAAGAATAGGGTTGTACTTCTTGAGCTCCATACGCTCGGGAGTATTCTTCCTGTTCTTGGTGGTAATATAACGAGATGTACCAGGCAGACCGCTTTGCTTCATCTCTGTGCACTCCAGAATAACCTGTATTCTGTTGCCTTTTTGCTTCTTTGCCATAACTTATTCTCCTTATTATTAGCCAATAACCTTAATATCCTTCCAATCACAATATCCCTGAGAAACAGCATTCTTGAGAGCTGCATCCAGACCAACTTTATTAATACAGCGAAGACCGGCAGCACTGATGCTCAGTTTAATCCAGCAGTCTTCCTCTACATAATAAAACTTCTTTGTGAACAAGTTCACGTTGAAGCGTCTTTTGGTACGACGTTTAGAGTGGGAAACGTTGTTGCCAATCATGGCCTTTTTCCCTGTAATTTGACAAATCTTAGACATTTCTACCTTTTCTTTTTAGTCTATTCCAATAACAACTTCTTCCAAACAGGGCACAAAGGTACAATATTTTATCTGAACGACAAACAGTTTTGCCTATTTTTTTCTGTTTATATAATATTTCTACTGTATGCAGGAGCGGAAACGGGGCAAAACTCCTTGTTCAGGAACTTATAATAGCCCGTTATGGCTATCATGGCCGCATTATCTGTGGTGTAACTGAACTTGGGAATAAAGACTTTCCAACCGTATCGTCTGGCATAATCGTGGAAGGCATTACGCAGTCCGTTATTGGCAGAGACACCACCTGCTACGGCAACCTGTTTTATGCCGAGGTCTTTGGCTGCCAGCCGCAGCTTTTTCATAAGGATATCCACAATGGTTTTCTCGAGAGAAGCTGCCAGGTCATTCAGGTGATGCTCTATGAACTGAGGGTCTTCTGCCAGCCAGTTCCTCAGTGAATATAGGAAACTGGTCTTCAGGCCGCTGAAGCTGTAGTCGTATGCCGGGATATTGGGTTTGGAGAAGGTAAAGGCTTCGGGGTTACCCTGCCTTGCCAACTTATCTATGATGGGACCGCCGGGATATCCAAGCCCCATTATCTTGGAGCACTTGTCGATAGCCTCACCTGCCGCATCGTCGATGGTCTGGCCGACAATCTCCATTTCGTGATAGGATTTAACCAGGACAATCTGACTGTTACCGCCGCTTACCAATAGGCACAGGAACGGGAATGAGGGTGATTCATATTCGTCATCTTCGGTATGAATAAAATGTGCCAGTATGTGTCCCTGCAGGTGATTGACATCGATAAGGGGAATACCCAGGGAAAGTGCCAAACCCTTGGCAAAGGAGACACCTACCAGAAGCGAACCCATCAGGCCTGGACCACGGGTAAAGGCAATAACTGAAAGCTGCTCGCGCTCTATGCCTGCCTTTTTCAGGGCGGTATCTACAACAGGAACGATGTTCTGCTGGTGGGCCCTGCTTGCCAATTCCGGCACTACCCCACCATACTCCATGTGAACGGCCTGACTGGCTGTAACGTTACTGAGCAGTATGCCGTCACGAATAACAGCTGCGGATGTGTCATCGCAACTACTCTCTATACCAAGTATATATGCCATAGACTAATGCGTTAAAATCTCCACGCCATTTTCTGTCATTACATAGGTATGTTCCCACTGGGCACTGTCTGAAGCATCTTCCGTAAGAACTATCCATTCAGTCTCGTCCTCCTCGTCGCCACATACTTGCCAGTCGCCGGCATTAATCATCGGCTCGATGGTAAACGTCATACCCGGAACAAGCAGCATCCCTGACCCTTTCTTTCCGTAATGCTCGACATCCGGCTCCTCGTGAAACTCAAGCCCTACCCCATGTCCGCACAAATCACGGACAACGGTACAGCCGTTCTTGTGGGCGTGACTGGCAATGGCGTTACCCAAATCACCGACAAAGACATAAGGCTGCGAGCATACCTGCTCGCCAACCTTCAGACATTCCCATGCTACATCTACCAATCGTTTCCGCTCAGGGGTGGTCTTGCCTATTATAAACATACGGCTGGCATCGGCATAATAGCCGTTAAGAATGGTGGTGCAGTCAACGTTGATAATGTCCCCCTCCTCCAGGATGTCATACTCGCTGGGGATTCCGTGACAGACAACATCGTTGATGCTGGTGCAGCAGGAATTGGGATACCCCTCGTAATTAAGCGGAGCCGGAATGCCGCCGTGAGAGGTGGTGTAATCATATACAAGCCTGTCAATCTGGAGGGTGCTCATACCCTCGCGGATATGCTCTGCCACACAATCCAGCACTGCTGTATTCAGTTCACCTGCACGACGGATGCCCTGTATCTGCTCTTTGGTCTTAATCAGGCTTGGAGTAGGAACAAGTTTACCTTTCTCCTGCCACATCAGTATTATCCTGTCCATTTCCGTTGGTTCCATTCCGGAAGGAACAAACCATCGAACCTCTTTCTTCTTGCTCTTCTTTTTCTTATTGCTCATCAGTATTTCTTGTTTCACCTGCGGAAGTAAAAAAGGGGTAGTCAGAAAACGACATACGTTCATTACCTCTGCAGTCATAAGCAGCTGCAAAGGTACGAAAAAAAAGAAAAAACAAAGAAAAGTATGCCGAGAAATTAGTGCTTAGCTGCTGCAATGTAGGAAAGACACTCCCTGCACTTGTCTGTAATATACTTCCAGTCCTTGGCGGCAACTACCTCCTTGGGGAACAGCTTACTGCCCATTCCAACACAGAAGGCATCGGCCTTAATCCATGCCGTTAGGTTATCCTTGTCGGGCGAAACACCCCCGGTAACCATAATCCTACTCCAGGGACAAGGTGCCATAACGCCCTTTACGAAGGCAGGACCATAGACATCGCCAGGGAAGACTTTAGTCAGTTCGCATCCAAGTTCCTGCGCATAGCCTATCTCGCAAACTGAACCACAGCCGGGACAATAGGGAATCTGGCGTCTGTTGCAGACTTTGGCTATATCCTGATTCAAAAGCGGACCAACCACAAAGCAGGCTCCCAACTGAATGAACAGGCTTGCAGTGGGTGCGTCCACAACAGAGCCGACACCCATAGCCATTTCAGGACATTCCTTTGCAGCAAATTTTACACATTCGGCAAAGACCTCATGCGCAAAATCGCCTCTGTTGGTAAACTCAAAGGCACGAACACCGCCGTCATAGCAAGCACGGATAACCTGCTTTGCAACTTCAACATCTGAATGATAGAACACAGGAACCATCCCCGTGTCCCCTATCTTGCCTAATACTTGTATCTTGTCAAATTTTGCCATTTTCTCTTATCTTTCTACTCTACCGTTTGTGTGACCTGCTGCCAGGGATTCAACTTCCTGAATACTAACCATATTAACATCGCCAGGGATGGTATGCTTAAGGGCACTTGCCGCAACAGCAAACTCCAATGCATCACTCTGGGACATGTTACTTACAAGGCCGTGAATAATACCGGCACTGAAGCTGTCGCCACCTCCTACCCTGTCAACAATTGGTGTTATCTGGTATATGCGACTGAGATAGAACTCCTTGCCATTATAAATCAATGCCTTCCAACCATTATCGGATGCGCTGATACTTTCACGGAGGGTACTGATAACATACTGGAAGCCAAACTCACGTTGCATTTTGGTAAAGATTGCCTTGTACCCGTCTGCCTCTGTCTTGCCTGACTCTACATCTGATGCGGGCTTGAAACCAAGGCACATTTCAGCATCTTCCTCATTACCAATGCAAACGTCAACATATTGCATAAGCGGTCGCATAATGCTTTGAGCTTTCTCTGGAGTCCAAAGTTTCTTGCGGAAGTTTAGGTCGCAACTCACCTTAACACCAGCTTTCTTGGCCGCAATACAAGCCTCTCTTACACACGCTGCAGCCTTGTCGCTGATAGCCGGCGTTATGCCACTCCAATGAAACCAGTCAGCTCCGGCAAAGATATTTTCAAAATCAAAATCCTCTAGGCTGGCTTCACACATACTACTATGAGAACGGTCGTATATTACCTTACTGGGACGTAAACTGGAACCCGTCTCAAGGTAGTATATTCCCAGTCTGTCTCCACCACGTACCAAAAATTTTACATGAACGCCAAATTTTCTCAGGCTGTTCACAGCAGCTTGTCCGATTTCATGAGCTGGAACTTTACTTACAAAAAAAGCATCATGACCATAATTTGACAAACTGACTGCGACGTTTGCTTCACCGCCACCATAGTTCACATCAAATGAGTCTGACTGCACAAACCTGCTGTTTCCTGGTGATGAAAGGCGAAGCATAATCTCGCCCATAGTAACTATTTTTGCCATATTATAATTTATTCTGAATTCGTTTAATGTGTTATTTCATCTGCAAAGTTATACAATTTTTGCGAAATACCCACCGAAATGCGATGTTTTTTTAACACAATATGTCAAAAAGTGTACAATTTATACATTAGATACAAAATAAAATGTGTAATTTCGCTTCATGGAAGAAAGGATAAAAGATGCCAAAGGGCTTCTCTCTATCAGTCCGTTGCTGATTTTCTTGGCAATTTACACCTTGTCGAGCATCATTTCACGTGATTTCTATGCAACTTCCATCATCGTATCTTTTCTGATTGCATGTTTGTATTCTATTCTGATTTTTAAGGACAAAAACATTGAATCACGTTTTGCCGTTTTGGCAAGAGGCGCTGCAAAAGAGGACATCATGACAATGGTGTTTATTTTTATTTTGGCAGGTGCCTTTGCTTCGACAGCCAAACAAATGGGAGCCATAGAGGCTACCGTAAACCTGACACTAAATTTTCTTCCCGTCAAGATGATGCTGTGCGGAATGTTCATTGCATCGTGTTTTGTATCGTTAAGCATTGGCACAAGCGTCGGAACTATTGCTGCCTTAACACCAATAGCCTGTGGCATAACTGAAAAAACCGGGCAGAACCTACCCTTGATGGTTGCCGTGATAGTGGGAGGTGCCTATTTCGGAGACAACCTGAGTTTTATATCTGACACCACCATCATGGCAACCAAGACTCAGGGGTGCAAGTTAAAGGACAAGTTCCGATATAATCTGAAGATAGCCTTGCCTGCTGCCATCATAACCATCGTTCTATATCTGTTGACCGGAACAGAGGTTGCAGGCGAAACATTCTGCGGAGAGATAAACTATATGCTTATTATACCTTATATATATATATTAGTGGCTGCCATCTGCGGACTTAACGTTATGATGCTGTTATCTACAGGAACCATTTTGGCAGGCGTAATAGGATTGTTGCATAACAAACTTACTCTTACAGAATGGTCTGCTGCAATGAACAACGGTATAATGGGTATGGGTGAATTGATTATAGTAACGATTCTGGCAGGTGGTATAATTGAGGTAATGAGGGAAACAGGAGGAATTGAATACTTGAAAACGAAGCTTACCAGAAGGATTAGAAGCAAAACGGGAGCGGAAATGAGTATTGCCGGACTGGTTGTCTTAACCGACTTCTGTACCGCAAACAACACGATTGCCATACTGACCACGGGACCGTTGGCAAAGGAAATCTCTGCATTGTACAAGATAGATCCCAGACGGACGGCAAGCATACTGGATACCTTTAGCTGTTTTGCACAAAGTATCATCCCCTACGGGGCACAGCTTCTTATTGCAAGCGGACTGGCATGTATCAGTCCACTGGAGATTATACCTTATCTATATTATCCGTTCATATTAGGATTATTTGCATTCTTATATATTATTTTCAAACATGAGAAATAGATTTTTATTTTTAATCTCTACCCTACTGCTGGTATCCTGTTGGGGTAACAAAACCAGCAAACAGCAACAGACGGAAGTAGAAGGAGATTCTGTTCAACAAACCGAGAAAATTGTTTTCTATAGAAGTTACTACAACAAGAAGAAAAGTATCTTTGACAGCGAACTACCCAATTACAGTATAAACATAGAAGTAAAATATGCCGATGGTAAAAGTAATGCTGCAAAGCTTATTAACCAACAGCTGGTTGCTTTCCTTTTTGGAAATAATATAATGTCTTTTGAAGACGCAAAGAATCATTTTGCTGATTCATTATCAAATGACTATGAAAAGGAACTAAGAGATTTCTATGACCCGTATGATGAGTACCAAGATATATACGCCTACGAATATAACCAGACGGGAAGTGTCTCAGACGATGCTCCAGAAGGTATAATAGCTTATAAAAACAGAATAGAAATGTACACGGGAGGAGCACATGGCGGCGCAATGGAAAACTATATTAATTTTAATGAGAAATCAGGTAAGGCAATAACGTGTCAAGAGCTGTTCGGGGACAAGCAAGAAGCTGTCAAAAAACTGATTAAGGAACAGATTGTCAAAGATAACGAATGCAAAACTGCTGCGGAACTGGAGGAGAAAAGAAGCATCTTCTCTTTAGGTGACGTATATATATCCGACAATAATTTCCTGATTGAGAAAGACGGTATTCTTTTCTGCTATAATCCTTATGATATTGCACCCTGGTCTGAAGGCTTTATTTTCGCAAAAATTTCATACCAACAGTTAGAAGGGAAGATTAGGCAAAACCTCATAAACAAATGACAAGAAGAAATGGATATTATTCTAAAATACTTTCCGAACTTAACACAGGAGCAGATAAGCAAGTTCCAACAGTTGGATGAACTTTATCACGACTGGAACGCCAAAATCAACGTGATATCACGTAAGGACATAGACAACCTTTATGAACACCACGTATTGCATTCTCTAGCTATTGCTGAATTTATACGCTTTAAACCTGAGACTAAAATTATGGATTTAGGAACAGGTGGCGGATTCCCCGGTATTCCACTGGCAATTATGTTTCCGGAAACTTCTTTTCATTTGGTTGATTCAATAGGGAAAAAAATTAAAGTGTGTCAGGAGGTTGCCAATGCCCTTTCTCTGCAGAATGTAACTACCCAATGGTGCAGAGCAGAAGAGGTTAAAGACAAATTTCACTTTGTTGTTTCACGTGCAGTTATGCCATTGGCAGACTTAGTTAAGATTGTTAGAAAGAACATCAGTAAAGAACAGATAAATGCACTACCCAATGGCATTATCTGTTTGAAAGGCGGAGAATTGGACAAAGAGACATTACCCCTGAAGAAACAGACGCAGATTTGTCAACTTACAGATTATTTTGAAGAACCGTATTTTGAAACAAAAAAAGTTGTTTATACACAATTATGTTAACTAAAGCATTCATTTTTAACCCTGTGGGTGAAAACACCTATTTGATTTGGGACGAGGAAACCCTTGAAGCTGCCATCATTGATGCCGGCATGAGTAATAACAGAGAAAATACAATCGTAAGTGAATTTATAACAAAAGAAAAGCTGAAGTTAAAATATGCCCTTCAGACGCACATGCACTTTGACCATGTATGGGGCTTGTCTTATATAACGGAAACCTATGGACTGAAACCGTTATGCCATATTGCCGATGAGAGTATTTACAGTCAGGTTCCTGAAATGACCAGTATGTTCCGTTTGTCAATGAACTGGAACCTACCAGTCATAGAACGCTACATCGATGAGGGAGAAACCTTTATGTTAGGCAACACTTCCATCAGGGTCTTGCATACTCCAGGACATACACCGGGTGGACTGAGCTATTACGTTGAATCAGCTCATACCATATTTACAGGCGACACTTTATTCCAAGGAAGCATTGGCCGTACCGACCTGCCTGGAGGTGATATGAACACGGAAATCAGCAGCATAAAAAACAAAATAATTACATTACCTTCTGATACCATAATCTATTCGGGTCATGGGCCGAAAAGCAATGTGGGATGGGAGTTGAGAAATAACCCCTATTTATTATATTAATTTATTTGGGAATCATTATATCCTGCAGGCTGTAATTGTCTAAAAGGCAACTACGGTCCACATGACCTTTTATTCCATTAATATAGCCTTCTGGTGTAAATTGCCATAAGACTATAGGAACGTCGTCGCAAAGCTCAGGTTGTTCGTCTGTGTGGTATCGGGCAATAAAGAACTTGTATTTCTTATACATACCAGACAGATATTTGTTATAGAAATTTACTCCTGTGTAGATAATGGGTCTGACACCATAGGCTCTCTCTATCTCTTCGAGCAGAATCTTTAATTGTGTGTGAAAATAACCGATGGAAACCCTGCCACGATGCTCTACATCAATAACGGGAATCAAGTCCTGCTTTCTGAAATCTATATTCGAAGAAAAGTTCTGAAACTGAACCAATCCGCTTGCTTTAGGACTAAAAAAATGATATGTTCCAACGGGAATGCCTAATCTTTTTGCCTCGTATATATTTTTCTGATACTCATCATCGACATACGAGGAAGATTCTGTTCCCTTTATATATACATAGCTGGCATTGGGATCTGAGGCAACCATATTCCAGTTGATGGAACCTTGATGATGCGACACATCAATACCATATATTGAAGGTACCCTGTGTGGCCTTATATTATGCAGCCTTATTTCCGGCACATGTTCTACTGGAGTGGCAGGAAGATCGGGCTTATATAAAGGATCGGGAACAGGTAAAACATATTCTTGCGCATAATGTTTTTCTATTTCCTTCCCGGTCTTTTTATCGGCATAAACAAGGATGTTGATACCAAAAAGAAAAAGTATGCATACAATAATTGATTTCACGAAAACTGATACAGGTAATATTATTCAATATCCATTCCGTGAAATACACACTCAAAGTTACGGCCCTTTATACTGGGAAACTGACTCCGTGAGTCGATATCGTTACGAGAGCGTAAATGATCTATGATTTTGTTATAACAATCCAGCTTACTTAGAGCCTTGACACGCGCAACAAAAAAAGTGTCAACATACTGGAACTTCTGAGTCTGAGGAATGGGAATTACCCTTTTGAACATAATGGAGCCATCATACCATCCTGGGTTAAACTCAGAAAAGACATCAACCTTAGTCTTAGGTACATCATCATGAGCGAGAGCCCCGTTACTCTTGAATTCCTCCATACATGATGCAGTTGTCTTTATAATAATGAAATATGCCTTTCCGTGTACCTTATATCTTTTGGGATACATATTGTTGCTTTCGACATACTGTACAATGTCGCTCATCAAAAACTCGTCTAGGTCAACCTCTGGAATTGACTGCAGGAAATCAAAAGCCTCGTCAATAGAATATGCAAAAACCTCGCTGTCGAAATATCTTAAGTATAAATTCATTCAATAAAATTTTAAACAAAACCAATGCAAAAGTACGGAAAATATATTAATAACTGAAATATAACATGTACAAAAAGTCGTTATATACATATTTTAATATCATGACTCACAAAATATTGGATTATTTTATGTACCTTTGCGAACTTTAAAAAACTTGCATCTGACAAATTGACTTATAAATATTTATGTTAGAAATCAAAAAACCACATCTTTCGTTTGTTGCAGAATTCAATCCTGACTCAGAAAAACTGATTCACGAACACAACGAAGGTAAGATGCCGATATTGCCTCTCAGGGATAATGTTTTATTCCCTGGTACAATTATACCTATTACGGTTGGAAGGGCAAGCAGTATTAAAGCCGTTAAAATGGCAGAAAGGACAGATGGCATAATTGCAACTTTTTCACAGAAACAAGAGGATGTGAATTCTCCGTTTAAGGAAGATTTGTATCCGTTGGGATGCGTCTGTCGTCTTGTTCACCTTATGAAATTGCCGGACAACACATATACGGCTTTACTTCAGGCAATGAACAGGGTTGAAATCATTCAGTTCAGCCATACAAAGAACGGATATGAAGGCATAGTTGCAGACAGGACAGATATTGTACCTACAGATTCGGAAAAGGAAGAATACTTTGCCATGCTAAATATCCTGAAGGAGAAATTCAATAATCTGACACATATACTTGACAACTACCCTTCAGAGATTACAAACTTCCTTAACGGACTTCCCGCTTCTACCTTCATGCTGAATATCTATTGCAGCTACCTTCCAATAGATGTTAAACAGAAATATCAACTACTGGCTTGCGAGACGGAACATGACAGATTGGCCAACGCTATTCGTGTTATAAACAATCTGCTGGATTTAGCAAATATTAAACGTAATATAGAACGCAAGACACAATCCGACCTTGATCAACAACAGCGTGAATACTTCTTGATGCAAGAGGTTAAAAACATTCAGGCAGAGCTGGGTAACAAGGATGAGTTCTCTGTAAAACAGGAAGATATTGCCAGACTTCAGAACGAGGCAGAAAAAAAGAAATGGAATAAAGATATACATGATTATTTTCTCAAAGAAGTTGCTAAACTGGGAAGAATTAACATACAATCGCCCGACTATAATGTTCAACTTGCCTATCTCCAGATAATTATTTCTTTGCCTTGGAATGAATACACCCGTGACAACATGAATATTGCCAATGCCGAGAAAACATTAAATCACGACCATTATGGCATGGAGAAGGTTAAGGAACGCATTCTGGAACATTTGGCAGTCCTGAAAATGCGGAAAGACAAGAAGAGTCCCATTCTCTGTCTCTACGGTCCGCCGGGAGTCGGCAAAACCAGTCTGGGAAAGAGTATTGCCAGTGCGCTGAACAGGAAATATGTAAGAATAAGCCTGGGTGGTGTACATGATGAAAGCGAAATACGCGGACACCGCAGGACTTATATCGGTGCAATGCCAGGCAGAATTATCAAGGGGATGCAAAAAGCAGGAAGTGGGAATCCTGTCTTTATCTTAGACGAAATTGACAAGGTTTCAACTAATAATGTTAATGGCGATCCTTCTTCTGCTCTTTTGGAAGTCCTTGATCCTGAACAGAACAATGCTTTCCACGATAACTATCTGGATGTTGATTACGATTTGAGTCAAGTCATGTTTATCGCTACTGCCAACGACACCAATACCATTCCCCGTCCTTTGCTTGACAGAATGGAACTAATAGAGGTCAGTGGATACATAACAGAAGAAAAAGTTGAAATTGGCAAACGACATCTTGTACCCAAAAAGAAAATCGAGAATGGCCTTGATGACATAAAGAATCTGAAATTCCCCAAAAAGTCACTGGAATTCCTTGTCGAAAAATATACCCGTGAAAGCGGTGTTCGCGGGTTGGAAAAACAGATTGACAAACTATTCCGCAAAATTGCTTTAAGAGTAGCCAAAGGAGATGACGGGGAGAATCTTACCATCAGTGAGAACTATATTGAGGAACTGCTGGGCAAACCCATTTACAATAGAGACATATACCAGGGCAATGAATTTGCGGGTGTTGTAACAGGTCTTGCGTGGACCAGTGTCGGTGGTGAAATACTCTTTATAGAGACAAGCCTTAGTAAGGGAAAAGCAACAAAACTGACACTCACTGGTAACCTTGGTGATGTGATGAAAGAAAGTGCAATGCTTGCACTTGAATATATAAAAGCACATGCTGAAGATTTGAATATTGATATTCGTATCTTTGAGAACTATAACATTCACATCCATGTTCCTGAAGGAGCAGTACCAAAAGACGGTCCAAGTGCGGGTATAACAATTGCAACAAGCATTGCCAGTATTCTAACACAGCGTAAGGTTAGAAAGAATCTGGCTATGACTGGCGAGATAACGCTTCGCGGCAAAGTCTTGCCCGTTGGTGGTATAAAAGAAAAGATTCTTGCTGCCAAACGTGCAGGAATAACTGACATTATCCTTTGCAACGATAATCGAAAAGACATTGAAGAGATTCCCAAAATATATCTGTCAGGTCTAACTTTCCACTATGTGGAAACAATTGCTGACGTGTTAAACTATGCTCTTTTGGACGAAAAGGTAAAAAATGCCGTAGAATTCAAGATTGAAGAAGAAAAGAAGAACGTAGTAGCATGACATTTCAACTATTACATACAGATGACAAGACTTCTGCACGGGCAGGTATTATAACAACAGATCACGGTCAGATAGAGACCCCCATCTTTATGCCTGTGGGAACTGCGGGAAGTGTAAAGGGGCTTACCGTCAATGATCTAAAAACACAGGTCCAAGCCCAAATTATATTGGGAAATACCTATCATCTTTATCTCCGTCCAGGAACATCAATATTAGAGAAAGCGGGCGGATTGCATAAATTCAATGGATGGGACAAGCCTATACTTACCGACAGCGGCGGATTTCAGGTGTTCTCGCTTACGGGGATAAGAAAACTAACAGAAGAAGGATGTACGTTCCGTAGCCATATAGATGGTAGTAAACACATGTTCACACCAGAGAGTGTGATGGACATAGAACGCAGTATTGGAGCGGACATCATTATGGCACTGGACGAATGTCCACCAGGAACAAGTGATTACAATTATGCAAAAAAAAGCCTGGGACTTACACATCGTTGGTTAGACAGGTGTATTACCCGATTCAATGAAACAGAACCGTTGTATGGTTATAGACAGAGTCTCTTCCCCATTGTACAGGGATGTACCTATAAAGATTTGAGAAGGCAGAGTGCTGAGTTTGTTGCCGCCAAGGAGGCTGATGGAAATGCTATTGGCGGTTTAGCTGTAGGCGAGCCAACAGAGGTAATGTACGAAATGATAGAGGTGGTTAACGAGATACTGCCAAAAGATAAACCGCGTTATCTGATGGGGGTTGGAACACCAGCAAACTTACTTGAGGCTATAGAACGTGGTGTTGATATGTTTGATTGTGTCATGCCTACCCGAAACGGACGCAATGCAATGCTTTTCACCAGCGAAGGCATCATGAATATGCGCAACAAGAAATGGGAAGATGACTTCTCTCCTATCGATCCTTACGGAACAGCCGATGTTGATGTATTCTATTCCCGTGCATACTTACACCATCTTTTTAAAGCACAGGAACTGCTGGCACTTGAGATTGCATCTATACACAACCTGTCTTTCTATCTATGGCTTGTTAAAGAAACCCGAAAGCATATACTTGCAGGAGATTATTCAAATTGGAAGGCCGGCATGATAAGAAAGGTTTGCAATAGATTATAACAATATTCTATGAAGATTCCATTTTTTAAACGAATTGACAGATATTTAATAAGCAAGTTCCTTGGAACATATTTCTTTTCTATCTTGCTTATCTTAAGCATTGCTGTCGTATTCGATTTTAACGAGAATGTTGATGATTTCACTACTTATCATGCCCCGTGGAAAGGGATTCTTTTTACATATTATCTGAACTTTATTCCATATTATGCAAATCTGTTCAGTTCTTTATTTGTTTTCCTGAGTGTTATCTTCTTTACGTCGAAAATGGCAGATAATAGTGAGATAATTGCCATGATAAGCACAGGAATGAGCTTCAAAAGACTTATGGTTCCTTATCTGATAAGTTCCGCAATAATTGCCAGTCTCACCTTTTACTTAGGGTCAGAAGTCATACCGCGTGGCAGTATCAAACGCCTGTCTTTTGAGAGCCAATACAAAAAAAACAAGAAAAACCCCACCTATGCCGATCGTGTACAACTTCAGTTAGAAGACGGTGTAATAGCCTATATGGAACATTTTGATGGTATAAGCAAAACCGGGATTCACTTTAACCTTGATAAATTCAAGAACAAGAAATTGGTTTCGCATCTTACTGCAAGTAGTGTAAAATATGATACACTTAGCAATGTCCGCAATCATTGGACATTGAATAATGTTACCATTCGCGAACTGTATGGTTATAAAGAAAAGATTACTCACTATAACAGTATTGATTCTATTATAGCGATAGAACCCATTGACTTTCTCTTCACGCGTAATATGCAGGAAACTATGACAAACAAAGAACTTCTTGCTTATATTGAGAAGCAAAGAAACAGAGGTAGCAAAAACCTTAAAGTCTTTGAAGTTGAATATTACAAGCGTTTTGCAGCACCTTTCTCTGCATTTATTCTTTCAACTATAGGCATGTCTCTTTCATCGAGGAAACGGAAAGGTGGAATGGGGCTTGCTTTGGGTTCAGGAATTGCCTTAAGTGCAATATACATACTTTTACAGACGGTTTCTGCATCATTCTGTATAAACGCCGGATTATATCCTATGTTTGCCGCATGGATTCCAAATATATTATTTACCTTTATTGCATGGTATCTTTACAAGAAGGCACCAAGATAACACAAAATGGACTTTTACGATTTAGACTTGAACGACTTGGTGCTTGATGCGCTCGATGACATGAACTTCACCGAGACTACTCCAATTCAGGAACATTCCATTCCGCCAATATTAGAAGGCAGGGATATTTTGGGTATTGCCCAGACTGGTACAGGAAAGACAGCAGCCTATCTCCTTCCTGTGCTTAGCTTGTTACAAGACGGTGGTTATCCAAAAGATGCAATAAACTGTGTGATAATGTCCCCTACCCGAGAATTGGCACAACAGATAGACCAAGCCATGCAAGGGTTCTCGTATTACCTGGACAATGTCAGCAGCATTGCAGTTTATGGCGGTAATGATGGTGTCCGATACGAACAGGAAAAACGCAGTATGCAGAATGGGGCTGATGTTGTTATAGCAACACCTGGCCGGCTAATCAGTCATATTACATTAGGCAATATAGACTTAAGCAAGGTTTCCTTCTTTATTCTGGACGAGGCTGACCGTATGCTTGACATGGGTTTCTGTGACGATATCCTGCAGATTGCCAAGCAACTGCCCCAAAAACATCAGACTATAATGTTCAGCGCTACTATGCCAAACGACATCCTTCAACTGGCTCACCAACTCTTAAGGAACCCTGTTGAGGTTAAACTATCTCTCAGCAAGCCTGCCGATGGAATTTCACAGGGAGCATTTATCTGTTATGAAACGCAGAAGCTTGGAATAATCAAGGCTCTGTTCAAAGAAAGGAAACCAGAGAGGGTTATTATCTTTACAAGTAGCAAAATCAAGACAAAGGACCTTTCCATTAGCATCATCAGGGCTGGATTCAATGCCAGAGCTATGCATAGCGATTTGGATCAGTCTGAACGTGATAATGTTATGTATCAGTTCCGTAGCGGTAAGATAGATATTCTTGTGGCTACAGATATTGTTGCCCGTGGCATTGATATTGATGATATACAAATGGTCATTAACTATGATGTACCCCAAGACAAGGAAGACTACGTTCACAGAATTGGCAGAACTGCAAGAGCAGGAAAGAACGGTCGCTCCATCACCCTTGTTTCTGAGAAAGACCAGCAATATTTTGCCCGTATAGAAAAGTTCTTAGGTAAGGATGTTGAAAAACTTCCCGTTCCCACGGAATTAGGAGAATGCCCTGCTTACAAAAAGGAACACAAAACAAAGAAAAAAGGCTACTATGGGAAGACCGGTAAATACGGAAGAAAAACTAAAAAGAAGACTGATTCACACAAGTAATGCCTGCTTTCTCACGTTTGTTATCAACTATATCAAAGGCTTATAGTGTTGAAACGTATCGCTTGTAATCAACCATTTTGATTGCTGTAACGGCACATTCGTCACCCTTATTGCCAAGTATTCCGCCACATCTTTCTTCGGCTTGTTCCATAGTATTGCATGTTAGCAAACCATAGATAACAGGTACATTGCCTGTTGTATTCAATTCTGCCAAACCCTGTGTAGCACCTTGACAGATATAGTCAAAATGGGGGGTGTCACCCTTTATTACACATCCAATGGCTATAACGGCATCAACCTTGCCAGACTTGGCAAACGCAGAGGAACCAAATACAAGTTCAAAACTACCAGGGACAGTCTTAACAAAGATATTATCTTCCTTGGCACCATGACGTGTCAGCG
Source organism: Bacteroidaceae bacterium (assembly GCA_017645305.1). Classification (GTDB taxonomy): domain Bacteria; phylum Bacteroidota; class Bacteroidia; order Bacteroidales; family Bacteroidaceae; genus Physcousia. Next base: position 93,247 of record JAGCPD010000005.1, on the reverse strand, counting down.
TATCAAAAGCGCCCTGTAAAAGGGCGCCTGTAATTTTGCTGTTCCATTCGCTTACCACAATGCCGAACTTCATATCGGCTGCACTGGGTACAGAAGCGAAATCGTAATCAGAGAGATTGTGTAAAGCGGAAGCCATAGTTTATACTACTTTACACGCTCGATGTACTTGTCAATCTCGTTGTACTGCATACTCTGCTGATAATTATTCTTAATCGTGTTGTAGCAGTCCAAAGCCTTTTCATTCTGACCAAGAGACTCATAAATCTGACCAGCCTGAATCAAATAGATGGGGCTTAAGGTATTGTTGTCAGCCTTCTTGGCAGCCTTGGTTAGCATTTCAATAGCCTTTTCGTTCTGACCAAGCTCTGCATAACAATTACCAATAGTTCCTAAAACAGAGGGGCTAATCATATCATCTCCGCAACTGCTATAATCTTCCAATTGCTCAATAGCTTCTTGGAATTTATCTGTCTGAACCAGACACAGACCTGCATACAAATGTGCAAGGTTACCGGCCTTAGTACTTCCGAACTCGTCAGCAACAGCAAGGAATCCCATGCTTTGGCCGTCACCATTCAAAGCCTTCTCATATTCACCGTTCATAAAGAATTCTTGAGCAGCAAACAGACTTTCATTAGCTTTGTTGTTACGGGGAACAATGTAGAACTGATGAATTAGCAATACTGCAATAATAATTGCCAATAAAGTTCCACCACCATATACAATAGCTTTTTTATTCTTATCAAAGAATGATTTTGAGGCAACCAAAGCTTCATCAAACTCATTTACCTCGTAGTTGTTTTTTTTGTTTTTTGCCATTTTATTTTTCGTTTTTATTTTTTATTCTTTCCAAATTACGTGCAAAATTAGTTAAAATATTGCAGATGATAAAATTTCGATAAAGATATTTTCATTTTCATGTGCTTAAATAGAAATAAATGATGTAATTTTGTGTCCGAAATGATACTTAAGCACCTCTCTATAATCAATTACAGGAACATTGCTTCGTGTGAATTAGACCTTTCTCCAAAAATTAATTGTTTTTTGGGAATGAATGGTGAAGGAAAGACCAACTTACTTGATGCCATTTATTTTTTAAGTCTTTGCAGAAGTTCCGCTACCAGTCAGGACTCTCTCTGTATTCTTCATGACCAGGATATTATGTCAATAGCGGGACAGTATGAAAATGAAGAAGGCACTTTCGAAGATATTCATATAGGGATTAGACGTGGACAGAAAAAAATTGTAAGACGTGGAAAAAAAACATATAAACGACTTGTCGAGCATATTGGACTTATTCCACTCGTAATGGTTTCACCAGCTGACCACTTGTTAATTGCAGGTGGAAGCGAGGAGCGAAGGCGTTTCATGGACATCATCATATCGCAGTATAATCCAACTTATATGGAATCACTGCTTCGTTATAACAAAGCTTTGCTTCAGCGAAACGCTTTATTGAAAGAAGAGATTGAGCCCGACCCGGAGATGTTTCTACTTTGGGAAGAACAGATGGCAAAAGAGGCAGAAATCATTTTTCAATGTCGGCAAAAATATATTCAAGACTTCACACCAATTTTTCAACGTTTTTATAATCATATTTCCAAACAGAAGGAAGCAGTTGAACTTCGTTATACCTCACATTGCCAACGTGGTCCCCTACTCGCTCAGCTTACAGAAAACCGTTTTCGCGATCATATTGTAGGGTATTCTTTACATGGAGTTCACAAAGATGACTTGGAAATGCTATTAGGCGGATATGCCATAAAGAGAGAAGGTTCACAAGGGCAAAATAAAACGTTCCTTATAGCATTAAAACTGGCGCAGTTTGATTTTCTTAAACGTACAGGTAGCAAAACTACCCCCTTGCTTCTTTTGGATGATATATTTGACAAACTTGATGCAGAACGTGTAGAACAAATCGTTTCATTGGTAAATAATGAATTGTTCGGACAAATTTTCATAACAGATACCAACAGAGAACATCTTGACAACATTCTTCAGAAATCCAATGGAGATTATTGTATCTTCCATGTTAAAGACGGCAATGTAACAGCATGATAAAAAACAAACCTAGACAGATAGGAGATATTTTGATGCAATTCCTCAGAAATGAAGGTCTTGAAACACCTCTTTTAGAGCATCGAATTGTTCAGGCATGGCCTGCTGTTATGGGAAACAGCATCAGTAAATATACATCTGAGGTTTATGTTAAAAATTCTGTCCTATGGGTTAAACTTAAAAGTCCTGCGCTAAAACAGAATCTGATGATGATGCACGGCGACATTACACGTAAACTTAACGCATACGTACAGTCACACGTTATTGCAGATGTGCATTTCCTTTAGAAAAGATTCGGTCGTCTTTTCTTTGCTTCTTCAAAAGTGAGAATCTCTGAAGCTGTTTCTTGGTCACATAATTCCTGCTGTTCTCTTTTTAATGTATCTATAGCCTTTGCACTTGTGACAGGATTTATAAACTTAGCAGCAAGCGGAGCATTCTGACTGGCATCCTTAACCCATATAACAGAACCATCATACTGTGGTGCAATCTTCAGCGCTGTATGTAAGGGACTTGTTGTGGCACCACCTATCATTACCGGAATAGATATTTCAGATTCTTTCAACAATCTTACAACTTTTATCATCTCTTCCAAACTGGGTGTAATAAGTCCGCTTAAACCAATAATATCTGGCTTAAGCTCAAGAGTTTTTCGTACAATTTCCTCTGCAGGAACCATTACGCCTAAGTCAATAATCTCATATCCGTTACAAGCCATTACGACAGATACAATGTTCTTGCCTATATCATGTACATCCCCCTTTACCGTAGCTAAAAGCACCTTGCCTGCAGATGTTGTATTGTTAAACTTTTGTTGCTCAATAAATGGTTGTAAGATTGAAACAGCCTGTTTCATGCATCGAGCGGCCTTTACTACTTGAGGAAGAAATATCTTACCCTCACCAAAAAGACGGCCCACATTATTCATGGCATTCATTAACGGACCTTCTATAACCTTAACAGCATATTTATATTTATCTAATGCTTCACGTAAATCCGTTTCTAATTTGGATGGATTTCCTTTGGTTAAGGCATCTGACAATCGTTCTTCTACAGTTTTATTAACAGACTCTGTCTCGACATTTTCAGTTACATCAGAAACTTGCTCTTCCAACTCTTGTGCCAAAGATATCAGTTTATCAACATTTTCTTGAGTTGGTCTGAGCAAAGCATCTTCTATAATATGAAGCCTTTCTTTAGGAATATCATTATACATTACCTTAGCAGAAGGATTTACAATGCCAAAGTCCATACCTTTCTGCTGTGCATGAAACAGGAAAACAGCATGCATAGCTTCTCTAATCCAGTTATTGCCTCGGAAAGAAAAGCTCAGATTACTTACACCGCCACTGACATGAGTACCAGGCAAATTCTTCTTTATCCATTCTGTTGCACGTATAAAATCAAGTGCATAGTAATTATGCTCTGGAATACCCGTAGCAACAGACAAAACATTGGGGTCAAATATGATATCCTGCGGAGCAATACCTACTTTGTTTACCAGAAGATGATAAGAGCGTTCACAAACAGCAATCTTTCGTTCGTAGGTGTCAGCCTGCCCTTTCTCGTCAAAGGCCATTACCACAACAGCTGCCCCCATCATTTTAATGTCTCGGGCATGAGAGAGGAATGTCTCTTCTCCTTCCTTTAAAGAGATACTATTGACTATACATTTTCCCTGCAAGCATTTCAAACCCTGCAACACAACATTCCAGTTGCTGCTGTCTATCATTACGGGAACACGGTAGATGTCAGGATCGCAGGCAAGCATATTCAGGAAATGTTTCATCTCCTTTTCTGCATCCAGCAAGCCATCGTCCATATTTACGTCAAGAACCATCGCACCATCGTCCACCTGTTTGCGTGCTATGGAAAGCGCTTCTTCATAAGAGCCTTCCTTAATCAGACGAAGGAATTTCCTGGAACCTGCAAAATTACATCTTTCACCCACATTCACAAAGGCAGCGTCAGACTGCGCCCTGACTTCCATTAACTCGAGGCCTGACAACCACATGTTTTCGGATTGTGGAACAGGAACGTGAGTCTTCCATTCCTTTGCAGATTTCAGAGAAGCCAAAGCCTTTATGTGCTCTGGTGTGGTTCCACAACATCCGCCGATAATATTAACCAATCCTTCCTTTACAAAATGACGCATCTGAGAGAGCATCATCTCAGGTGTCTGGTCATATCCTCCTAAAGTGTTGGGCAAACCGGCATTCGGATGAGCAGTAATATAATATGGTGCTTTTTCTGCCAGAAATCTTAGGCAGGGTATCATATCCTCTGCGCCAAAAGAACAGTTTAGACCCACACTCAGAATGGGTGCGTGTTGCACACTTGCAAGGAAGGCCTCCAGGGTCTGACCACTCAGCAATCTGCCTGACTTATCGCTAACAGTTGCACTCAGCATCAGAGGAATATCCTTGCCGTATTTCTCACGTACAATCTGATAAGCGTGTATCCCTGCCTTACAGTTCAGGGTATCAAAGATGGTTTCCAACAGGATGCCGTCAACATCGCAATCAAAGAGCACGCTCATCTGTTCGACATAGGCATCAAACAAATTATCGTAGGAAATAGCACGGCACGAAGGGTCGCTTACATCCGGGCTCATTGACAATGTCTTGTTGGTAGGGCCTACGGTAGCAATCAAAAACTTTTCTTCTGCAGTCGAAGCATTTTCCTGCTGATATTCATCAACTGATTCACGGGCTATTCTTACAGCTTCACGGTTTAGTTCTGCTATCAGATGCTCGCAATGATAGTCAGCCATAGAGATACGCTGGCTGCTAAAGGTGTTGGCTGTAATGATGTCTGCTCCAGCCTCTAAGTATCTGCGGTGAATATCCTTAATGACATCTGGCCTTGTCAATACCAGAATATCATTATTACCCTGCATCTGTCCAGGGATATTCTTAAACCGCTCACCCCGAAAGTCTTCTTCCGTAAGATGATAGCTTTGAATCATGGTACCCATGGCGCCATCCAGCACCATGAGTCTCCCACTACCTAATACCTTATTTATATTACCTGTCATCCTTAAAATCCTATACCTTAATAGCCGAATACTTCATGAGCAGTCAGCGTCTTTACATTTCCAAGACGTTGCAACTCATCCTTCGACAATCCATTGGGATCGCCGGCAAAGACGCTCCTATAATGCAAGCCCTTTACATTTTGTTGCTGGAAATCAACAATATCCTGTAACGTAATACCCTGTAGCTGCCCGTATGTCTTTTGGCGTTTGTCATAATCGATGTCCAAATCCTTTGCGTCAAAATATATGTCGAAATACTCGGTACGTTTCACACGTTCTGTACTCAACTGGGTAAGAACACCCTTCTTTGCTACGTCGAAAGAGGTCTGACTGGCAGGCATATTGTTGACAATATCGTCAAAGACGTCAATGCACTCCTTCAACTTGTCGTTCTGGCTCTGAATGGTAGTTACGAAGGTGCACTTCTGGTCGTTATATGCAGGCATAATATATCTTGCACCTGCACCATAGCAAAGGCTACGCTTTTCACGCATCTCTTGGAAGACAACGGTATTCATACCGGCACCAAAGTAATTATTATACATATTTATAACACCCAGTTTGTCCTCGCTCCAAGGTCTTCCGTCACATGCAAACTGACTCATAACAAAACTTTGAGTACCATTATAAGGGAGGATGAAACACTCGTTCTCCTTAGTCTCAATCAGGGCAGGAATGTTTTTTTCGCAAACCTTAGCAAGTGATTCAGCGGTCTTATGCTCATCATTGATAAGGGTTAGCAAGTTGTTTGTTTCCATAGGACCGTAATAAGTAACGGTGTGCTCAAATTGTGAAAGACCTTTAATGATTCCAACCAGTTTATCACCCATTGTTGCTGCATTACGCAGTTCATCATTTGTTAGTTCCAACTCTACACCTGACAAACCATATTGCAAGTACTTGCGCAGGAAGTAGCTGTAGGCATCAAACATTTTCAGGATATTCTCGCGTTCCTGCAGTTTGGTAATAATTAGGTTCTGAAGTGCTACGCTGTCGGGCTTTGCAGAAGAGAGTATCTTCTCCATCAGCGCCATAGCCTTGTCCATATTCTCTTGCAGACCGCTAAGAGAAATGGTGGTAGTACGCATGTCACAACTTATATCAAATCTGCACCCCAACAGATAGAACTGCTGCTTAATTTCCTCGGCCGACATGCTGTCTGTACCCAGATAGTTGATGTATTCTGTAGCCAAGGGGATATAACGGTTCAGACCTTCGTCCATTACAGATGTGGTTCCAATTTCATATCTGTAGTCGAGATTGAACAGTCCGTTTAGGTCGTTCTTCCTATACAGCACGGGTATGTCACTTTTTGCCGTCAGGTAGGTAATATCTTTTTGCAGGTCAACAAACACGGGCTCTATTGGTTTCACCTCATTATTCAGGATCTCCTTTGCAAAGACACTAACGGTGTCACGATTCATCTGAATCGGCGTAATAGCGGGCTTTTCAACAGGCTTAATGTCTTTGTCCTCGCCCATTCTCTTGTAAACACAAACGAAATTATTGTCTTTTAGGTATTTTTTTGCAAAAGCTACAATATCTTCTTTTGTCAGTTTCTCAATTCTGCCCAGTTTACCAACCTCATCAGCCCAGTCAACATCATTCGTAAAGGCATCAACGTACTGCATGGCTCTACGTGAATTATCTTCAAGCATATGTTGGTTTGCAAGTTTTTTTTCTGTGATAATACTTTTGACAAGGTCTTCGGAGAACTCACCATTCCATACCTTTTCTACCTCTTGCATCAGTAAATCACGTAAACTCTCTAATGATTGACCAGGCTGAGGCATAGCTGCCAGGAGGAATGCCGTATAGTCACAGTAAGAAACAATCTCACTTTCGCTTGAATTCACTTTCTGAGGTAAATTCAAATCCAAATCCAGTAATCCTGCCTTGCCATTATGAAGTACTTGTGCTAAAAGAGCCAGCGTATCGCTTTGGTGACTGTTTATACCATCAAAGCGCCAAGTCAATAATACAGATTCGGGATTCGGTGTAACCACTTCCTTCTCTACCACCGCTGTTAGCTCGGGCTGAGGCTCAATTTCTGGTTGATTCAGATTTTCATTCTTCTCCCAGTCGCCAAAGTACTTGACGATAATGTCCATTGCTTCATCTGGGTCAAAGTCACCACTCATGCAGATAGCCACATTATTGGGAACATAATATTTGTTGAAGAACTCCATGATATTCTTCAGGCTGGGATTTTTCAGATGCTCGCCCAAACCGATAACAGAATGGTTATAGGGATGAGTGGGAGTCAGTACACCAAAGACAGCATTTGACAGCTTGTCCCAGTCGCTGTTCAGGTACTTGTTGTATTCCTCATATACTGCCTCCAACTCCGTGTGGAAGCCACGCAGCACCATATTCTTAAAGCGGTCCGACTGGATTTTTGCCCAATTCTCCAGCTGATTGCTGGGAATGTCCTCCATATAAACCGTCTGGTCATTACTGGTAAAAGCGTTACTACCGTCACTACCGATGTTGGCCATTACCTTATCATATTCATTGGGAATGAAATAGGTACTGGCTTCGTAGCTGATGCTGTCTATCTGGTGATAAACGGCTTTGCGTTCTTCTGGATCAGTAGTAGCTCTATATACCTCATAAAGTTCGGTAATCTTATCCAGCAGCACCTTCTCTTCCTCATAATTGATGGTACCCAAGTTGGTACTACCCTTGAACATCATGTGCTCCAGATAATGAGCCAAACCCGTTGTCTCTGTTGGTTCATGCTTACTACCTGCATGTACAGCTATGAATGTCTGAATACGGGGTTGCTCTTTATTGACGCTCATATAAACCTTCAACCCGTTATCCAACGTGTACATTTTTGTCTTCAAAGGATCGTTTTCTACGGTCTGATACTCATACTTCTGCTTACAACCGGTAAGACAGACAACAGCCATTATGGCCAATAATTTTAGTGCTTTCATTTTTTTTATTTAAAACTATCTTTAAAAATCCTATATGCTTTCGGCAGCTCTTTATCCTTATATATGTCAAATGCATTTATGGCTATCATAAAGCTATTATAATCACCTCGGATTATGTATGCACAGATAGCATAGTCAATCATCTTTTTCCTGTTGGGTGAATCCTTATAGTAACGTGCCAATCTTAGCATCTCAACAGGGAAAGGATATCCGCCAACAAAATTATCTGCACGTAAGGCTATGTTCTTGTTGAAGTTCTTCTTTGCCTTTTCCATCATAGCACGTCTTTCCGTAATGAAATCCTTGTGGCAGGACGAATTAGAAAGAACTGTCAGGAACTTCTCTGCAATCTCCCAATCTCCTTCCACTATACTATAATCTATCAGTTGCCTTATACTTGAGAAGCTGTTTCCGTTCGACATCAACAAACAATATTCCAGGGCATGATGGAAAGCTTCATCATAAACGCCTAAGTTTAAATAAAACAGCCTGTTAAATTGCGAAAAAACAATACCAGATTGATGCGGATATAAGAATAAGTATTCATCATTAATTGGATAATCCAGCAAATTCTCGGGAAGGGTTCCAAGGGCACACTCCGCCAACAAGGCATATCTCAGGGCTGTACTATTGCCACGCTGGGCTTCTGAGCGTACATGTTCTTTATACAGTAAATCTTCCCAACGTCCTTCATTTGCCAAGCAAACGCATTTTTTCACGAATTCGCCATTGTGCATATTCTTGCTTGTCAAAGGGTCAAAGTTACTGCCCCATTCTGTATAACGTTCCTCAAAGGGAATAAAAGCTAACTGCTGACTGTAAATCTTAGGAGTTATAGCTAACAGAATCATTGGAAGAACCCAATATACACACTTTTTTGCCCCATAGCTCTTGAATGTCAATACAGCATGTACAAGGAGCAGTAAGACAAGCATGGGTGTTGTTAAAAGCAAGAAACCGGCAGGCACACAGAGAAGGCTAAAAATGAAACGACCACTAAAACTACGTATATACTGGTATATCAGCATCAAACAGAATAAGAAAATCCATTGTATCTGAAACGACAGGTTGAAAGCACAATAATAGCCTAATAAAACAGATGGTAAAAGACCTAACCAATAAAGCCAATTTTTATTAAATACTTTCTTCAGGACTGCGTATGCCAGCACACCTATTATGCCGAGCATCAATGTCTGTATGCAAGCACCTACCCAGACTTTGGAATAGAATTGTATCAGATAGCCGGCCAACCAATTGCTAACGGCAGGCAGTGTAGCCAGTTTCAGGTGCCAAAAGTCCCATGTAAATACCCAGAAGTTGTCACCTTCCAGTGTAATATAGGTATATGGGAAGTTCCTACCAGTGTAAATGGCAAAGAATAACATAAATACCACCAGAACCGAATAATATATGGCCCCCTCCCGACCTCCCCCTTTGGAGGAGTTGGTTGTTCTAAAATGGTTATGTTTTTTCTGTTCCATGTTTTATTGTCTATTTTTATCACTCCCCTAAGGGGAACTGGAGGAGGCTATTTAGTGAAAAGTTCTGCCAAGTCATCTTTAGAGATAACCACAGGAGCCGTTATGAACTCTGGTACATTATATGCCATCATTAAAAGGGTATTCTCTTCGGGATTCTGCTGAGGAAGCAGGAAAGGCTTATGAAACTTCTTACCATCCCAGTGTACCAGCATCAGGCGGGTATATCTGCCGTCAAAACGTTTGGTTACATATATCATCCATTTGCCGTTGCTGTTCCAGGCATGGAAACTCTCTGCGCGAGGGCTGTTCAGAATGTCTGTGGGAATCATTTTTCTTGTCTGCAAATCCATCATCTTGAGGTCTGATTCCATGTGATACAGGTTATAGCCTCCGCATTCTCCAAGCGAGAAGAGCATGTATCTTCCGTCTGGCGTGATACGAGGCATCATGGCAGTTCCACCTTGCTCGTAAGCACTATAGACCGTATCTATTTCTCCCAGCTTTCCTGTCTTTTCGTCGAAGGGCACGCGAACGATGCTGTAATGAAGTTTATCTGTTTCCATTGGCATATTTACAGGCTTTGCTGTACTGAAGTAAAGCCATTTGCCGTCGGGCGAGAAGGAAGGGAACATCTCCAGGTTCAGGCTGTCCGTGAACCTTTCGTCCTGCAAGACCTTCTCATTATCTATATCATAGACGATAAGGTCTGACCAGAGGTCGTACACCTCAATCTTGTTCTTGCTCTGCCCGTAGAAACTTTGATGTGTGGAGTTACTGGAGAAGGCAATGTACCGCTTCGACGGATGCCAGATGTTGTACGAGCCGTGCCTGCCACCGCTCATCTCCTTGATATCAACTTTTTTCATCTTGCCGTCGCGCATCACAATGGTGCCGCCGTTCTTGCCTCTTGCGTGGAAGGTGAAGTCCTTGGGGTCGTAATTGGCGAAAGAATGACAGTTCACACAACCTTTATTGTTCTGTGAATTTTCAATGATAGGTTCCACATCGAAGTTGGTCAGGTTCCTTTGATAGATGCCCATCCTGTTCCAACTCTCATAACCGGGAGGCAACAGACGGTAAGCTATCCAGGGGTTAATCTCATCCTTTACTATGCTAATGGTAAAAGGCTTATATGTTACACCCTCTGGATGTTTACTGTTCCATGCAGAGACGGTCACATCTATGTTTTGCGTTCCCTTAATCAATTCATGCCAAGCCCTCTCAGGTATCTCCACATGATCCTTATCACTAACATCTATCGTCTCTCCCCTCTCGTTCTTGATTATAGCCCGAACATATTCAGCATCAGGTATAGAGAAGTTCATGGGACATATATTCTCAGGCACTGTTACGTCTATATAATCAGGGAATATCTCCGGCAAAGTGTCAACGTGGTCTTTAGCCTCCCGTTTTGAACAAGAAGTCAACAACAGCACCACCAAGCAAAGGACGGCCCATCCTGACTCCCACTTCCACAAGCGAAACGAATGAATTCCCACTTTAACTTCCCTTTTAACTCCCATTTTAACTTCCTCTTTAACTCCCTCTTTTTACTTCCTCTTTAACTCCCATTTTAACTTCCCCTTTTACTCCCATTTTTACTTCCTCTTTAACTCCCATTTTAACTTCCCCTTTTACTCCCATTTTTACTTCCTCTTTAACTCCCATTTTAACTTCCCCTTTTACTCCCATTTTTACTTCCTCTTTTAAAATCCCTTCTTAAACTGTCTTGATATATCCCTGCGGTCTTCCTTCTCTTTCAGCGTTTCGCGTTTGTCATACTCTTTCTTGCCTCGGGCAATATGGATGTCCAGTTTGGCTCTTCCGTTTTCATCAATAAACAAGAGCACAGGCACAATGCTGAAGCCTGGTGCCTTAACTGTATTCTGAATCTTATGAATTTCCCTGCGGTTAAGCAACAGTTTGCGGTCACGTCTCTCCACATGATTGTTATACGAACCCTGTTCATACTGGGCAATATACATATTCTTCACCCAAACCTCACCGTTATGAACATAACAGTATGTTTCCACCAGACTGGCCTTACCTTTACGGATACTCTTTATCTCGGTTCCTGTAAGCACAATACCAGCGGTATATTTATCCAAAAGGATAAAGTCGAACTCAGCCTTCTTGTTCTTAATGTTAACGCTACCTTTATTTTCAATCTTAGATTTTGCCACAATATTCCAATTTACCGCTGCAAAGTTACGATTAAGTAAGCGGAATACAAAATTAATTCATTTATTTTTATTCCCGAGCGGAAGTAATTTCGAGACAAAGTCTCAAAGTTACGATTAAGTGAGGGAAATGCAAAAGAAAAGCTTGTTTTTCGTTTCATTTCCGAACCGAAAAAACAGCGAGTGCCAAAGAAAATTTGTTTTCATTTGACCGAGTCGCGTTGAGGAAGACGAAGTCAGCGGAAGTAAGTTCGACCAAAGGTCAAAAGTAAAAAATAAACCAGAAAGTGAGACAAATTTTTGCAGATTCTGGAGGCAAAATTACCTCATTTTTACACCAAAACTGCCCATTTTAGCAGCTGATATCATGAATTCTAATTGTGACGAGTTTTTTACAATCGAATATAAAATACTCAAAATCAGACATATACAATGATGCTGCGATGAATCTGTGACAGTTGTGACAGTTGTGACAGTTAAAAAATAGGCTATCCAAAAGTCAAAAGTGAACTCTAATTATATATTATATATATAATATAATAATTAGGCTGTTTTTTTAGGATGTGAAAACGCGAAAGCGAACTGTCACAACTGTCACACTGTAACGCTTGCGAAAAAAAATGTGAAAAAAATTTGTCATTTATTCGTGAATCGCAATGGAGATGTCATACCTTAGCACTGTGAAAAGATAAGGGTTGCAGATGCTGCCTCTAAGGAAAAATTTTGCGGCACTTAAGGGGCGCAAAAAATTCCCCTTCCGGGGGAATATAATGGACAATGGATAATTGATAATGGATAATTAATGATGAAGGGAAAATATTTGACAAGTGTAAACGAGTTAAGAATGAAGAGTTAAGAATTAAGAGTTATGAGTTAAGAGTTAAGAATCGAATGCTAAGCAAGAAAAGGTTTTGGTTTTCGTTATCGTTTTCGTTAAATTTCACTAACCGCTAACTCTTTTCGTTACTAAAGTCTAACGTCTAACGCCTAAAGTCTAAAACGGTTTCGTTAAATTTCGCTAAAAAGAAAATCGCCGAGACTTCCAATATTGGAGCTCTCGGCGATTATTTAGTTTTCCTTCCCATTTAAGGGAAAGGGAATGTCTCTTACTTCTTGTTCAGATAAAGGTCGGCCTGTACAGCGCAAGCAACGGTGCAACCTACCATTGGGTTGTTACCGATGCCCAGGAAGCCCATCATCTCTACGTGAGCGGGAACTGAGCTTGAACCTGCGAACTGAGCGTCAGAGTGCATACGACCCAGTGTGTCAGTCATACCGTAAGAAGCGGGACCTGCAGCCATGTTGTCGGGGTGCAGGGTACGACCTGTACCACCACCAGAAGCTACGCTGAAGTATGCCTTGCCGGCACGGATGCGCTCCTTCTTGTAAGTACCTGCAACGGGGTGCTGGAAACGTGTGGGGTTGGTAGAGTTACCAGTGATGCTGACATCTACGTCCTCCTTCCACAGGATGGCAACACCTTCGCGAACATCGTCGGCACCGTAGCAGTTCACAGCGGCACGGGGACCGTTACTGTAAGCGATGCGCTTCACCTCCTTCAGCTCGCCTGTGAAGTAGTCGAACTGAGTCTGCACGTATGTGAAGCCGTTGATGCGGCTGATGATCATAGCGGCGTCCTTGCCCAGACCATTCAGGATGCAGCGCAGAGGCTTGTCGGCTGGTCTTGACTTGTTGGCCATCTGAGCAATCTTGATGGCACCCTCAGCAGCTGCGAAGCTCTCGTGACCTGCCAGGAATGCGAAACACTTGGTGTCGGGGCTAAGCAGACGAGCACCCAGCTCACCGTGACCGATACCTACCTTGCGGTCGTCGGCAACGGAACCGGGGATACAGAAGCTCTGCAAGCCCTCGCCGATATAGTTGGCTGCCTCTACAGCGTCCTTAGCCTTCTCCTTCAGAGCGATGGCGGTGCCTACGACGTATGCCCACTTAGCGTTCTCGAAGCAGATCATCTGCGTCTCCTCGCAAGTCTTGTAGGGATCAAGGCCAGCAGCCTCGCAAATCTGATTAGCCTCCTCGATGGAAGCAATACCGTGTGCGTTCAAACAAGCAAGAATCTGCTTGATACGACGGTCCTGTGACTCGAATTTTACTTCTCTTATCATAGCAATTCCTCCTTATTCTTTACGTGGGTCAATACTCTTAACTGCACCATCCTCGGCCTTTGTGCGACCGTAAGTGCCAGTAACACTCTTCAGAGCCTCGTCTGCGGGAACACCCTTCTTGATGGCGTCCATGAACTTGCCCATGTGAACGAACTCGTAGCCGCAAACCTGATCGTCCTTGTCCAGATACATCTTGGTAATGTAGCCCTCTGTCAGCTGCAGGTAGCGTGTGCCCTTCACCTTAGTGCCGTACAGTGTACCGGTCTGGCTGATGAGGCCCTTGCCGAGGTCTTCCAGGCCAGCGCCAATCATCAGACCACCCTCTGAGAAGGCACTCTGTGTGCGGCCATAGACAATCTGCAGGAACAGCTCGCGCATAGCGGTGTTGATGGCGTCGCAAACCAAGTCGGTGTTCAGCGCCTCCAGGATGGTCTTGCCGGGCAGAATCTCGCTTGCCATAGCAGCAGAGTGAGTCATACCAGAGCAACCGATAGTCTCAACGAGAGCCTCTTCGATAACGCCGTCCTTAACGTTCAGGGTCAGCTTGCAAGCACCCTGCTGGGGAGCACACCAACCAATGCCGTGTGTCAGACCGCTGATGTCCTTAATCTCTTTTGCCTGAACCCACTTGCCCTCTTCAGGGATGGGAGCAGGACCATGGTTGGGGCCTTTTGCCACGCAACACATGTTTTGTACTTCGTGTGAATAAACCATGTTTACTTTTTATTATTAATAATATTAAGGTATATTGTTTCTCTTAAAACCTTGCAAAAATAGTAAAAAATGCACTTATACGCAAAAAAGGGCTGCTATTTTTCGCATGTGCTACCTATTTATCATTATTTTTGATACCTTTGCATTACAAAAACATGATATCATGCAAGTTCAGATAAAAGAAAACGAGATTTTGCAAGCCGCCAAACAAGGAATGGATGCCTTTGTGGATGTTTTTTACCGGCACATTCTTTCGGCAATCGGAGGCGAACTGAATGCCCAGGGAATGCAACAGCTTAATGCCGACCAAACTACACTCTTGGCATACATTACTTTCCGCGACGAGGTAATGGACGGTGGATTCATTCAGCTTATTCACAACGGGTACGGTCCTTTTATTTTCCTGAATCCTTTTGCCAAAGCAATGCGTTTATGGGGAGCAAAAGATTTCTGCAATTTAGTTTATAAAGGAAGAAAACTGTTCGAGAAGTATAACGATGAACTGACAGCGGAATGCACCGACGAGGAATTTATGGCACTTTTTGAACAGTACCCCGAGTTTGACGAACTTGACGATGCCTTTGTTGAAATGGAAGAAGATGTAACAGAAACTGTTGCACGTTACATTGATGAGCATTTGGAAAACTTTGCAGAAATAGAAAAGGGTGTTTAAAGAGTGTGTGAAAATGGAAGTTAAAGAGGACGAAAAACTATCCGCGATTACAGAAACTACCACCCAATGCCTTAATTGCGGCAATACGTTCCAAGGGAATTTCTGTCCACACTGCGGGCAGAATGCCAAGACCAAGCGACTGAAGATTGGAGAGTCTATAATGGATTTTACCAACTCCATTATAGGAGGCGACAACAAGTTTGTTCGTACCCTTCACGATATTTGTTTCCGTCCAGGATACATGATACGCGAATACCTGAAGGGGCATCGTTGCATATACTATAATCCTGTACAGATGCTCATTTACTTACTTACAATCTATTCCATTCTTACTTTTCTTATTGGCGGAGATCCGTTTATGACAGAAAGTTTTGATGATTTAGACCTTAATATAGATAAGGAAAGCAAAGGAGTGGATTTCTTTTATTTATGCGTGAATCTTCTAGAACAACTATTTGATAATAAACTATATATAACGATTATATCTGCACTTCTTGCAGTCCTTCCTTTCCGATATGTATATAGAAATTTCAATATTGAACGACCTGACGGTGCTATGTTGCCACTGAGCATGACTGAACAATTCTATACGCTGACCTATGAGTCGTGCTTACAAACGATTTTTGCCACACTACTTCTTCCCATTTCCTTTATAAAGGGTTCAGAAGTGGTTACAAATTACATCAACCACATTTCCGATGTTGTTTTTTCCATCATCATATTCATGCAGTTATATAACATAAGTTGGAAGACAAGCATGAAAAGGACCGTCCTTGCAGTCATCATGAATTTAGTTTTTATCGTAGCAATCTTTATTGAGATAATAGTACCTATAATCATCGGCATGGGCATTTATCGCGGAATAGAAGAGATGATGAAATAAGAATATACGGAGAAATTGCTCACGTTCGGATATAAAAAAAGTACGAATTTATTTTGTATAATGATTTCTAATACTTATCTTTGCACCCAGAAACCACAAAACAGAAACAAAATGAAAAAAAGTTATCTTTTCCTTTTATTGTTTTTGCTCACAGCAACAATGACATGGGCTGATACCCAGCAAAAACTTATTGTGTGGATGAAGAACGGTCAGAAGGTTGAGTTCAATCTTGCCGAGGAACCCGAGACGACCTTCGAGGACGGCAAACTGGTAATCAAGACCACAAAGACCACAGTATATTACCTGTTGGAGAATGTACTGCGCTATACATACGACGGTGACATAACGGATGTTGTCGGCCCTAAGCTGCGTCCTAACGAAATCCGGTTTATGCAGAGCACAGACCAGATGGCATTTGACGGACTGGCTGACGGCACTCAGCTGGAAATCTATTCTCTGGATGGAATGAAACTGGGCACTATGCAGGCAAAAGGTGGTGTACGCACTACAGTTTCCTTCTCCAATCGTCCGGCAGGAACCTATATTGTTAAAGTGGGTGATGCCACCTATAAATTCCTGAAGAGATAAAAAAAAGGCCCGACGGCCTCTTCCCTAAAGATAAAATCACTCCCCGTTTTCCTGAAGTTTAGGATAACGGGGAGTTTTCTGTTTTCTCACTTTTTCCCTTTCTTTATTTTATTGGGCTTCACACCCTCGAAAGTCATTTTAACAGGACGTATAGTGCCATCAGGATTGAACTCCAGTTTGTCGATGCAGGTTACACGGTGGTTTCCATCTGTTTCCTCTAAAGGACGACGATGATAGATAATGTAATACTCGTCCTTGCCAGGAACCTTTATCACAGAGTGATGTCCTGCACCACGGGCAATGCTCTCGTCACGTTCCAGAATCTTGCCTATACGCTGGAAAGGACCAAAAGGATTGTCAGCAATGGCATAGGCCACACAATAGTCAGGACCAGTCCAGCCGCCTTCGCTCCACATAAAATAGTATTTGCCGTTACGCTTCAGCATAAAGGGACCTTCAACATAGGTCTTGCTGGGTGTTACCTCGTGGAATTTCTGACCATCTTCCCAGGGTACAATGCTTAGCAGGTCAGGACTGAGCTTGCAGACGTTGCAGTGTTGCCAGCCACCGTAGAACATATAGAACTGACCGTCATCATCGCGGAAAACAAACTGGTCGATGGGCTGTGCTCCGTTTACAATCTCGTTGATGAGGGGCTTTCCCAGTGCATCCACATACGGTCCTTCTGGCTTATCAGAAACAGCCACACCTATACCGCCCACCTCGCCTTCGTGTACATCGTTTCCGCCAAAGAAAAGGTAATACTTATTGTTGGCTTCTATAATGGCAGGAGCCCATAGAGCCATACGCAACCAGGGTATGTTCTTCTGCTCCAAAACACGCTCATGCTTGGTCCAGTTTACCAAATCCGTACTACTGAAGGCATCGAAGTGCAGCTGCTGCTTATAAGGAGCACTATAGGTAGGGAAAATCCAATACTTACCGTTAAGGACTGCACCTTCGGGGTCAGCATACCAACCCTGTGCAATGGGGTTACCGCTGGTCTTCTTCTTTTTGGCACCAGCAGCATTACCTGTCAGGCAGACAAGTGCAAGGATAATAAAAATGGTTCTTTTCATGTGTTAATCTTATTTATATTTTTCGTGATTTCTATATAGGTTCCTCCCATCCATTCTGTAGCCGCTTCCTCCTCCCTAAGAGGGCGATAAGACAGCAATGTGCCGTCCTCTGCCAGTTCCACTACTAAAGGTCCTTCCACTATCCTACCCTCTGCAGTTTCCAACCTATGGTATCCGCGTTTAATCATAAATGACAGTCTGTAAACCTGAGTTTTAAACTTCAGTTCTTAAAACTGGTAACGGCGTTTTACATTTCTGTTCCGTTGATTACGTCTTACGGGACGTTTGGCGTTTTTCTCCTTAACCACGTTAATCTTCTTCTCGTGCGGCTGCTTGTCACGGAGTTCCATTGGCGTGAGACGTTTAACAGGTGCTGACAATGTATCTTTTTGTATCGTATCAGTAAGCAAGGAATCGGCCTTTGCAAGCGAATCTTTCTTCTCTGGATGCATACGTATCAAAGAAAGGTCCTGAAGCAGAAGTACCATTAGAGACTTTTCTTTCTCATGCATAGTGGGCATATACACAAAACCGTTTATATGACGCAGCGCAACTGTATCAAGCGGTTCTTTCGGTGTAAATTTCAAGTCGAAGTTATTATTCCCCCGCAGATGTTGAGTGACACTGACAACGGAATCGTTTTCGTATTGTAGTGCAAGCAAAGCGTATGCCTCATGGTCAAGTCCATGAGCAATGTATTGTGTATGGAAATGCCAGATAAAGACATCTCCCGTCTGGTATGAGCTGTCAGGAAAAAGGATAAACTGATAGATATTCTGCAACTTGTTGGGAATAACGCAGGCATTGGTATGGTCGGTCCAAATGTTGGCCGTATCGCCCTTATTGGTAAGATGACCATACTGGTTCCTGGCGGCTCTGGCATCGACACCATATTTCTCTGCCTGCGCCTGTACTCTCTGGCTTACATTCTTATAGATATCAAAGAACTTCTCGGAATGTTCGAAATAGTAAACCAGTGAAGAATCGAACTCGGCTTCTGTTATATGGTGCTTCCTGAATACAGCCTGAACGTATTTGTAACGCGTGCCTTCCACGTCTTCTCCCATAGTCTCAGCCATACCCTGTGCCAGATGATAATCAACCATAACCTTCTCCATCTTACTTTCGGACAGGATATTCTTAGGCCTACTGGGTTTACACCCTGTTAGGATAAAACAGGAAATCGCCAGGCAAAGAAAAGAAAAAGCACTACTCCTCATCTCGTGCCACCTTTTTGTTAAAGAAGAGGAGCAATGCTATAACACCGCAGGATATGCAGGCATCGGCAAAATTGAAAATGGGGCTGAAGAAGATAAAATGTTCACCGCCCCATAGCGGTAACCACGAAGGCCAGTCCCATTCCACCAACGGGAAGTAGAACATATCCACTACCCTTCCGTGGAACAGACTCTCATAACCCGTCCCCCAGGGAACAAACTCTGCAACCATAGGAGCTGGCGGATTGTTAAAAATCATGCCGTAGAAGATGCAGTCAAAGATGTTGCCTGCCGCTCCTGCCATTATCAGAATCAAGCAGGTAAGAAAAGCCCAGCCTACCCCCTTCCGTATCTGCTTCATAATAAACCAAATAAGGAATGTTACGGCAATGATGCGGAACGAGGTTAGGAACAGCTTGTCGAACAGTTCCATACCAAAGGCCATACCTCGGTTCTCCGTAAAGAGAATCTGGAACCAGTCCGTTACGTGAATACTCTGATGCAGATACATACCTGTTTTGACAGCTATCTTTATAAGCTGGTCGGAACATAGTATTGCCACAGAAAGTAATACGCTGTAAAGTGCTTGCTGTTGCCTGCGGGTCATAGATATATCAAGCAATTACTTACGTTTGTCACGAGCATTCTTGGCCTCTACACTAAGCGTAGCATGGGGTACCAGGCGAAGACGCTCCTTCGGAATCAGTTTGCCCGTTTCACGGCAGATGCCGTAAGTCTTGTTGTTGATGCGTACCAACGCCTGCTCCAAGCCCTGAATGAACTTCTGGGTGCGGGCGGCCATATTCATCAGCGTCTCCTTGGATAATGCTTCAGAACCTTCTTCCAACTGATGATATGTGGGAGCTGTATCATCGGCTCCGTTATCATTACGGCGTGTAAGCTGGTCCATATATGCTTCGTAGTCGCGCTTGTTTACCGCTAATTTATCTAAGATTATTTGACGGAATTCT
This sequence comes from Bacteroidaceae bacterium, assembly GCA_017645305.1. Lineage (GTDB taxonomy): Bacteria > Bacteroidota > Bacteroidia > Bacteroidales > Bacteroidaceae > Physcousia. The sequence goes on along the minus strand of JAGCPD010000005.1, from coordinate 73,298 downwards.
TCCAACTCCTCGTCAGTATAGCGTTTTTTCTCTTCCTCCATTTTCTTTGTTGATTTTTGTATTCTCAGTTCATCGCCTAAAGAAATGCTGTCAGCAAGTACCTGCGAGGTAATATACTCGCTAAATGTTTTAATGCAAGCCTCGTTGTCTTCATTCTTCGGGACGGTAACAATAATACGGTCAGTTATGTTAAGTTTTGAATCCTTACGCATCTGTTGAATGCTGCGTACCAGTTCACGTGCCACACCCTCCAGACGTAACTCGGGAGTGATGGTGATATCCAGTGCGACGGTCAATATACCCTCGCTGGTAACGCTCCATCCCTGTATATCCTGAGCTGAAATCTCAACATCGTCACGTGTCAGCTCATAGTCGGCACCCTCTACGTTTATTGTAATAGCACCTTCTTCCAGTTTGGCAATCTGCTCCTGAGACAAGGCTGTTACAACAGCGGCGGCGGCTTTCATCTGCTTGCCGAATTTCTTACCCATAACGCGGAAATTGGGCTTAACGCTCTTATCTACCATTTGTCCTTCCACAAACTCTATTTCCTTAATGTTCAGCTCATCAAGGACGATTTGCTTAAAAGTGATAATGGCTTCCTTAATACTATTGTCTGTAACAGGGATGGCAATACGCTGCAAGGGCTGACGGACACCAATCATCTCCTTCTTGCGCAGAGAGAGCGCCATTGAACAAATCTTCTTGACAATAACCATTTTTTCCTCCAACGACTTGTCAATATAGCTTTCATTGGCAACTGGATAACGGTCAAGATGAACGCTTGTCGCTGCCTCGCCAAAGGTAAGGTCGCGATACAGACGGTCGGCAAAGAAGGGAGAGATGGGAGCAATCAGCTTGCTAACGGTAAGCAGGCACTCATAAAGTGTCTGGTAGCAGGCCAGCTTGTCTTTCGGCAGCCCCTCGCCCCATAAACGTTTCTTGGCAAGACGAACATACCAGTTGCTCAGGTCGTCAATAACAAATGTTTGGATGGCACGGCCTGCACGGGTAGGCTCGTAATCGTCAAATGCCTCTGTCGCCTCTTTCGTTAAAGTGTTAAGTTCACTAATAATCCAACGGTCCAACAATGTCCGCTCTGCGTATGGAACCTGGGGTTGTGAATTGTCCCAACCGTCAACATTGGCAAACATAGCCAGCAGGCTGTAAGTCTGATGCAGCTTCACAAAGAAACTTCCGCTCACTTCCTTCACGCCGTCAGGGTCAAAGCTTAGGTTATCCCACGGGGCTGAGTTGGTTACCATATACCAGCGTACAGGGTCTGTTCCGTAAGTCTCGATACACTCAAAGGGATTGATAACATTGCCCAGACGTTTTGACATCTTAGTGCCATTCTTGTCCAAAACCAGGCCATTGCTGATAACAGCCTTGTATGCCACACTGTCAAATACCATCGTAGCAATAGCGTGCAGGGTAAAGAACCAACCGCGTGTCTGGTCAACGCCCTCGGCAATAAAGTCGGCTGGATAGCATATACGGCTGTCCAGAGCCTCCTTATTCTCAAACGGATAGTGAACTTGGGCGTAAGGCATTGCACCGGAGTCGAACCATACATCAATAAGGTCCAGCTCGCGTGTCAGCACATCTCCTTTTTTGCCTACCAGTTTGATATCGTCAACGTAGGGACGGTGCAGGTCAATCCTGTCATAGTTCTCCTGACTCATATCTCCAGGAACGAAACCTTTCTCCTTCAGAGGATTTCCTGACATAACACCTGCGTTGACAGCCTTCTCTATCTCGTTGTAAAGTTCTTCTACGCTGCCGATGCAAATCTCCTCTTTGGTATCGCGGTTGCGCCAGATGGGCAGTGGTGTTCCCCAGTAACGTGAACGCGAGAGGTTCCAGTCGTTCAGATTCTCCAGCCATTTGCCAAAGCGTCCGCTACCTGTTGCCTCGGGTTTCCACTTAATAGTCTTGTTGAGTTCCACCATACGGTCTTTGCAGGCTGTTGAGCGGATAAACCAGGAATCCAGGGGATAATAGAGTACAGGCTTGTCGGTACGCCAGCAGTGGGGATAATTGTGAACGTGCTTCTCAATCTTGAATGCGCTGCCAGCTTCCTTCATCTCCAGGCAAAGCACCACGTTCAGGTCCATATCTTTGTTGGCAGCCCTCTCGTCATATTTGCCGTCGGTATTGTATTTTGGGTCGTATGCATTCTTTACATAGGCACCGCTGTGTTTCCAATACGACTTCTTGACGCACGTCTGCACAAAATCGGGATTCATGTCCTCCTTCAGGAAATACTTGCCCTGAAAATCAACCATCGGACGGGTGTCGCCGGCCTTGTCGATAATAAACAGAGAAGGGATGCCGGCATCCTTTGCCACTTTGGCATCGTCGGCACCAAAGGTAGGTGCGATATGAACAATACCCGTACCGTCCTCGGTGGTTACATAGTCTCCGGGGATGACACGGAAGGCCTCTGCGCTCTTCTCCACAACCTTATCACCTTCCAAAGCACAAGGCTTTACCCAAGGCATCAGCTGCTTATAGTGCAGACCTATCAGGTCAGAGCCCTTGCCCCTCCAGAGAATTTTCAGTTCTTTGCCTTCCTCTGGCTGGAAGTAAGCACTGAGGCGGCTTTCAGCCAATATATAGACAGCTCTTTTCTTCGTAAAAGGATTAAAGCTTTTTACAGCAACATAGTCTATTTTGGGACCTACGCAGAGTGCGGTATTCGAGGGTAAGGTCCACGGAGTTGTTGTCCATGCCAGAATATATACAGGCAGTATGCCCTTCCCTTTCATCTGCATCTTGTCAGTCACCATGAACTGAGCCGTAACGGTAGTATCCCTTACGTCGCGGTAACAGCCCGGCTGGTTCAGCTCGTGGCTGGAAAGGCCCGTACCTGCAGCAGGACTGTAGGGCTGAATGGTATAGCCCTTGTAAAGAAGGTCTTTGTTGTACAGCTGCTTCAGCAACCACCAAAGACTCTCTATATACTTGTTGTCGTAGGTGATGTAGGGATGCTCCAAATCCACCCAATAGCCCATCTTGTTTGTAAGGTCGGACCATTCTCCGGTGTACATCATTACATTCTTGCGGCAGGCATTGTTATAGTCGTCAACACTAATCTTCTTGCCGATATCCTCCTTAGTGATGCCAAGACTCTTCTCCACACTCAGTTCCACGGGCAGTCCGTGCGTATCCCATCCGGCTTTACGCTTAACCTGGAATCCCTGCATAGTCTTATAACGCAGGAAGGTATCTTTGATGGTACGTCCCATCACATGATGAATACCGGGATGTCCGTTAGCCGATGGAGGGCCCTCAAAGAAAATGAAAGAGGGACAGCCTTCACGTTCGGTGATGCTCCTGTGGAAGAGGTCTTCACCGTTCCACTGCTCCAGAACCTCCTTGTTAACTTCGCTGAGATTCAGCTTGCTATGTTCTGCAAATTTCTTGCCCATATCTTTACAATATTTGTTATTATCTTTTATTTGGGTTGCAAAGATACAGAATAAAAATGAAAAGTGAAAGAGTGAAAAGTGAAAAATTTACGAAAACGATAACCGTTTTAGACTTTAGACTTTAGACTTTAGACTTTAGTAACGAAAACGAAAGAGTAAAAGAGGAAGTAAAAATGGTAGTTAATTCGCTACGCTCATGGGAGTTAAAAAGGACGAATGTTTATTTAACCATCACCTTTTTACCGTTCACGATGTAGATTCCGGGCTTTAATTGTCCATTATCCATTTTCAATTGTCCATTGCCAACTCGTCGTCCGTTCAGGTCATATATCTCCCCTCCATGATGGGATGTGGTGTTGCCGTCTGTGGTAAGGCCCTGAACGCCAGTTGCATAGTCTGTGATGGTGGTCTGGGCAGCATTGACAATAGTCCCCGAATCACGGTCTATAAGCATAGCAATGACCTTCAGGCGCGACTTGTCCTGAATAAGTGTATTGCTGCCGATGTTTGCCTTATAGGTGTATTCCTGCACATCTCCGGCCTGTACGACAGGATTGACCGAACCGTCTATACCATTAGCAATTTCCCATGCAGCCACACCAACATGGTTGAATTCCACAAAAACATTCGAGGAAGCCTTATACCAGAAAGGTAGGCTGGAGGCGTAGTTGCTGTTACCGCTCAGGTAGTTGCTCTGTGCCCAGTTTGACTCCGTTCCAGTCATGCCGTCTTCTGTCAGGGCGTATGCAATGGCAAGGTTTGCATTATCGTCGGAATACACGAACTTGGTCTTGGTAACAATCTTTATTATACGCTGGGTTGCACTTGTCCATTCTGCACTTACCTGCATACTTGCGGGAGCCACTTTGTTCTGTATCTCCTGGTTTATCTGCTTCTTCAGTTCACTGGCAGAGGGATAAAAGCTTTCGGCTCCCCTGCCGATGAGGGCACTGGGAAAGCTGCTTGCCCTGCCGACGATATCAGAAAAATCACTTACCTGCATGGGATCGCTGTAATGAATGGCTATCAGGGCAGCCTTGTCGCCGAATGTCTCATGTGCCCGCTCCATTCCGTCGAACCCTATTGGACACCATCCGCACCATGTGCCCGTAAATTCCTCGACTACGGGAACCACTTTGGGTTTCTCCAATATAGTAACAATGCTGCCGGTGGCACTCTTCTCCTCAGAAGTATTAGCCGTACTGTTCACCTTAGTTATGGTAATTGTCTGGCGGCTCTTCCTGGCTTCCGAATCTGCCTGGAATACAATGTTAACCTGACCGCTCTCACCAACGGCAATGTTTCCCGTTGATGCGCTTTTCTGTCCTGATTCCACTCCATCTCTGGTTATAACGTAGCCTATCGATTTAATGATGTTGGAACCCGTATTGTTGATGGTTACGGGAATCCTTACAGATCCCCCCTTCGTCACATAGGTTGTTCCAAAGTCTGATGGAGTGGCACAGTTTTTCTCCTGTGCATAGCTGCATATTACGGCAACGAAAGCCCCAAAGAATAGAATCCTTTTTTTCATAACTTGTTGTGTGTTTTTATAGTTGATAAGTTTATGAGATTAATAGCAACGGCACGCCTGCACCCCCGTAGCGGGGCACTGACGTGCCGTATATCTACACCGGTTGTGCTGCCTCGTCGATTTTTGCAGCTTTAAACCTTAGGCAACTTATCCAGATACTCCTTAATAACCTCGTCACTGGGGATAATATCCGTCATAGTGCCGTTATTGTACTGCTCATAAGCATAGAGGTCGAAGTAACCAGTACCGGTAAGGCCAAAGACGATGGTCTTCTCCTCGCCAGTTTCCTTGCACTTCAGAGCCTCGTCAATAGCTACACGGATGGCGTGACTGCTCTCGGGGGCAGGAAGGATACCCTCGACACGTGCAAACTGCGTTGCAGCTTCAAACACCTGAGTCTGCTCTACGGCACGGGCCTCGAAGAGTCCGTCATGATAGAGCTGAGAGAGGATGGGGCTCATTCCGTGGAAGCGAAGACCGCCTGCATGGTTGGCAGAGGGAATGAACTGGCTTCCCAGGGTGTACATCTTGGCAAGAGGACATATCATACCTGTGTCACAGAAATCGTATGCATACTTACCACGTGTAAAGCTGGGGCAGGAAGCGGGTTCTACGGCAATCACCTTGTAATCGGCCTCGCCCCTAAGCATTTCGCCAATGAAGGGAGATACCAAACCGCCCAGGTTACTACCGCCACCGGCACAGCCGATAATGATGTCGGGCTTGATGCCGTACTTGTCCAAAGACTTCTTGGCCTCCAGTCCAATGATGGTCTGGTGCAAAAGAACCTGATTGAGCACAGAACCCAGCACATAGCGATAGCCCTGACTTGTTACGGCTGCCTCCACTGCCTCGCTGATGGCACAACCCAGGGAACCCGTTGTATCGGGGTGGTCGGCAAGAATCTTACGTCCAACCTCGGTAGTGAGACTGGGAGAAGGGGTAACGGTTGCACCATAAGTGCGCATTACCTCGCGGCGGAAAGGCTTCTGCTCGTAGCTGCACTTAACCATATATACACGGCAGTCCAGCCCAAAGTAAGCACATGCCATACTAAGCGCCGTACCCCACTGGCCGGCACCTGTCTCAGTGGTTACGCCTTTCAGTCCCTGCTTCTTGGCATAGTAAGCCTGGGCAATGGCAGAATTAAGCTTGTGGCTGCCAGAGGTGTTGTTACCCTCGAATTTATAATATATCTTGGCAGGCGTACCCAAAGCCTTCTCAAGGAAATAGGCACGTACCAAAGGAGAAGGACGATACATTTTGTAGAAGTTCTGTATCTCCTCTGGAATGTCAAAATAGGGAGTTTCGTTGTCCAGTTCCTGCTTGTTCAAATCCTCACAGAAGATGGGGTTCAAATCCTCCAACGTGAGAGGCTTTCCTGTTCCGGGATTAATAAGCGGAGCAGGCTTGGTCTTCATGTCTGCCCTGACGTTGTACCACTGTGTTGGAATCTCGCTTTCCTCGAGATAAATCTTGTACGGAATGTTCTTGCTCATTTTCTTTTTTGTTTTAAATTAGCGTAGCACGCTGCAAAGATATGACTAAAAAATGAAAAAATAAAAAAATGAAAGAATGAAAAAATGAAAAATTCAGTAAGAATATGCTTCTGTGGGGAAATCACCGTTTTTTACTTCGGTTATGTACTGGCCAATGGCATCGTTCATAACAGTTTGAAGCTGTGCATACCGGCGCACGAACTTGGGCTTGAAGCTGTCATTCATACCCAACATATCCTGTATCACCAGCACCTGTCCGTCAGCACTTCCGGCACCAATACCAATCACAGGAACGGAAACGCTTTTGCACACCTCCTGGGTAAGTGTTGCAGGTATCTTTTCAAGAACAATAGAGAAGCAACCTGCCTGTTCAAGTAATTTTGCATCTTTCATCAGCTTGGCGGCCTCTTCCTCTTCCTTTGCCCTGACACCATATCCTCCGAATTTATAAACGCTCTGAGGGGTCATCCCCAAATGTCCCATAACGGGAATGCCGGCATTGATAATGCCCCTTACCGTATCAATTACCTCTTCTCCACCTTCCAGCTTCAGGCCATCGACACCTGTCTCGGCCATCATCCGTATGGCATTGCGGACACCCTCATCACGATTCACCTGATACGTTCCAAAGGGCATATCGCAAACCACCATAGCTCTTTTTACCCCGCGAGCCACACAGCGGGCGTGATAAATCATCTGATCGATGGTTATTGGCAACGTGGTCAGATTTCCTGCCATAACGTTGCTGGCACTGTCTCCTACCAGGATAATGTCCATTCCTGCCTGATCAACAATCTGTGCCATTGTGTAGTCGTAAGAAGTAAGCATGGCAATCTTCTTGCCATCCTTCTTCATCTGAATAACTTTCTGTGTAGTAATTTTCTTCGTATCTTCAACAATATATCCTGCCATTATTCGATAATTTTTGGTTTTGCGGTGCAAAGTTACGAATAAAAAACGTATCTTTGCAAAAATCAAATACATTTCTCTTGATGAGCAGTACATTATCTATATATAAGGCTTCGGCAGGAGCAGGCAAGACTTTCACACTTACGGTGGAATACATCCTGCTGTTGCTGCGGAAAGGCGGAAAGGAGTTCGAGCATACACTGGCCGTTACCTTTACCAATAAGGCAACTGCCGAGATGAAGGAGCGCATCTTGGAGACTTTATACGGCCTTTCGCACAATATCCCGGATAGTGACGGCTATCTGAGGATTATTCAGAAAAGACTGGAAGAACTACACGAGAAGATGAGCGAAGAGGTGATACGCAAGCGTGCGGCAGAGGCCCTGAGTGCCATCCTACATGACTACACATACTTCCGCGTTGAAACCATAGACTCTTTCTTCCAGAGCATATTGCGCAACCTGGCTCACGAACTGGGGTTAACCGCCAACCTGCAAGTGGAGCTGAACAACGACGAAGTGATTTCAAGATCTGTGGACAGAGTCATCGAGAATATGCAGAACCGCAAGGACGTACAGGAGTGGATAATGGATTACGTGGAGGAACAGCTTCAGAACGGCGAACGATGGAACATTGCCGGAATGGTAAAGAGATTTGCCCGCTGCATCTTTGAGGAAGCTTTCCAGAACCGCTCGGCACAGGAACGCGAGAAAATCTCCGACTCGAAGGAAATGGCTGCCTTTAAGAAAGAGATGCACGCCATTATCAACAGCTGTAGGTCACAACTTAACGAAAGGGCGGATGCATTTGAAACATCTGTCAACGAAAAGACGTTGAACTTTGACCGCATCAGTAACGGACGGATTTACCTGAGTTTCCTGAACCTTGTCAGAAGCGAGAAAGCAGAAAGTGCCTCAAATACCATCTACAAGGCAGTTGACAACTATGAGGTGATGTTGAAGGCAAAAGACAAGAACGACCCCGTTCTGATAGCCGAAGCACAAGAAATACAGACAGAACTTGCAGAACTACTGCAGCTTTACGAGAGAAGCTGCGTGTCTATCAACACGGCAAAACTGTCCATACGCTACCTGAATCCGCTGCGACTTCTCAATGTCATTGAACAGGAAGCCAATACCATCAATGTCGAGAACAACCAGTTCAACCTGAGCAAGACCCCCACCCTGCTGAGCAAGCTGGTGGACAAATCAGATGCGCCCTTTGTATTTGAGAAAACAGGCGCACAGTTCCATAACGTTATGATTGATGAGTTTCAGGATACAAGCCGGCAGCAATGGAATAACTTCAAGGTGCTGCTGTTGGAAAACCAATCGACAGGCGGAAACGACCTGCTGGTTGGTGACATTAAACAGAGCATCTACCGATGGCGAAACGGTGACTGGGCTATCCTGAAAAACGTAAAGAAGGAACTTGCCAACCTGTCGCCAAAAGAAAAGGAACTGCGCTACAACTTCCGAAGCAAAAAGAAAGTAATTGATTTTAATAATGCTTTCTTCCCACTCGCAGCCAAAGCACTTGACGACATAGAGCCAAATGCACGTTTCAGCCTGAAGGACATTTACAGCGACGTTGAGCAACTTACCTATCAGACCAAGGATGAAGGCTACGCAAGCGTAACGCTATACACAAAGAGCGGTAACAGTACGCCTGAAGATTATGAAGAGCGTATGATAACTGATATGATAACACGTATCAGAAGCCTCATGCAGAACGGACTTACCACACAGGACTTTGCCATCCTGGTTCGAAAGAAGGACAATGCAGAGAGCCTGCTCAATTGGTTCCATCAGCTGGCACCGGAAATAAAGCTTGTCAGCGACGAGGCTTTCCTGCTGGAATCCAGCGTGGCCGTCCAGATGCTGGTAGCAGCCCTGTATGTGCTGAACGACAAAAAAAAGCTGAACCAAGTTCCTGAGCGCTACCTGGTGATGCACTACCACAGCGACGTGCTGAAGCAAACGCTTCCAATGCTGGATGTGGCGACCGCCAGCCCCGATGACCTGTTGCCAGAGGCTTTCTCGAAACATAAAGAAGAACTTTCACAGTTGCCGCTTTATCTGCTCTGCGAACGCCTGTACCAGATTTTCCAATTAAACAAAATCCCAGGACAGGACACATATATCTTTACTTTTATGGACGAACTGCAAAACCATCTACGCACCAACCCGTCGGACATTCACACTTTCCTGAAAGCATGGGAAGAGAGTAACCACAATCGCGCTATCCCTGCAGGTGAAGTGGATGGAATACGCATCCTTACCATTCACAAGAGCAAGGGCTTGCAGTTCCATACCGTACTGCTTCCCTATATGGACTGGACCATAGAAAAAGACCGTAACGATGATACGATTTGGTGTCAGGCAGAAAAGCAGCCGTACAATGCACTTGGCTCACTGCCCATCAGCGCGAACAAAAACATGCAGCAGTCCGACTTCGCTCCCGATTACAACGAGGAGCACTTGCAACGGCGTGTGGATGCCCTTAACATGATGTATGTGGCCTTCACACGTGCCGAGAGTAATTTGTTTGTATGGGGACTGACAGCAGAAAAGGGAAATACCGTCTCAATAGCCGGAGACCTTATACGGGTTGGCGTACAGTTGTCTTCCCAGGAGCCGGGAATCCTAACATACGAGTTGGGAACGCCCGTTTCAACACGTAAAGAAGAGCATGAGGAACACAAGAACCGTATGAAAAGTACGCACGCCGAAAACGATGCCCTTCCTGTAGCAATGACCTCCAACGCACCAACACTGGAGTTTATGCAGAGCAACCAGTCACGCAAATTCATCAGCGGTTTGGGTACAGAGGAGTCAACAGAAAGCGGGCAGCAGACCTATCTGGAGGTAGGTAAGATTATGCACTATGTACTCAGTCAGATAGAACACGCTGGGCAGATTCAGAAAGCTCTTAATCGCTGTATGGCAGAAGGAATCATAACTGACAGCAAACTGCTGGATGTGGTAATAGGCAGACTGAAAAAAGGTTTCTCAAACCCCAGGATTGCACAATGGTTCCAACCCGACAACCATGTGTTCAATGAGTGCAGCATCACCAGCATCAACAAAGAGACAGGCGAACCCTTTACCTTGCGCCCCGACCGCGTTATCATCAACGGCAACAAAATCACTGTCATAGACTTTAAGTTCGGACGACCCGAAACGGAGCACCACACCCAGGTACAGGCATACAAAGAACTGATGCGTTCCATGTACCCTGAAAAACAGGTAGAGGGTTATCTCTGGTATATTTATTCAGGTAAAACAGAGGAGGTAAAGGCATGAAAACATTTCTCGGATTAGTAGCCAACGACCTTCTGAAGCGTTTTGGCAGCAACATGCACAATGTAACGGTGGTCTTTCCCGGCAAACGTGCCAGTCTTTTCCTTAATCAGGAGCTGGCTCTTGCTAGCGAGACTCCGGTCTGGGCTCCACGATACATTACCATGAGCGACCTGTTCTATAGCCTTTCGCCCTTTGTAAAAGCCGACCCCATAAACAGCATCGTTTCACTATACCAAATATTCTGCAAGACCATTCTCAAGGAAGAGATGCAAGAGGAGTATTCGCTGGATAAGTTCTGGAGTTGGGGAGAAATCATCCTGTCGGACTTTGACGATGTTGACAAGCACCTTGCCGATGCCAAGGCTATCTTCTCAAACGTCTATGAACTGATGCAGTTAGAGTCACTGGACTATCTGACTGACGAGCAGAAATCTACTTTGCAGCATTTCTTCCATCACTTTTCTGCAGAAGGCAATTCTGTGATAAAAGAACGATTTCTTAACGTCTGGTCCAGGATGTACGAGATGTACACGGAACTGCGCAAACAGCAGATGCAAGAGGGGGCTGTATATGAGGGTGCTATCTTTCGCAGCGTAACAGAGCGGCTTAAAGAAGACGAGACGGCCCTCACATCCTTTTTGGAAAAGCGGCAAGCCATAGTATTTGCAGGATTCAATGTCCTCAACGATGTGGAGAAAACACTTATGAAGGCCATTCAGAAACAGGGAAAGGCGCTTTTCTATTGGGACTACGACAGTTATTATGTTGAGAACCCCGAACACGAGGCGGGCATCTTTATGCGACAGAACCTTAGCGATTTTCCTTGTGCACTAAACAAGGATGAGTACGATAACCTGATGCATTTGCAAGATGTAACATTCATTTCCTGTAACACGGACAATGCAGCGGCACGCTACACAAACACTTGGCTGTCATCCGTGGCAGCTGAAGCGAAAAGAGGGGCTGTCGTCCTATGTAACGAGGGACTGCTGCAACCTGTTCTGCACGCCCTGCCTGAACAAACCGGTAGCGTAAACATCACGATGGGCTTTCCGCTTACCGATGCCCCTATATACAGTTTTGTAATGGCTTTACTGGCATTACAGACAGACGGGTTCGACCTTGCACAGCAACGTTTCCGCTTTCCCTTTGTGCAGGTTGTGCAACATCATGTATATGCTTCGTTCGTTGAGGAAGAGCAATGGCTGCAATATCGTGCAACGGATAATGCTCAGCTCCTAACCTATTTAATAGAGATGGTGGAGAAGTCTGGCTTGCATTTCTCACAGATTAAGAAGCCTGATGTCTATGAGCAACTGTACATTGAAGCTATCTTCCAAACACATCGCATCCTCACCAAGTTCTTGCAACTGACAACCCGGGAAGCAAATTCGCTCTGCATACAGCACATCACTCTGCGCCGCCTATTGAGAAGCCTGTTGTGCAGCACCAATATTCCTTTTCACGGCGAACCTGCCCACGGACTTCAGGTAATGGGCGTGCTGGAGACACGTTGTCTGGACTTCTCGCATATGCTCATGTTGTCGGTAGAGGAAGGTATGTTGCCGCGCAACACACAGGGTAATACCATGATTCCTGCCAACATACGCGAAGCATTCGGATTGACAACACCACGTCATCGTATTGCGGTCTTCTCTTATTACTTCTACAGGCTTATTCAACGCACAGAGCATCTGACGTGTGTCTATAACGAAAACTGCGTAGGTAATACCCGTCACGAGATGTCGCGTTTCCTTCGCCAAATGCTGGCAGAGACAGACATTCCCATCCGTACGCTCTGGCTTCGCAGTGATACAAATATACAGGATACACAAGAGTTTTCTGTACCCAAGACACAAGAGATACTGCAACGTATGCTGCAGCGCTATGATATCAACACCAGCGGAGAAAAGGCCATTCCTCTGAGCCCCTCTGCTATCAATACGTATATAACGTGTCCGCTGAAGTTCTTCCTCTCACACATCTCCGGCCTGAGAGCCGATACAGATCCGCAGGAAGGACTTAACGCACCGCTAATCGGAGATATCTTTCACGATACGGCAGAGTTCATTTACAAACGCATTATTCAACGCACAGGCAGCAATATAATACAAAGGAATACACTTTCCGAACTGCTAAATGACAAAGAAAGACTTATCGGCCCTATTCTGGACATTGTCTTTGATACCATCTATTTCCATCCTGCCGACCGATGGGAAAGAACCAATGAAGCTTGGAAGATGGTTTGCAAAGGTGTCTGTCCGGGCAATCAATACACAGGTGAGCTTATCATCATTCGCAAGGTGCTCATGCAGTACCTCACCAATCTTCTACGATATGACCTGCACCATGCGCCCTTCCGCATTATAGCAACAGAAACCGACCGTATGTTTAATGTTCAATTAACAATTAATAATGAACAAATAACAACTCATCAATTAAATATCATTACCGGCGGACGCATAGACCGTCTGGATGAGATGGATGGACGCATTCGGGTTGTAGATTACAAGACAGGATATCACATGCCCAGCATCAAGGAACTGTCGGAGGTAACCAATACAGCCGGAAGGCATGAGGGCTATTTCCTACAAGCCTTCCTATATTCATACGCTGTGCTTAAGAACGACAAGCCCCGACAGCCGCTGGTACCTGCTCTCTTCTATCCGGGAAAGGCGTACAAAGAAGACTACAATCCCACACTTACCATAAACAAAGAGGTTATAGAGGATTTCGCTCCTTTAGCCGATGAGTTTCTGGAGGGGCTGACCCATGTGGTGGAACAGATATTCTCACCTGATTGCAACTTCACACAGACGCCCGAGGTGAAGGACTGTGCAAACTGTGATTTCAAACTACTATGTGGAAGGTAAATAGAATGAAAACAAAAAGCATAAATCAACATAATATTATGAAAAGAAAACTCTTAGTACTCATTAGTGTTCTGACATGTACCATCACATCTGCTCAGAACATGCCCTTTACCGTACCTGCCATTGAAAACTGGAAGGCTGGAAAGGGCGAACTGCAATGGAATCTGTTGACAAACGTTTCCTTTAACGACGTAACTTTGCAAAGTCAGGCGCAATATTTGTCCGGCTTCTTAGGGAACATTCCACTGACAACAGAGAAAAAAGGTGCTGTTACACTCCAACTTTGTCAGGATAAGAAGTTAGGAAACGAAGGCTATCAGCTGACAATTACACCTAAAGGAATTACCATCAAGGCACAGACAGGACAAGGTGTATTATGGGGAATACAGACCCTACAGCAATTACACGTACAGGGCAAACCTTTACCGTGCGGCACCATTACCGATACGCCTGCTTATCCCCTGCGTGGATTCATGATTGATGTGGGGCGTAAGTACATTCCACTCTCCTACCTCTACAGTTTGGTCAATCTACTCTCTTATTATAAGATGAACACCCTGCAGGTACATTTGAACGATAACGGATTCCGCGATTACTTCCACGGTAACTGGAACGAGACTTACTCTGCCTTCCGTATTCAAAGCGAACTATTCCCAGGCTTAACTGCCAAAGATGGCTACTACACCAAGAAAGGGTTCCATGACTTCATCATTTATGCCAAGCAGATGGGCGTGGAGATTATCCCCGAGTTTGATGCTCCTGCACACTCGCTGGCCTTCACGCATTACCGACCCTCATTGGCTTGCGAGGAATACGGAGCAGACCATCTGAACCTCCGCAACCCTGCGGTTATTCCTTTCCTGGACAGTCTCTATTCAGAGCATCTCGGCGGCCCAGACCCTGTATTCTGCTGTCCTCGTATGCACATTGGAACAGATGAATACAGCAATAAGGATAAAGAGGTTGTAGAGCTTTTCCGTTCACTAACCGACCATCTGATCCGTCACGTAGAGAGTTTTGGCAAGCAGGCTGTTCTATGGGGGTCGCTTACACATGCAAAGGGCGAGACACCCGTGAAGTCTGATAATGTAATGATGGAGATGTGGTACAATGGCTACGCCGACCCAAAAGACATGAAGGCACAGGGCTACCAGATGGTAAGCATTCCTGACGGATTAGTCTATATAGTCCCTGAGGCTGGATACTATTACAACTACCTGAACTGCAAAAACCTTTACGAGCGTTGGACACCGGCACAGATTGGCAAACAGAAGTTTGAGGAACGTGATCCGCAAATCTCGGGCGGTATGTTTGCAGTATGGAATGATATATGTGGTAATGGTATCTCTGTCGGCGACATACATCACCGTGTCTTCCCTGCCGTTCAAGTCATATCCGAAAAAACATGGCACGCCGTCAACGACACCATCGGATATGCTGCATGGGACGAACAACGTAAAGTATTAGGTGAAGGATATAAGTGTAACCAATTAGGAAACACTCAGATAGACATGCCGGCACTACCAGCCAACACCATTATCGACAAAAGCGATGAGGCACAGATAGGTTATGATTATCAGGTAGATTTCGACATCACTTGGGCAGACGAACCAACAGGCACCCTGTTGTTGGAGAATCCCTATGCTCGAGTTTGGCTCGCAGATCCAATAGGCGGATGGCTAGGATTTTCACGTGACGGTTACCTTTATACTTTCCAACACAAAGGTCGCCCTGGTGCAAAGGAACACATCACCATAAAAGGAACAAATCGCAGCACATCACTTTTGGTAAATGGGAAACTGGTACAGGAATTAGGCATAGAAAGGCGTTTTGCCAGCGAAAAGAAACAATACAACTACATCCGTACCCTTGTCTTCCCGCTACAGAAGACTGGCGTTTTTAACAGCAAAATCACGAACTTCAAAGCTAAGAAGATTTAGACGTTAGACTTTAGACGTTAGACTTTAGAAATAGACGGGACACTTTTTTTTCATTATACTGCAAAAAAGAGAATGCGTTAGAATTAAATGAAATGAAAAAGAACTTATTATTATTTTTTTCGCTTTTGGCATACACGGTTGTTTCTGCTCAGGAAAAACCGTTCGTCGTACCAGCCATAGAGAACTGGAAGCCCGCAAAGGGAGTTCTACAATGGAACAACTTGACAGACATTGCATACAGCGATGCCACATTGCAAGACGAAGCTCAGTATTTGTCGGGCTTCATGGGAAATCTTCCAGTTACGCAAAGCAAAAGAGGTTCTGTCAGTCTTCAACTTTGCAAGAATGAGAAACTGGGCAAAGAAGGTTATCAACTGATAACTAACCCAAAGGGCATTACAATAAAGGCACAAACAGAACAGGGTGTTCTTTGGGGCATCCAAACGCTGCAACAACTGAAAGTTCAGGGAAAGCCTTTAGCCTGCGGCATCATTACCGATACGCCTGCTTATTCAATTCGTGGCGCGATGATAGATGTTGGGCGTAAGTACATCCCCCTCTCCTACCTCTACTCCATAGTTGAGTTGATGTCATATTATAAAATGAACACGTTGCAGGTGCATCTAAACGACTGTGGTTCGCACCGTTACTACAACGATAACTGGGACGAGACCTACGCTGCCTTCCGCATCCAGAGCGACTTCTTCCCCGAATTGACCGCTAAGGATGGTTATTACACCAAGAAGGGATTTCACGATTTCATCCTCTATGCACAAAAGATGGGCGTAGAAATTATCCCGGAAATAGATTCTCCCTCACATTCCCTATGCTTTTCGCACTATCGTCCATCTTTGGGCAGTAAGGATTACGGTGCCAATCATCTGGAATTGCGTAATCCAGCTGTTAGACCTTTCCTGGACAGTCTCTATGCCGAGTATCTGGGTGGACCTGACCCTGTATTCTGCTGTCCGCGTATGCACATCGGTGTAGATGAATACAGCAACAAGGATAAGGAAGTTGTTGAGCTTTTCCGTGAACTGGTTGACCACCTTATCCGCGAAGTAGAAAGTTACGGAAAACAGGCTGTCTTTTGGGGGCAGCTTACCCATGCCAAAGGTACAACACCCGTTAAGGTGGAGAACGTAATGATGGAAATGTGGTACAACGGTTATGCCAATCCTCGTAACATGCATGATCTGGGATACCAAATGATTACCGTTCCCAGTCGTCAGGTTTATATTATTCCAGCTGCGGGGTATTATTTTGACTACCTGAACTGTAAGACCTTATACGAGCAGTGGACACCTGCCAATATAGCCGGCGAAATATTCCCCGAACGCGACCCACA
Source organism: Bacteroidaceae bacterium (assembly GCA_017645305.1). GTDB lineage: Bacteria > Bacteroidota > Bacteroidia > Bacteroidales > Bacteroidaceae > Physcousia. The sequence continues at coordinate 56,456 of JAGCPD010000005.1, read as the reverse complement.
GATTCATGGCGGTATGTTCTGCGTCTGGAACGACATTTGCTATAATGGTATTTCCGTAGGAGATATTCATCACCGTATGGTTCCCGCAGTTCAAATCATATCGGAGAAGACTTGGCATGCTGTTAATGATACGGTTGGATACAATGCTTGGGACAACCAACGTAAAGTATTAGGCGAAGGATACAAGTGTAACCAGTTAGGAAATACGCAGATAGAATTGGAAAATCTAAAGCCGGAAACCATTATACACCCCAGCGATGAGGCTCAGATAGGATATGATTATCAGGTTGATTTCGACATCCTCTGGGCAGCCGAATCAATAGGCACCCTGTTGTTGGAGAATCCATACTCACGTGTTTGGCTTGCTGACCCCATAGGCGGATGGTTGGGCTTCTCAAGGGACGGCTATCTGTACACCTTCAGGCACAAGGGGAAACCTGGTAAGAAGGAGCACATTAGCATCAAGGGCACCAATCGTAGCACAACGCTCTACGTAGATGGCAAACTGGTGCAGGAATTAGATATAGAAAAGCGTTTCTACGCTAAAGACAAAACATACAATTATGTCCGTACCCTCGTCTTCCCACTACAGAAAACTGGGTGCTTCGGCAGCCAGATAACAAATTTCAAAGCTAAGAAGATATAGACCTTAGACTTTAGGCTTTAGACGTTAGGCGTTAGATGTTAGATGTTAGGGAGGAGTGGATTTTTGGGGTGAAATATATAAAAATCATATTAAATATAAAAATTCTTCACTCTTCACTCTTCATTCTTCATTTTTTGTTGTATCTTTGCACCCGCTAAACTCATAAAGAGGTTGGTTCGGTAGCTCAGTTGGATTAGAGCAGCAGCCTTCTAAGCTGCGGGTCATGGGTTCGAGCCCCATCCGAATCACAAAGAAAAGCAAAAAGCAAACTTCCCCCTTTAAATAGCGATTTATCCTCCCCTCTCCCCTGAAAAGGGGTAGATGTTGCCGTTTAGAAGCTAAAGTTTAGCAAAATGTCGCATTTTATATCTTCTGTCTCTATAACGGTGTTTCCCCGCCTTTCTTTGTAGGTACCAATTGTGAGGTCTTCAATGGCAAACTGTTTTTCAAATCTGTAATCATCGTAGGGATGATAATTCTCATGGATGCCATCCAGCGTGCCATTTCCAGAAACACTATACACTTTTCCTTCTTCTTCACTTGTGAATGATTTAGAGAATGAAATAGTGCCGTTTGTTACGTGGAATGCATTCTTTATTCCTACTATACATTCAAGGTCGAAAGAGGCTTTCACATTCTCATTGTTAATTTCCACGTGCCATCCGCCTTTCAGCACATCGTTCTCTTTCCGTGAGAATCTTGTAATGGTAGCATCAGGATTCTCTAGCGTGATGTCTAAAACACCAGGTAATTTATGGGTGTCAACCTTAAGCGATTTCAATACGGGGTTTTCCTTCTGGTTGGGCAGCACATGTATGTTCATGCTGAATGGCGCATCAATGGTTTCTTCTTCGTCTATCTTCTTGTGCAAGGCAAGTGTCTCTTCATACTTCATCGTATCTATTGGACTGTAGTTCTTACGGAACTTCTCCATATCCACTATTGTCCTAAACACATTCTTATCTCCGGCCATAGCAGGACCGCTCATTTTAAGGAAATTAGTCGAGAAGTAATCTAAAAAAACTCGTCCTCCATCAGAAATAATTCCTGTCCATTGGTTGATGTAATCGATATATCCTATTAGACAGACTTCTTTTTTAACGGTTCCGTCATAGTTTACCTCAAACGTGTTGCCTGTTGCGGTAAACATTCCTTCAGTCTCAAAATCGTAGGTGTTAGGGGTATAGAATTTGGTTCCGCCTAATACAACGAAAGGTACAGCCCTCTTCTTTCCGGCTCTTTGGGTCATTCTGCCTACTACATAGGGGAGTACGAACTCTGGCCACTTTTCCTTTTCCAATGGTTGTCCAAACAGTTGGGCAAAATGGTAGTACATTCTATAGCCACCCTCTTGTCCCTCATCATAGTCGATGGTACCGTCATCCTTTACGTCGAACAGATCGACACCCACATCTACAGGCTTGATAACAAAGCCTGTGGGCTTAAAGGCAATGATGCGGCAATTACGCTCTTTCTCTCCAATCTTTCTTTTGGCTGTATAGTCGGCCGTCTCACCAAATTCTGGTACAATCCTGGCATCAATAGGCGGGATGATGCTCACACCGCCATCCGCCAGCGTTACTTCTTTCTCGCCAGTGAAGTACGTTTTAAAGTTACCCTTCACCTCAAAGTCGGCATCAAGCATGTGCAGTGACAAAGTAATGTTCTTCAACTGATTATAGGTAGCCACGTCGTGCCAAGGAAGGTTTGTCAAATCAAGTGTGAAGTCAGCAGCGATCTTTGGTCCCACAAACCAGTGGCCACCAATTGAAGCGCTGAAGAACTTGCCTATAACAGGCAGACTCTTCAACTTGAGGGGGAAGAGCATACCAGTGTGAATCATTCCGTTGATAGACATCTTCAGTTCCACTGGATTATCTTCGTCTGGCTCGTCGGGTTCACCGTCAGAGTTACCGAAGCCCGTATCCAGGAATGGAATCCAGTTATCGATGTCCAGTTTCGACCAAAATGCTCCCTTTAATTTGGGCGATACCAGTTTGGCATTAACGTGGGCCTCAGCCTTCAGGAATGCATCAGGGGTGATGTCGAGATAGAATAAAGGGGCATTGGCAGGTATGGGTAACGACGTAAACTTGCCCAATTCTGCGGGGAATAGGTCGGCGAACTTACCGTCTATTGAAAATCCGCAGCCAATTCCGTAGTATAGCTTGGTAAAGATGCTGATGTGCTTGTCGCCCAATAATGAAAGGTTCCACTCCGTCTTCAGGTGCAACTTTCCTTCAATGGAAGGATTGATAGCAATCACCTTGTCGGCTTGATCATATAGCGGTATGTAGCCATTGATTGAAAAGTTAAAGAGGTCACCTTCCCAGTTGCCTTCCGCCCGTTTCTTCACGAACGTTCCAACGTTCATCTCAGGTTTGCCAGCCACACGTCTGCGCACCATGTTACCTTGCTCATCGTAGCCGTATTGCTCTACAGATACAAACTGATGGAAGATATCGGTGATATCTGTAATGGGTTCACACTGCACGTGGTAATCTGTCTCATATTCGTCACTGTAAACCTTGGTGATGCTTACCACCTTACCCGACCATCCTTCTTCCGGATCAAAATTGACAAATACGTCGCCTACATGCGGTAATTCGTCTTCAGTCACACCAAGCGAATTTGGCACATATACACCAAACAAGTTATCATGTTCGTTCCAACTGATACCGTATGGTTGCTCATCAACCCTGCGAAGCCTTGGATTAAACTTCACCTCCGGCTGTACAAAGCCTATGCTGTCGATGGCAGAAAGCATGATGCGGTAGGTGGAGTCGGCCGTTACAACCTCCTGCGTCATGAAAACATCATACTCACGCCCTGCGGTATCTATTTTGGAGTAAGACATCTTCAGTACCTCGTCATAGAAGAAGCCGTTAAAGTGCCCATCGTTCTGGTAAATATAGAAAGCTGCGTTTTCATCCTGCGCCCATACACCTGTTACCGTGAGTAGCAAGAAAAGCGAAAGAAGTAATTTCTGTTTCATTGCTGATAGTTTTTATGGTTAGTCATTCATTCTATTATTATTTATCTGCGACAAAGTTAAGGAATGTTGAGGGAAGTACAAAAGAAATGAAAAGAAAAACAAACTTTTTTTTTGCTTTTTACATGCTTATCTGTAATTTTGTCATCTGAAAACAGAATAAAACAAAGAGATTATGAAAAACGTTCAGTTTAAGTATGTTGGTGAGGCTCTGATTCTTGCCATTGGACTCTTTCTGGCTGGAGGAGCCATCAAACAGGGTATGGTAAAGTTCAAGGAAATGGACCGTACCGTTACAGCTAAAGGACTTTGCGAAAAAGAAGTGAAGGCAGACAAGGTTACCTGGCCCCTGAAGTTCAAAGAACTGGGGAACAATCCGGTGGAACTCTATGATCGCATTGAGAAGAATACGAGCACCGTTGTTGCCTTCCTGAAAAATAATGGACTGAAAGACGATGAGATTTCCATAGCACCACCAGCTATGATAGATCAACAAGCCAATATGAGCTATAGCAACGAGGAAGTACGCTATCGCTACAAGGCCAACTGCGTTGTCACGGTTGTGAGCAAAAATGTGGATTTGGTACGCAAACTTGTAAGCAAGCAAGCTGAACTGATGCGACAAGGCGTTACCATAGTAGCCGGCGAGTACGATGAAGGTTCAATAGCAAGCTATGAGTTCACGGGACTAAACGAAATTAAGACCGAGATGATTGCCGAGGCCACCAAGAACGCTCGTAAGACAGCCGAGCAGTTTGCAAACGACTCCAACAGCGAGTTGGGCAAGATTAAGACAGCTGACCAAGGGCAGTTCAGCATCGACGACCGCGATCAGAACACTCCGTGGCTAAAGAACATCCGCGTGGTTACAACCGTTGTATATTACCTTGAGGATTGATAGGCAGTTAGCGGATGATTGACTAAAGACTAATACTGGTCATACAGTTCTTGAAGGAGGGTGAGTTTCTCGCCCCCCTCTTGTTCGAAGTAGGTACCGCCGTAGTAGAAGCAGGCAAAACCGCCTGAGACGATGCCCCAACGGGTGGCATCTTTCAAGTCAAGAGAATTCTCCTCTGCCATCTGCCTTGCCAGCGAGCCGATAACGCCGCCAGCAAAATTGTCGCCACAACCCGTACTGTCGCCTTTTCTACCCTGCTTCAGAGCTTCACCGACAGCTGCAGAAACAGGCATGGTCTGCTCATCAACCTTTCCGAAGAGGGGGCTGTCCGCCCACAGATAGACATCGTGCGCACCATTAGTGACCAGCACTGCTCCTGCGCCATTCTCACGGAAGAAGGCAATGGATGATGGAATATCACGGCACCCGCTGAGACGAAGCGCTTCTTCATGGTCAACGATGAGCAAATCTATGTAGCGGTAGCTCTCATCGCAGTCGCCCATCGGCCACCGCTGCTCTGGATTCTTCTTCTGGTTGAGGAAGTCATAGACGGTGTTGACAACGGTGATGCTGCCGTGCTCTTTCGCTTTTCTGAGCATCGTGCTCAGTCCCTGATGGATGCGGGGCACAAGGGCTGTACCACCAAATACACAGATTTCCGAGTCGTAGAAGCTGGCATCTACTTCCTCAGGCAAATAGTGCCAAGATGCGCCAATGGTATTGACAAAGGTACGTTCACCGTGTCCATTGTCATAGTTAGGGTCAGAGAGCACGCTTGTGGAAGCCGTCTCACTCTCCTTTTGTATGCGGAAATGGCTCAAATCCACGGGAGTCTGACACAGTTTCTCCAGCAGGTCGATGCCCACTTTATCATCGCCCCTACAACCGTAGAAGCTGACTGTACTCTCGCGCCAAGCCAATTGAGCAGCGTTGATAAGCGCTACAATGCAGGGACCGCCGATGTTCTCCTTCTGAGGCTCGCGTCCTTCGGTAAGAGACGGCAGGATGTCAGAAGCGAACGATTCTCCGGCAAAATGTTCCAACTCTTCCTCGAAGGTCAGTTTGCCTGGTTCCAGTCCGCCATCGCCAGCCTTCTTACTCAAATACTTGCGGAACGTTTCCGACGTAAAATCCACCCTATCATAGATGCGGTCCACCAGACAGCACCCTACTCCGCTGATTCGAACAACCATAACTATTTATGAATTATAAATTAGATGAGGAACTTCGTGTAGTCTGAGCAGAGAAGGTGCAGGGGAGCCTCGTCTTCCTCAATCTCCGGGAAGCGGCCTACGGGATTGTAGAAACGGTTGTCGGTGGTGTCATCGTTGCACTGGCTGACCTCACCCACCATTACCTTGCCCTTGCCAGGCTCACCGTAGAAGCGGTGATACAGGTATTGCTCCATGCAGATGCTCTGTCCAGGACGCAGAATGACCTTTCCACCTGGCTCCATCGTGTGCTCGATGCCGTCGATACGGTAATGAACTGGAGTATCTGCAAACTGCTCATCCTTGTCGGCATTGTAAAGTTCGATGACCAGATTGCCGCCACCGCGATTGATGATGTCCTCCATCTTCGACCAATGGAAGTGCATAGGCGTCTCCTGATTCTCCTCCACAATCATAATCTTTTCTGCGTATGGTTTCTTATCTACGCCATACTTGCCGTTGCGGATAGTGAACAGGAAGAGACCACAGCGCATGAAGTCGCCCGACCCGAAGTCGGTGATGTCCCACCCCAGCATGCGTTCTACGATGTAATCTACTTTCTCGCGGTTAGCCTTCCATTCATTGAGGCTCCACTCTGCCCATTCGGGCAATACAAACTGCCGTGATGCCAGAAAGTCCTTGGCTTCGCGCAGAATCTGATTAATTTCACTACGTTTCATGATATATGAGTTTTATTTCGTTATTACGATATTACGTTATTACGACAATTTAATGCGGCAAAAACTATTCACTTTTTCGGTTTGTTGCCCATCTGCAGTTCCAGCGTGCCTCCTGCCGTCAGTTGTTCGTGAGTGAGGAAGGGCTCTGTCAGGGGTTTGCCGTTCAGTTTGGCACTCTGGATGAACTTGTTCTCTGCCGAGATGTCCTTTGCCTTTATGGTGAACGTCTTGCCGTCAGGCAGGTGGAGTGTGGTTTTCTCGAAGAACGGGCTACCGATGGCGTATGTGGTAGTGCCAGGGGTAACGGGGAAGAATCCCATCATAGAGAACACTACGAAAGCCGACATACCGCCACCGTCCTCATCGCCCGGCATACCCAGATAGGAGTCAATGAAGTAGGTGTCAATAAGGCTGTGGATGTACTTCTGCGTCTTCCAAGGCGCACCCACGTAGTCATATATATAAGGAATATGGAAACTTGGCTCGTTGCCCATCTGGAACATGCCCATCAGTCCTGTGGCATCGGGCAGCACGTTATAGAAACGGAACTTGGCCGTGCCTACCCCCATGTGGAACAGCTCGTCTAATTTGGCCTCAGCCTTCTCCTTGCCGCCCATCAAAGCAAACAGTCCTTCCAGGTCGTGCTTCACGTCCCAATTGAAGATGTAGGCATTGTTCTCCGTGAAGTATGCCCGTCCGTCGTGTAATGGGTTGAAAGGCTCCATCCAGTCGCCCTTGTCATCCTTGGGCCACATCATGCCACGGTCTGTGCGGAAGACGTTCCTGTAAAACTTGGAGCGTTCGGTGAACAGCTTTTCGTCCTCCGTCTTGCCCAATATCTTTGCCATCTGGGCGATACACCAGTCGGAATAGCTATTGACGGTGGTTACGGATACACTCTGCCTGCGCTCCCAGTTGGGGTCAACCTCTGGGATGGTCTCAGGCTCTCCTGGCTGTAGCGCAGGATAGTAGCCGTGGGCGTTGTAGAAAGTATCAAGCGGTGTTGCAGGTCCTGTACGCCAGGGCAACATGGTGCGTTCCAGCGAGTTCTTCCGGAAGCCTTCGTAGGCGGTTTCCAAGTCGAAGCGCAGTCCCTTTGCCCAAGCATCCATCATCCAGACAGCGGCAAAGTTGCCCGTCATAGCAGCCCATTCACCCGAAGTCAGGGCGAAGCGAGGCATGATGCCGCTCTCCTTGTACATCTCGATGATGGAGTTTATCTTCCGCAACTCCATATCTGGGTTCAAAATGGTATGCAGCGGCTCCAATGCAATATGGGTATCCCACAGCCAATTATCGACATAGAATGGCTCCTCTGACTCATGTACCTTGCGGTCCCATGCGCTAAAGAAGCGTCCATACTCGTTGATATCCACCATACGCTCTGAGCAACGATAGAGGGCGGTGTAGAACGTGCGCTTGTGTGCTTCCGTGCCGCCGCTCACCTCAATCTGTCCTAACCGCTTCTCCCAAGTCCTCTTGGCATCTTGCTTTACGAGGTCGAAGTCGAACGCTGGGATTTCACGCTCCATGTTGTCCCGTGCCTGCTGTATGTCGATATACGAGATGCCGTAGCGCATCGTCACAACCTTCACCCCATCGTCTGCCGTCAGCATCAGGTGCTTCGTATCCTCTCCAGGATGATGGATGTCGTGCATGTCGCAGTCGAATTCCGCATAGAGGTAAACCGTCATGTTTTCCTTGCATTCAGGCTGTCCGAACTCAGCAGTAGCCGTCACCACACGATTGCCCTCGTGGTCGTAGAAGCCGAAGGGAGTGCGGCTACGGAAGCGCATGGTGTGCTGTCCCTCGCCGTCGAAGGTCATGCGTATGATACCGCTCTTCTTGGCAGGGGCAAACTCAAAGGTCACACCATCCAGTTGGGCACGGTAGTAATGGGGATGTGTCTCTTCGTTATTGCAGACTCCGGGTGCTGACCACACACTCTCAGGGTCAGAGGTGCAGAAGGGCATGAATCCGAACACCCAGTGCCGCCGATGGTTAGGCATTTGCAGGGCAAAATCCTCTATCCAGTCGTCCAGCATACTGCTGCGAAGAGGAACGAAACGCAGCATCTCGTTAGGCAGATGCATGGTCTGCCGTGTTGTCTCTAACAGGACACTCACGCCGCCAATGGTCGGGTCGGCATAGTCGGTCAGAGATTTCTTGGAGTCTCCTCCACAGGCAAGCAGCGTCAGGCAAACGCCAAGTCCTAAGATAAACCTATTCATTTACAATTTTACGATTTACTATTTACGATTTAACTATTTTATTCTCCCCATAAGGGGGGAGTTAGAAGGGGGCTTCTTTTGTCACTCTCAAAGAGACGGATATGTTCAGTCACCACTTCTCTGGAAGCATCTATCATCACCTGTTTCAGTGGGATGTATCCTTCGTCGGGCTTCTGTGCCAGGCGTTCATTGATACGCTTCATAATACCGCGCTGGATGGCTGTGGCAACATTTATCTTGCAGATACCATTATGGATGCAGGCTTTGAAGTCCTCCACACTGGTGCCACTGCCGCCATGAAGGACAAGCGGCAACTGGTTCGCCTCATGTATCTCTATCAGACGCTGGATGTTCAGCTGCGGAGTATGCACATAATGTCCGTGCAGGTTTCCGATGGCGACGGCCAAAGCGTCGATGCCCGTTTCCTGCACAAAGCGCACAGATTCCTCCACATCGGTAAAGACATCTGCTGTATCCACTCCCGAATCGCCTACCCTACCCAGTTCGGCCTCTACATCCACGCCTGCGGCTTTTGCAATGCGTGTAACTTCTTTGCTGGCGTCTACATTCTCCTCGAAAGGAAGTGATGCTCCGTCGAACATCACAGAGGTGAAACCCAACCTGATGGCCCGGACACAGGTTTCCAGACTCTGCCCGTGGTCCAGATGTACGCAAACGGGGACAGATGATCGCTTGGCGGCCTCAAGATAAAGCGGAGCCATCATCTCCATCGGAGCCTCAGGAAACTGTACCTCGGCCAGTTGCAGGATAATAGGCGAACGCAATTCCTCGGCAGCCTCGATGGCTCCCATCACATTCTCAAGACTAAGACAATTGAATGCACCAACAGCATAATGTCGCTCATTGGCATCTTTCAGTATTTCACTTAATGTTACTAACATATTTTAATTCCTTTCGTTTTTTATCTCGGTTAGCGGTTAAGGGTTAGCGGTTAGCGCTCGATTGTTAATTGTTAATTGTTAATTGTTTCACTCTTTCCGTTATTCCGATAAACAGTAATAATTGTCCCAGATAATAGGGAATCATGATGCACAGGGTAGAATAATGAATACGCTGTACAAACAAGTGAATGCCCAATATAAAATCAGAAGCCACAAACAGAATGGCACCGGTAATCAAACAGGCATTCTTGTGCCGCAGGGCCGAATAGCACATTCCCAACAACAATACAGCATAAACGGCTATTCCACATACGATGATACTATCTTCCACCTGCGGAAATATCCAGTTCAAGGCTAATCCATATACCGCCGCCACAAATGCCAGAAGTACAATATTATATGACTTGGAGCATTTCGTCTTCGGAGGCATCAGAAAATTCAGAATGACAATATACATAATTTGGGCAAGGGCAAAAAAGCCTATTTGGGGAATGAGTTCATTCTGCCACCCCATTACATCGCCAAGAAAAGAAAAGAAAAGAGCCGCTGTCAGTACCCATTGCTTCTGATACAATGCACATAAAGTAAGCCAGCCAAGGGGGAAAATCATCCGTGCAGGAAATGGTATGGGAACATAATCCAGCACGGCAAGAACCAGATAGACAGAAATAACCGGAATATTCCTATTTGTTATCATAGTATTATCTCATTTCAGACACAAAGATAATAAATAATTTACATATAACAACAAATAATTAACCAGAATTGATTATTTTTTCTTCATGGCAAAGCCTACGTGGTCACGGTAGTCTTCTCTACGAGGTAGAAGATTCTGGCGCTTTTGCTGCCGCGACTCGTGATGACAGCCGACTCCCCCACAAGGTCATGGTCCAGCTCGCGATAGGCTGTGGAATAGGACAGGCCGTTGAGCCTCGCGTAGTCCTTGACGTGCATGAACCCTTCCTTGCGCAGGAACCGGATGCCACGCTCTATGCGCTCGGCCATCGTATATTTCGACTTACGTAGACGGTCCTCGCCGCCACGTTCCAGCTTGCATTTCCCCGCAATATTCTTCACAAACTCCTTGTCTGCCTTGTACCCCACGCCCGTCACGCCCAGACTTGCCGCATTGCGCTTCACGGTCCCTTCCTCGAAGGTGTCCATCACCCTTCCGGGCGTGAAGTTGTTCAGACCAAGCTTGGCGTGGAACGTCCCCAGCCCGTCAATCTTCACATTGTTACCCTTCGCCAGTTCGGTAGCCAATTGCTCGCACACAGCAATCATAACAGCCTGAATGGTGGCCGGTGTGCAAAGCTGGTGATAGAAATGGCACTGATGGATGAACTCCCCGAAAGTCAGCGTCTCGCCTCTCTGCATCCGATAATAGACCTTCGTTGTCCCCGTCTTATGCACGTCAGGCATTTCCTTCTTGATATACTTTGCCATAATTACCTCCTATATTATATGAGTTATACTTTCCCTTTTAACTTTTTATAGAAAACTAACTAAAAACATTACACTTTCGTGGGTACAAAGATATGAAAATACCAACTAAAAAACAATTTTCAGACTTGAAAAATGTATTTTCTTTCAAGGAAAATATATTTTATTACTTTGAATATCTATTTTCTTACTTTGAAAATAAAAATTTACATAGGATTCTATGATATTTTATATTAAGGTTCCCAGATGTTTTTAGTTAACCTTCCGCAAAAACTTAGCTATCTTATATCATTCAACCTAAATAGGAAGAGGGTGTGTCAAATTGGCACGCCCTCTTCCTAAGTACATGATATATTTACGAGCTATTTCAACAGAACTTTTTTTGTAATTCCATTGGGGTAGCTGATAATATTGACGCCCCTCAATGATTGACGATTTACTATTCTTTGACCGGCAAGGTTGTAAACTTGTTCCACTTCCTCCGAGGTGTTTAGGAGGGGGCTGACACCGTCTATAACATCTTCTACCATCATGACACGGATCTTGTTCGGGAGGTTGAGAGAAGCACCATTCCTGGCAGTTGCCGTCATATACCAACGGCAGGGAGCAAGGGAGGCTGCGCCTTTTACCAGTTCGCCATTTTGAATGACATAGCGATTTGTCAGACTTTCAGCACCAAGAGTATTATATGAACCCGTGAAATCATATCTTGTGCTGAACGATGAGCAGTCGAAGGTTGCTTCCTCTGTTGGATAGACAATGACATCGCTGAAGATAATCGTCTGTTCGCCTGCATTCTTGGCGCGGATGAGGTAAGGCGTGTTAGGTTCGGTTGTCTGTCCCTTGAAGCCAATGATGCTAAGCACAGTGAAATCCACTATGCCATCATTATTATCATCGTTCTGAACAACACCATCAATCTCTGCCAAGTCGAAGTCAGCTTTGATAACGTCATAGTCAATAGCGAAGGGCAGATACAGGGATTCCCATTCACTATTGAACTCATGCGTGAACTCCACCAAACAGTCGCTTCCTTTTGCATTAACATTGATTGATGTAGTTTCATCGTTAATAACGTAGTGCTGTGGTGGATAGGTGAAAAAGAAGTCGTACGGCATCCAAATCTGAGCACCCAGAGTGTTATCATTCTCACGATGATCGAGAGGTGTCCAGACTGCATCATCGGGCTGTTCGCTTTGTGTATTGCTACCCAGCAGCGACCAGGATACTGGATTTCGTTGCGGATAACTGTCTGTATCATTACCTGTGGTCATACGATAGCCTGAGAGTGTAACCTTCTTGCCTGCATCAATATAGATATACAGTGTTGTGCCGGAAGAGAAGGGACCGCAATATTTAGTATTAATATCGTCATCGAAGAGTTTTTCCTGTGATTCGTTATCAGAATAGCTCGAGCCAGTATAAGCGTAAGTTGTAATTGGTGTTACATCGTTACCATTTTTGTCAATGAGGTCGAATTCAGAGAGTTGAATTGTCTCTCCGCCACCTATAGCCTCGATGGCAAATTGATAATATCGATGACCAGGAAGGTCTGCCTCAACCTTAACGGTGCAGACGTCTCGCAAAGTCTCGTCTTCAGCAGATGTAACGATAATATCTGCTTCACCCAATCCTGTTGCGACAATAAGACCTTGCTCATTAACGATGGCAACAGCCTCACTCGTAGAGGTCCATTGCAGCGTCATATCTTGGATGACATTAAATCTATCTTTGACTTGTAACTGTAGTTCCTCATCAAGAAGAAGGATAATGGAGTGTTTGCTTAGAGTAAGTTTGTTAGTGACTTCCCGAATGAAGAAGTCATAAGGTGTATAGTTTGTAGCTTGCATTGTCATGTCATCGTGACGTTCGTCAATGAACACCCAGTCGGGGTCGTCGGGGTGTGTAAGCTTGATGTTGCTGCCATAGAGTTTCCAAGAACTCGGATTGCGGCCTGGATATTTGGGGGTATCGCTGGCTGTGTGAAAACGGTAACCATATGGCTCTATCTGACTCATGGCATCAAAGAGGAAATATGTATTACCGTTGAAACTGCTGCAGTATTTCGTGTGGACATCGTTGTCTATAACATTGGGCCAATTCTCGCCATCAAATCCTTCTGTACCATCATATACATTTAGGGTAGCTATCTCGTTGAGTGATTCATCCAGCAGATCAAACTCAGAGAACTGTATCACTCCCTCAGCGCCTTGCACATCAGTAACGATGAGGTTGTAGTAGCGATATTTGTGGGCAATAGCCGATATCGTTCCAAAGTCGTTCCAAGGTGATATTGTTTTGTATAAATTCATGGAACCTAAAGGAACCAGAAGCTTTGCATTATTTATGTTTGAGTCCTCAAATGTGTCGTTCTGTATGTTGGGAACTAATATTGAATTACAATAAAAACTTGTCAATTCAGGACATTTAGCAAACGCACGATTTCCAAAAGAAGATACGTTCCCTTGAATTATAATAGAGGTCAAACCAGAGCATCCGTAAAAGGCAGAATTGTCAATTTTCGCACCGCCTAAAGCATTGCTATATGAGTATGCAGACATTGCCGAGAAGGAGATATCGTCTATGGCAAAGTCGTTACCACCCTTTATTTCAGACAAAGTTCGGATTTTTATCTCTATCTCGCCCGATTCTGTGGCGGTATATCTTCCATAAAATCTTTCCAACTCATTCTCTGTTTTGTCATATGCCCCCAATATTATTTTTTCATTAATTGTGTACTCTATATCTTCTTTGAAAGTATTATCTGGAACCGCTTGCATGTACCAAACACTAAACTCATATGTCTTTCCTTTTTCAACTAATACGTTTTGTTTCCAAACATAGTTGGTGTTGTCTGGGGATCCATTAACTATAAGCATATTGCCAGTTCCAGTAGTGTGGTCTCCATGTTCAATGAAGTTACGATGATAGTCATGGGGTGAGATGCCTACAGCATACTTACCTTCATGCCATAGTGCGTTATCTTCTTCCGATTCTGTAGAATAGCCCTTTTCACTAACGTATTCATAATCTGAGGTGAATCCTTCGTTCCCAAAGGAGAAGTCTCCATTCACAATCAAATTATCATTGTATACAAGAGAATCGCCAAACTGAATGATGACAGATGTCAGTTCTGTACAACCATAGAAGGCATAGTCACCGATGCTTGTCACGCGATAGGTCTTACCATTGTAGGTGACAAACTTCGGAATTTCAACGATGCCAGAATAGCTTGCACTTAGATAGTTTTCGTAAGTCACCTCTGCCTCGTCACCGCTGAAGTTGTAATAAATACCATTGATCTTTGCATCATAGGCAGATGCTACAAAAGGCAGCAATGCCATAAAAAAAAGTAAAAGTCTTTTATTCATACTCGTTTGTCGTTTTGGCTTATTATTATCTTTGGTATGGGCGCAAAAAACGTGGACAAATTACTTCGTCTACGTTGTTCGAGGTATCGGCAAACACCCAATGTACTTAAACGAGTAAATGCTCACGCCAAACGGCGTGAACTATCTACTTCAGTTCTTGGTGATTTCATCTAATTCCCCAATTATCAGAAACAAGAATCAAAAGTGGATGTTCAGTCTTATGTCCTATTATCTTTTATCTGTCCATCGGCATATAGTTTTGATTATAAATTATACTATATTGTTCCTAAAATACCGCAGCAATGCGGCGAATGTATTTCAATTTCTTCATAAAAGACTCGTTGCGCTCTGCCATCAGCATATCGTACTCGTTCTGCATGGCCAGCAGGGGGGCAGCATCTACACCGAGGGCGGCCTCCATCATCATTGCCAACTCTGGATTGAGAGCACGTTTGGCATTCAGTACTTCGTTGAAGGCTGAATAGGATATACCCATTTCCTTAGCCAGTCCGCGTTGTGAAATGCCTCGGTACTCCAGTTCGTCCTTCAGCACCTCGCCCGGATGTGTGGGTTTGTAGGGCTTCAGGTTGTTGGCAATCATCTTTGGGTCTATTCCTTCAATAGTTATCATCTCTGGTTCCTTCCTATTTATAATGATTCGACAATTCTGTGATGTTACAAATCGTTGCAATCTGCTTACCCTCTTCAATGGATTCCTCGAACTCAATACGGTACTGGTCGTTGACGCGGACAGAACTGAGCCCTTCCTTGTCGCCGTGCAGATTCTCGTAGTGCAGCGAGCCGAAACGGGTTAGGCCGAGCACGTTCTCCTGCTGCTTCATCAGGTTCACCACCTTCACGTACTTACTAACTATCTGGGGCTGGAAGCGGTGATGTTTGTCGCTGGTCTTCCCGTCTGTATAGAGTTCTTGCAGATATGTCTGGTCGAAAGTAACTATCATACGGCTGCAAAATTAAATATAATATCCGATGTTCGCAAATTTAAGAACAACAATTTATGGAAAAAGAAGAAAAAAAATGGCAAACAAAGTTAACCATCCCAATAAGACAAGAAATACTTTTCTGTGGGACCTCTTCTTTTTAACAAAAATATAAATATATTTTGCAGTCTCATTATTTTTTCGTTCCTTTACACCCGAAAATGACAAACGTAAGATAACCATTCACATGAAAGGACTGAAGATTCTCTTTTTATTTGCAATGTTCAATGCATTGTGCTCAGTGTTCAATGAACTGAGGGCGCAAGATGAAAACGCGGCGTTCTACATCTACCAGAATGACGGGCACTTTGACGGATTCTTTTATGACGAGGTGTTGAAAATGTCGTATTCTAAGACAGATACTGCAGGTGTGGAGTATGATGTTTTCGTGACGCAGGAGATTGTAACGGTCGATTCCACCTACCGTATCATGCTCTCTGCAATCGACAGCATAGGCTTTGTGCAACCTGAGATACGATACAATCCTAAACTTCGTAGGGTTGATGAGCAACGATACGGCATCACTTGGTACGAATATGATAGTTTCTTTTCTGTATATGTGCCAAGTTGGCTGAGTGTGACTGAAGACGAATTGCCACATGTAGGCGACGTATTTGTCAATTTTGATCCGGAAGAAGGATGGTCGGGCAAGGTGGTGAGCATCACCAAGGTTTACAGCAACGAATATGAGACAGATTACCAAGTGCAGTGTGAACCCATCACCGATATCACCGACATCTTCCAGCAGTTTGTATCTATCGAGGAATATAGCTATGACGATACAGGAAACATGGTGCGCCGCCGAGTGGCAGGCTGTCCCGACCTCAATGTCGGCCGATTCCGTCGTAAGGCAGAAGGAACCTGGGAAGGCGACATCTTCAACTTTTCGCTGAGCGGACACCTGCCGCTCTACTATAGTGATGACTTGACAATGACAGTTGACCCTTCTATTGAGGGCAAGCTGCATCTTAAAACAGCATGGAACCTGTCGCTTTGGGGAGACAAATACATCAGTATCCATTCCAAACTGGATTTCGGCGTGGGGCTTAGTTTCACCATAGACGGAAAAATCATGGACTTCTTTCCCGGAGGCATAGGCGGATTGGTGGGTGGCGTACCCATCCCCGCAACCTGCCCTATTATCATGCTCGACATAACACCCGACGCTTTTCTACGTGGCGAAGCCCATGTCAACTTCAGGCTGAATTCTCCCAAACTGAAAGGAGCAATGTGGTCGAGGCTTGAAATCAACAACTGGGTGCCCAGCTTAACGATGGGCTTTGGAAACTCGGACGATGGAAGTGCCTTCGAGTCAGTTGATAATAGCGGTTCCAAAGTCACCATGTCGCTCAATGGCTTTGTACAGGGCGGTATGCTCTACCCCATGAAATTCAAGAGTCTGCCCGTTCTGAAAAAAATCTTCGACTCAGAGATTGGCGGACAATGGTTCGTGGGACCGAAGCTGGCTGCCGACTTCACACTCGACATGACTACGATGCCGTGGCTTAGTACGGCTGCCTATACCCAGCTGAAAAACATTACGTTGCAAATGCACCTGCTTGATGCCGACTATGAGGTAAAAGGCACTGTGAAAACAGCGTTCAGCGGTAAAAAGGAAGTGACGCTGGCCGACGGCAGTACAAGTATCTTCCCACCCTTCGATGCCAGTTTTGTGCCCGAGTTTGACGATGTGGCCGACTATGATACCATTACACTAATAGGCGGTGAATTGGTGAATTGCCGTGCAATTGCGTTCAAGCCGTCAGGATACGTCATCAAGCCAGTCGATGTAGGTGTAGCGCTATTTGACGTAAAGGAAGACAACACAATTGACTATAACGAGTTCACCGGTCATGGCGGATTAAAGATGTATTACCATTTTGCTCAGCTTTTTGGCCAGAAATTGGATAAAAGACTATGGCCGAAGTACGAAATCCCATATCTGATAGGCAAAAGCATGGGAGATATGGGACAAAAGAAGAGAGCCGTACCCTTTGTCTTATTGAACGGATGTTATCTTTTTGCCCCCAACTCCTACGACTTTAATACAGAACCCATATTTGAAGCAAACGGTAACACTTGGGTAACCACATGGGACGGAACCGTAAAGACCCCAGTCAGACTGACAGGATATATCGACTCGATAAACTACTCCCCAAACTATAACAATCCCTATGAATACAACACGGACTACTATCATAATCCACCATCCTATTTGAAATTCCAGGGGGGCGGTGCTGACGGCGAGAATGGCAAGAAAACCTTAACAGCAACCGTTAACTTGGAGAACTATGAGAAGTACTATCACCCTATTGACACTTTAAAATACGGATACGTCCTTGGTGTCGAGAAAAAGATTCAGGACAAGACATACTCCTGGCCCTTCGAAATGAAGACATTTACGCTGCCGTGTCCCCAGGATCCTGTACTGACCAATATTTCCATATCAACAATAATATATTCTGCCTTGGAAGAGTCCCTTTGGTCGGGAATAGCAGAACTGAATCTATATGATGTGAAGCCCAACACCACCATAACCCGATTATCACGGTCTAATGACTTTCCAAATGGGGGATGGCATGTTGTCGCTGATTATGAGGGTGAAAAGAAAAAGGCTCACATTTCGTTCGACATCGTTTGCAGGAAACAGTCAAATACATTTGAAATCAAGAACAGTCAGATCTCCTACTCCGCTTCCTATGAGCAAGAAAATGAGATGGAAGCAAGATGTTCCGTCAGCGGTTCCATGGACGGCATTTTACAACACAAGTACTATTGGGGTGATTATTGGCGCCGTGAAGATACAGGGCTCTTAGGCGAAACATTCTCCATGAAATGTGAAAAGTTGAGAGGAACATACTATGAGAAATATCGGGGATATTCGGCAAAGACCGTTTCACCCCTGTTTGAAATCATTATCAATTTTGCATATGAATAATTATAGACTCCAAAAATGAATTAATAGTCGTTACACATAAAACTAATGAGAAATTTGCAACATGAAGCCATTCCTTATACTTGTCTTTTTTTGCGCCACTACCATCGCAGGAACTGCCAAAACAGTAACAGAATACATCCTAAATACCGTTGACAGCGGTGAGGGTTTCTGGCCTTGCCTATTCTATGAGCTGAACTATAACACAGACATCTCTGTGGCAGAGAAAGCCAAGTGGCATTCCCTGGACGAAGACGAGAGTTATTGGCAGGAAGGTGTAGGACCGTTCAGCATAGACGAGAACAAGTTCCTGGTTACACAATGGCAGAGTACAGTACATCCCATTTTGATACGTCGACATTTCACACTGACTGCCGAAGACCTTATGAAGATTGAAATAGGCACGTTAAATCTGACCTACAGCTATGACGAGAACCCGAAACTCTGGCTTAACGGCACCCTTCTGACTTCTGCCTCCGGCTGGAATGACAACAACTATGCCACCTTCCGCATTCCGGCTGCGAGGAAGAAACTTCTGGTTGAGGGAGACAACGTATTGTGTGTTTCGGTGCAGCAAGGTGAAGGCGGTGGGCACATTGATTACGGGTTGAATGTAACATACGACCCAGACCGCTTGCTCACAGACATCAGCAATATCCAAACAACTGCGGAAGAGAAAGAGGGCATCTATAATTTGCAGGGACAACGGCTTCCCGGCATAGGCAAAGGTATAGCTATTATAAAAGGTAAAAAGATTTTAAACAAATAACCAACATCCCCTTATGAAAAGAATTCTACAACTTCTTATTCTATTATTTCCATCAATTGGCAACCGGGCACAGACATCAATCACGGTGGTTGAAAGCCCCGACCGCAATGCAACAAGCGTAAACTACACCAACTTCCGTGCTCCGCTGCAACAGGCTCCCTTGCTGAAACTACCTGTAGGGAAAGTTCAACCTAAAGGCTGGCTACGTAAATACCTGGAACTGCAGCGTGATGGTCTAAACGGTCAGCTCGGCACCGTAAGTGCTTGGCTTGACAAGAACAATAATCAATGGCTCTCTAACCAAGGCGATCACGGATGGGAAGAAGTTCCTTACTGGTTAAGAGGCTACAGCAGTCTTGCCTATATTCTGGATGACGATGCCATGAAGCAGGAGGTTCAGGTTTGGATAAATGCCATACTGAATAATCAGGCCTCCAACGGACGGCTCGGACCAGATGGATACGACGGCAATAGTCCAGACCTATGGGCCAAGATGCCAATGCTCTGGGCTCTGCAGACCTATTATGAAGCTACTGGGACAAACCGGGTACTGACTGCCATGAACAGACACTTCAAATGGGAAAAAACCATCAATGATAACATCTTCCTGAAGGGAGCCTGGCAGAGCAAACGTGCAGCAGACAATATGTGGAGCGTGATATGGCTTTACAACCGCAATGGAGACGAAGCCATCCTGCCACTGATTGACAAGTTACACAAAGCATCGGTTGACTGGACAATGCATGGCGACCTGCCCAACTATCACGGCGTAAACGTGGCACAAGGATTCCGCGAACCGGCTACCTATTATATCTATTCTGGGGAACAGGAAATGCTCCAAGCCACTTATAACGCCCATAACGAGATGCGCCGCCGATACGGACAGATGCCCGGCGGTATGTATGCTGCCGATGAGAATGCCCGAGCCGGATACTATGACCCACGAAACGGAGCCGAAACCTGTGCGATTGTTGAGCAGATGGCAAGCGATGAAATAATGATGGGCATTACGGGTGACATCTTCTGGGCAGACCATTGCGAGAACGTTGCCTTTAACTCTCTGCCTGCTGCCCTGATGCCGGATATGCGTTCACTCAGATACATCACCTCGGCAAACATGGCTATTAGCGATGAGAAGAACCATGCTCCAAGCATTGACAACAGTCTGCGAGGAATGCTTTCCATGAGTCCCTTCAGTTCCCGCTGCTGCCAACACAATCATGGGATGGGTTGGCCGTACTTTGCAGAACATCTTGTTATGGCAACTGCTGACAACGGTCTCGCCACCATGCTTTATGCCGCCAATGAAACAACGGCAAAGGTCGGTAACGGAATTACCATGAGAATGGAGGAGACAACCAACTACCCCTTTGACGAGACTATCACCTTTACTTTACATCCTGAAGATGACGTTACATTTCCCCTCTATCTGCGTATTCCCGCCTGGACAGAAAATGTCACTGTAGAGATTAACGGAAATGCCCAATCCTATGAAGATGCTGCCGGACGATTCTTATGCATCAGTCAGACGTGGAAAGAGGGTGATACGGTAAAGCTTCATCTGCCTATGAAAGTGCGCTCAACCGTTTGGCAACAAAACAAATCCAGTGTAAGTGTCAATTACGGTCCCCTTACCCTATCGCTAAAGATAGACGAGGAATTTGAGGCACACGACAGCCGTGACCATGAGTTTGTGCAAGATGATTCACACTGGCAGGAAGGAGTAGATGCATCGCTTTGGCCCTGCTACGTCCTACGTGCAAAAAGCGACTGGAACTACGGACTTGTCGTGGATGACCAGAACATACCCGTTGAATTCAACGTAATCCGAAAAGCCTATCCCGCTGATGACTGTCCCTTTACTTTGGAGGGTACGCCTTTGGAGTTTACTGCAGTAGGCAGGCAGATACCATCATGGGGATTTGATGCAACCGGTATGACCGACTTTCTGCCGACCAAGTATGCACCCCGCGCTACAGAGACAACCCCCATAACCCTTGTCCCCATGGGTGCAGCCCGTCTGCGCATTTCAGCCTTCCCAAGAGAAAAAGAGATAAAAAACAAATAAAACCATTTTACCATATATTAAAATGATGAAGAAAAACCTATTACTACTTTCCCTCTTTGCCTTATGGCAATTACCCGTTGCATCGCAAACTGAAATAAAAGCAGTCTCGGGCATTTACGCTGGCGGACATATTCGCAGGGGTCGCCCCCAAACCATAGAAAAACTGCGCAAATCAGGGTTTACCTATATCCTACTCTTCAATGTGCACGTAGATACCGATGGAACATTGAAGACAGACGGTGAGACTATATGTAAAGATGGAGAATATGTGTTCCAAAATACACAGCCATACTATCAGCAAGACATAAAGGACCTAAAGACAGCACCCACCAGTATCCAACGTGTAGAGATTGTTATTGGTGGATGGGGCAACGATTCGTACGATCATATCCGCGACCTTATAAAAGAACACGGAACGGGTAGCACAACCATGCTATACAAGAACTTCAAGGCACTGAAAGAAGCTGTGCCAGAGATAGATGCCGTAAACAACGACGATGAGCATTGCTATGATCTTGAAACAGGAGCCAAGTTTCATATCATGATGTATAACCTGGGATACAAAACCACACTGGCACCATACACGAACAAAACATACTGGCAAAACCTATGCACAAAGATCAGGGCTACTAAGCCTAGGGCTGTTGATCGTGTTATGGTACAGTGCTACGACGGAGGCGCAGGAAATTTGAACCAAGTGGGCAGCTGGACTTTTACAGGAGTAACAGAACGACATGCAGGACTATTGGATTACTCGAACGACTGGAGTGTTGACAGGAACTTAGAGCAGTTCCAGAAGTGGAAAGACGACGGTGTGGCAACAGGCGGCTTTGTCTGGTTGTATAACGACGGTTACGACGAGACATGGGACCTTAATGGCTGGGCTTCTGGCATGAACCGCATATACAAGGCTGTTGAAGTGCCAGAGGAAGAGGCTATGGTGGAAGTGTTCAGCGGAAGCAACTATACGGGCTACAGCGTTAAACTGCCTGTAGGAACATATACGCTGCCAGACTTGGCTGTATATGGTCTGAGGGCAAATGACCTGGAATCATTAAAAATCCTGAAAGAGGGAGCAACTGCAAGAATATATAAGAAAGAGAACAACACAGGAACATCATTGCTATGTAAAGTAGATAGGAAGGCACTAACAACAACCTTTAAAAACCAGATAAACAGCATTACTGTTACATACGAAGACCCTGTGGGAATCAGCAAACCGGAAGCTGAAAAGACTGATAAGGACGTAATGGTGTACACCCTGGATGGCAAACTGTTGTGCAAAGGTAAGAATGCCCTACAAAACAGCGCATTGAAGGGAAAAACCGTTATTGTGAAGGAAGGAAACAGAAGTGTAAAGGTGAAGCTATAAGTCCAATCGGACTTATTAGCTTTCACCTGTCAGTATCCTTTACATCATACAGTTTCTGAAGCCTCAGCAATTCTTTGTAAAGGCGCTTCTGCAATTTCTCCGTTCCCTTCTGCCCATAGATGTTATGCATCTCGGTAGGGTCGGTATTAAGATCGTACATCTCCCATTGGTCAATAGCATCAGCAGGATTCTCCTCGTTACAAGGATAGAAGTGAATAAGTTTGTAACCGTCAGCGGTACGTACTCCATAATGACGGCGTACACTATGCTCTGCAGGATACTCATAGTAATGGTAATAGAGGCTTTGTCGCCAGTTCTTGGGATGCTGCCCCTCTAACAAAGGCAAAAGGCTGACACCCTGAATATCATCTGGGATAGGAACACCTGCCAATTCAAGGAAGGTGGGAGCGTAATCGATATTCTGCACCATCTCTGTAATATCGCCTTTAGCAACAGGTTTTCCATACTTGGTAGGCATACGCATAACAAGCGGAGTTGAGAAACTCTCTTCATACATAAACCGCTTGTCGAACCATCCATGTTCTCCCATGTAAAAACCCTGATCACTGGTATAGACAACAAGGGTATTCTCTGAAAGCCCGGTCTTATCAAGATAATCTAACAGACGACCCACGTTGTCATCGAATGTCTTAAGCACTTTGGCATAATCGCGCATGAATCGCTGATACTTATATTCCTTGAGTGCCTGTCCCTTGAGATTACGCTTGCGGAAATCAATGGACAACGAATCATAGAACATATCGTACCGTGCTCGTTCCTTGCTATTCAGACGACCTATATATCCAAGATAAGAACCAGTAAGACGTGTGGGGTGATCAGCGTCGTAAATCTTGCAGTCGTAATCAAGTGTCATATCAACATCAGAGGCAATATCCATCTCCTGCCGCTGAGCTGCAAGACGCCCATTCCAATCATCGTTAAAATTCTCTGGAATCTTAAACGTAACATCTTCATACTCGTGCAGATATTTCAGTTCAGGAAGCCAGTCACGGTGACATGCTTTCTCGTGCAAGAACAGGGCAAAAGGTTTTCCCGTCTGCGGCTGCGCATCTAACCATGAGATAGCCTTATCTGTAAGAATGTTGGTAAGATAACCCTCTTCCCTGTGCGTCTTACCATCCATAGTAATGAAAGAAGGATTGTAATATTCGCCTTGGCCTGGAATAATCTCGAAGTGGTCGAAGCCCGTAGGTGTACTAACCAAATGCCATTTGCCAATCAGACATGTGCTGTAGCCTGCCTGCTGCAGGAGTTTTGGCATTGTCTGCTGACTTCCATTAAAGACACCATGCTCATTATTGGTAAAACCATTCTTGTGGCTATGCTTGCCCGTTATCATACATGCCCGGCTGGGACCTGACAACGAGTTGGCGACAAAACTGTTTACAAAGCGGACACCATCCTGCGCAATACGGTCTAAGTTGGGGGTCTGAACGAATGTCTTGTCGTAGCATGACATCATCTGAGCCGTATGGTCGTCTGTCATAATATACAGGATATTGGGCCGCTGCTGACCATGAGACACTATTGGCAACAAAGCCAACATAGAAAGCGGTTTTATGTTCTTATTCATGATTATTAGACTTTAGACGTTAAACTGTATTTAATTCCTTATGTTCAATAATTTCTGTAGAAATGGTGCTGTTGCTCCTATGCCACTATGGGCAAGATCCTCTGGTGTACCGGAGAAAACCAGTTCACCACCTCCCCTACCGCCTTCTGGTCCCATATCTATCAGCCAGTCGGCACTCTTGACAACATCCAAATTGTGCTCGATAATGATAACTGTATTACCTTTCTCTACCAAACGGTTCAGTACAGAGAGCAGAACGCGAATATCTTCAAAATGAAGGCCTGTCGTAGGTTCGTCCAGTATATAAAGCGTATTTCCCGTGTCACGTTTGCTAAGCTCTGTTGCCAGTTTCACTCGTTGACTTTCGCCACCAGACAAGGTATTGCTGGGCTGTCCAAGTTTAATATAACCAAGGCCCACATCTTGTAAGACCTTTATCTTCCCAAGAATGGAAGGAACATTCCCAAAGAATTCCACAGCCTGGTTAATAGTCATATCCAGCACATCTGCAATGCTTTTGCCACGATAACGGACCTCCAACGTTTCGCGGTTATAACGTTTACCACGACATTCATCGCATGGTACAAAGACATCGGGCAGGAAATTCATTTCAATTGTCTTGTAACCATTTCCGCTACAAACCTCGCAACGGCCGCCCTTAACATTGAAAGAAAAACGTCCTGGTTTGTACCCCCTGATACGAGCCTCAGGAAGCTCCACAAAAAGGTTTCTGATATCATTAAACACACCCGTATAAGTTGCTGGATTAGACCGTGGGGTACGCCCTAATGGACTTTGATCTACATCTACCACCTTATCTATATATTCTAAGCCTTCAATGGAATCATACGGAAGTGGGTCTCGTAGGGAATGGTAGAAATGCTTACTAAGAATGGGATGCAACGTATCATTGACAAGGGAGCTCTTTCCACTTCCACTTACACCCGTTATACAAATCAGCTTTCCGAGCGGGAAAGAGACATCCACATTTTTAAGATTATTGCCACGCGCTCCGTGTAAAACAATGTGTTTGCCGTTCCCTTCCCTACGGGCAGACGGAACCTCTATACAGAGTTCACCATTCAAATATTGGCTGGACAGCGTATGTTGTTTAAGCATATCAGAGAACTTGCCTTGAAAGACTATCTCTCCTCCCTTACGCCCTGCCATAGGTCCCACATCAATAATGTAATCAGCATTCTGCATCATTTCCTGGTCGTGCTCGACAACAATGACAGAATTACCTGAATCACGCAGCTTTTTCAACGAATCTATGAGCTTAATATTGTCTTGCTGATGTAAACCGATACTTGGTTCGTCAAGAATATATAACACATTAACCAGCTGGCTACCTATCTGTGTTGCCAGACGAATACGCTGACTTTCTCCACCGGAAAGACTTACAGAAGTACGACCTAAGGAAAGATAGTCTAAACCGACATCCAACAAGAAACGCAAACGAGTACGAATCTCTTTCTGTATCTCTGCTGCTATCTTTCGCTGATGAGAGGAAAGTTGCCTGTCAAGGTTTGAAATCCAATCGTATAGTTCCCGCAAATCCATCTTGCTTAACTCTGCAATATTCTTGCCGGCAATACGGAAATGCAGCGACTCTTTTTTCAGGCGTTGACCTTTACATTCCGGACACGCTGCCATACAACTGAACTGCTCTGCCCATTTCTGAGCACTGACAGACATGTCGGCATCCTGCATTTGGCTGATATATTTACCAAGTCCGTCATAATCGCTATAGAAATCGTTTGTTGTCTTTGCTGTATCAGCCGCAATCCTTAACTTCTCCGAACTTCCGTCAATAATATCCTGCAATGCCTCGTGCGGTACTTCACACAGCGGTGTTTCAAGCGTACATCCATACTTTTGCAGCAAAGCATCAATCTGCCAGAAAATCATGGCAGAACGCGCCTTTCCCAATGGTGCTATTCCACCTTGCTTTACAGACAAAGACATATCAGGAAAAACCTTATCCTCGTCAATAAGGCTGACATAACCCAATCCCTTGCATCTGGGACAAGCACCCTGTGGACTATTGAAAGAGAAATCATGCGGAGCAGGATCTCTATATGAGATACCTGTTGTGGGACACATGAGCTGTTTGCTGTAATAGCGCACCTGTTCTGTATCCATATCATATAACAACATTAAGCCGTCACCCTGCTTCATAGCCGTAGCTACGCTCTGAATGAGCCGCCTGTCATCCTTATCCTGAACTTTCAGTCGATCTATTACCACTTCTATATCATGGTTACGATAACGGTCCAACTTCATGCCAGGGAGTATTTCCTGAATCTGTCCGTCAATACGGACATAGATGTATCCTTTCTTTTGAATAGTCTCGAAGAGATCCTGATAATGACCTTTCCTATTCTTTACCAAAGGTGAGAGAATACATATTTTACGGCCAAGATAATCCTTTAGGATGAGGTCTATAATCTGTTCCTCGGTATAGCGCACCATCTTCTCGCCAGTTTCGTACGAGAAAGCTTCCGCAGCACGGGCATAAAGAAGACGGAAAAAGTCATAAATTTCAGTAGTAGTACCAACTGTACTACGAGGATTTTTATTGGTAGTCTTCTGGTCAATACTGATAACTGGACTAAGTCCCGTTATCTTATCCACATCCGGGCGTTGAAGATTGCCTAAAAAGTTACGAGCATAAGCACTGAACGTCTCTATATACCGACGTTGTCCCTCAGCAAAGATGGTATCAAAAGCGAGAGATGATTTTCCGCTACCGCTAAGTCCTGTTATTACAGTAAGACTGTTTCTTGGTATCGTAACATCTACGTTCTTCAAATTGTGAACACGCGCTCCCCATACAGATATCTTACTGTTCCTCATCGCCTGTTCCTGCCTCGCCCTCACCGTTGTTATATCCGGAAATTACACTTATTGTCTTTTTTATACTATAGCTCCTGCCGTCGGCACCTTTTGCACTTACTACCAGAAAATATACGCCGTCCTTTACTACCTTTCCCTTGTATGTTCCGTCCCATTCGCCGTCAACATCATCCCACGAATACAACTTGGTACCCCATCGGTTGAAGACAGCAGCACGAAAAGAGACAATGCTCTGGTAACCGTCTTTAGGTTTTAGAGTATCATTCCATCCGTCGTTGTTTGGTGAAATGCCGTTAGGAAATTCCAAAATACTCTCACTAATGTTAATGAATATGGTTTTAGGATCTTCACCCTCCTCAGGGAATTCATAACAAATGCTCCCGTCAGCATTATAAAAAGTAACATACAATTGTGCTGTAAAAGCACCACTTGAAGTAAAAGTATATTCAATATTTTCTTCCATACGATGAATCAGGATGTTAGAAGGGTCTTCGTTATTCCATATCTTCCATTCATAACGGGGAATACCATATCCTTCCAATCCTGACGGATTGGCCTTAAATATCACTTTCAGGGGAGCATTCTGCACACCGCTGCTGGCTTCTGTAGTATCAACACTACCATCTTGATTCTCAAAGATAAAATAACCTGTGGGATCAACCTCGGGAAATGTTTGCGCAATTGCGCAAACAGGAAAAATCAATAACAGTATTGTTATAAAACGCATCATAATTTTCAAATATTTCTGCAAAATTAATGATTTTCTTTGGATGAATGTCATTTTATATCACAAAAAGTCTAAAATCGCAGAAAAAAATATGTATCTTTGCGCTTATGAAAAGGCTTGTTATAATATTTTTATTAATGTGTATCCCCTTTGTAACGGATGCACAGAATACCATGTCAGTGTTAAATCACCTACATCAGGTTAGCAAGGGAGAGACGCTTTATGGGATTGCAAGAAAATACAATATTACAGAGCAGGAACTTATGTCAGCGAATCCCAAAATTCCTCAAAACGGAAAAATAAAGAAGGGAGATTATCTGACAATCCCCCAACCTGCAACAGCACCTAAAAGCGAAGTCGCTACAGAAGAAGCGACTAAGAAGCAAACCACATCAAACATAAAAGTAGGTGTGGTACTGCCATTTGAAGAAAAGAGCGATAGGTCCAAGAAAATGATTGAGTTTTACCAAGGCTTCCTAATGGCTGCAGACAGTGTAAAAAAGGAAGGAATTAGCTTAGACATTTACACATACAGCAGCGGTACTACAGAAGCTGAGTTGATGGATGTTCTTATGAACCCTGAAATGAGAACACTTGATGTCCTCTTCGGTCCTGTTGATGAACAGCAACTACCAGCAACCATAAGTTTCTGCAGACTGAATAACATAAAACTGGTGCTACCCTTTACAAACGGACAGAGTATAAGCGGTAATCCGCATCTATATATAGCATGTCCGAACAACACTGTAAGCACAGCAGAGGCTGCATCGTTAGTCATCAGAGCATTTGCCAACAAAAACTATATCATCCTGAAATCGAATAACGAGAATAGCAAAGGAAGCCTTTTTACACAAACATTATCAGACATGCTGAGAAAACAAGGATACAATGTACAAGTCCTAAACATAAACAGTGATGAATCGGCTTATGAAACGGCTATGAACCAACTTAAGGACAATGTAATAATTCCCGACAATACCAGCATAAAAACCTTAAACATACTTATATCAAATCTTGATTCTTTCAGACAGAATCATCCCACCTACAACATATCATTACTTGGATACCCCGAATGGCAGACATATACCAACACGCTGTTAAACAGTTTTTTCACATTCGACACTTACATCTATAGTACCTATTACTATAACGCATTGGCAATGAACACGAAAACCTTTGAGCAGGCATTTACAAAGAACTTTGGCAAACCTATGGCTGTGAATTACCCCAGATATGCCATGATGGGATTCGACCTTGCATACTACTTCCTACATGAAATCCAATCAAACGGTTCCATTATCGTTAATCAGCATGTACCATATCAAAATATGTACAGGTTTATTCAGGAAGAAGATAATGGTGGATACAGCAATCGGTTCATACAGTTAATCCACTTTACAAAGAGCAAACAAATTGAACTTATAAGATGAAAAAAATCACTATTCTTACCATAATATATACCTTATTTACATTAAACATACAAGCCCAGGTCGGTGAACATCGCAGGGACGTGGCTATAGGTATAAATGGCGGATATGTACTAAATCAGGTAAGTTTCAGCCCCCATATCAACCAGAAAATGCATGGTGGGATAACAATGGGAGCAACCGTAAGATATACATGCGAGAAATACTTTAGTATGATATGCGCCATACAAGGAGAATTGAATTACGTACAGTTAGGATGGACAGAGGATATATTGACCGCGGATGCAACAAGTATTGGCACCTACAAACGTAACATAAACTATCTGCAGATGCCTATTCTGGTAAACCTTGGCTTTGGAAAGGAAAAAGGGGGCGTAAAAGGGTATATTGTCGCTGGTCCGCACTTAGGCTTCTGTTTTGGTGAAAATGAGTCAAGAAGTGGTGAATGGAGCGATGACAACCTGTCTGACAGACTACAGGAACTGCATAATAAACCCATTGAGAAGAAATTTGACTACGGTATAACCCTTGGACTGGGAATGGATATCTGTACCAAAAACGGACACCACTTTTCCCTTGAAGGAAGATACGGCCTAAGTTTGAGTAACATCTTTCGTAGTACAAAACAAGATACCTTCAGCCGTAGTGCCAATAATGTTATTACGGTGAAGGTAGCCTATTTGTTTGATATTCTTAAGACACGAAATTAACGCAAACGGTCTAAGGAGCGCACCAGCTTTTCGTCTTTCATGATACCGCGAAATGCCAGATAAAGCAATATCAGGCAAACACCTGGCAAAGATGCCATTATCCCCACCCTGAAAGATGCTGATTTCAAAATATCTGATATATACCATGCAAATGCAGCATAAACTGCATACCAACCTACTAACAGTATCATGCAAAAAGAACAGATTCGCATCTGTAAAGCTCTGTATTTGAACATGAATATATTCAGGAAAGATAGGGTTGCAGCAATAAGAAGAATAACGAAGAGAGCCCAAGGAGTATAGAGAGATACGGCCTTATTACCGTCTTCCATATCCAGGTAGAGTAAATTAAACAGTTTACCTGACATCACTCCGTCATCAGAAATAAAATACCCTATACAATTAGACATGCAGACAACTATGAGAATAGTTACCAACAAAAGGTATAGGGTTTGGATACGCTGAATCATTAATCAAGCAGTGAAGCGGCATCCTTGCTAGGATTCCTAAAATAAATCTTTCCTTCTACGAACTCCTGTGTAGCCATAAGTGTTGGTTTGGGGAGTTTTTCGTAAAAACGGCTGATTTCTATCTGCTCACGGTTCTCGAATACCTCGTCAAGGTTGTCCTGTGAGCTTGCAAACTCTTGCAACTTCTTGCTAAGTTCGTTCTTAATATCTGCAGCAATCTGGTTGGAACGCTTTGCAATGATAGCAACGCTTTCGTAAATATTACCGGTCTCCTCGCACAGGTCCATAACATCACGGTTTACCGTGTTTGTTGGAGCAGTTGATTTTTTGTAATCCATCATATCAATAATGTCATTTATTTGTTGTCTGTAAAAATAAACGCGGAATTCTTCACGTCTCTTAATTTCTTATCAACGCTTTGGCGTTTTGTATGCTTCTCTTCGCGTTTGAGTTCATCAATCAGCCTATTCTTCTCTTTTCCTTTTTTGGGTTTTATCGACTCATCAGCCTCCACTTCATCTTCTTCCATGTTACCTTTTTTGGCAATAACACGCTCTGAGTGGTGGAGAATACGCTCTGCCTCATTCATATATTTGCTTTCAGGAAACTCATTCTGAAATGCATAGTATTCATCAACGGCGTCGCGGAAACGTTCAAGGCGCTTTTCCACTACACTCTGACGAGCCAAATGGTACTTCGCCCGTAGTATCATAATCGACAACTCTTCTTTGCGTTCCGGAGAAGCATAAGGATAGTCTTTTAGTGCATTCTGTGCAGTAATAACACAAGCTTCGTAATTGCTACCGCCATATACACAGTTAAGCACATAGGTTCCCAAATCATAATACAACTTTGCAGCCAAGTATTCCTTTTCAACCAACTTGTCCTGCAAATTGAAAATCATCTCTTGAGTTTGGGCCCTCAGTCCTGATTCAGGATAATACTCCAGAAAATTCGAGAATTCGGTAAGTGCATCCATCGTATTACTTTGGTCAAGCCTTGTGTCAACAAGTCTGCTGTAGTACGACATGGCACAGTAATACCTGCTCAGTTCAACATAATGCCCCTTAGGATAGCTCTGATAATATTTTTTGAAGAATTGCGCAGCTGATTCACTGTCACCGGCATAATAATTACTCATGCCAAGCATAAAAAGACATTCATCACCATATTGCGTTCCCTTTAGAATTGTCAGAACCTGACCAAATGCCTCAGAAGCCTTTCTGTAATTCCCTTCTGTATAATAACTCTTTGCTGCCTCGTATTTATACTCGAAATCCGTTGTTTTCATTACAGAATTGTAATCGCCACAACCTGCCAGAAACGGTAAAATGAACAACAATATGAGACTGTATCTTTGCATGCACATAATTTTACGGGGTGCAAAGGTAATACTTTTTCTGAAAAATACATAAAAGTCTTTCTGATAAAATACAGAATAATACATTTTTTTAACACAAATTCGCTTTCATTCGCAACATTTCGTCCCTTAATAAAGCTGCCTCTACAAAATCCAGTCGTTTCGCAGCTTCCTTCATCTTCTTCTCAACAATCATTATCTGTGCTTCCAATTGCTCCTTTGTCATCAGGGTTGTATCTTGCTCTGCAACTTGCAGTAGTTCTATGTCAGGTTCAATGTACGCCCTGCTCTCAGACTGCTGCTGTGCATGGATAAGGTCACTCATTGTCCGCTCTTTCTTAATTTGACGAGGCACAATTTTGTTTTCCTCATTGTAATGCAACTGTTTTTCTCTGCGACGGTTTGTTTCGTCAATGGTCTTCTGCATACTCTCCGTAATGGAATCCCCATACATTATGGCTTTCCCGTTCAGATTACGGGCCGCTCTTCCAACCGTTTGTGTAAGACTTCTGTAACTGCGCAGGAACCCTTCCTTGTCAGCATCGAGGATGACGACAAGACTAACCTCCGGCAAATCCAAGCCTTCACGCAACAGGTTCACACCTACCAACACATCATACTGTCCTTCCCTAAGATCATTCAGTATCTGCACACGTTCCAACGTATCAACATCGCTATGGATATAAGCTGTTCTTATGCCGTTCCGAAGCAAATATTCAGCCAATTCCTCAGCCATTCGTTTGGTCAGCGTGGTTATCAATGTACGCTCATTGCGTTCGACGCGCTGCTGCACCTCCTCCATCAGATCATCAACCTGATTTTCTGTCGGACGAACCTCAATAACAGGATCGAGCAACCCTGTTGGACGGATAAGCTGTTCTACCACAACACCTTCGCTCTGTTCCAATTCATAATCGGCAGGAGTTGCACTGACATAAATAACCTGATGCGTCAGTTCGCAAAATTCCTCAAACTTAAGAGGCCTGTTATCTTTTGCAGCAGGCAAACGGAATCCGTACTCAACCAAATTCTGTTTTCTGGCCTGGTCACCTCCATACATGGCACCAATCTGCGGAACAGAGACATGGCTTTCATCAATCACCATTAAATAATCATCAGGGAAGAAATCCAACAGACAGAAAGGTCGTGTTCCTGGGCCTCTTCCATCAAAATACCGGCTATAGTTTTCTATTCCCGAGCAATGGCCCAACTCACGAATCATCTCCACATCATAGGTTACTCTTTCGTGAAGACGCTTTGCCTCCAACGTTTTGCCGACTTCCTCAAAATATGCCACCTGCTCTCTTAAATCATCCTCTATCTTTCGGATAGCCTGCTCCTGCATATCATGGCTTGTCATAAACAGATTGGCAGGATAAACCTTGTAGTCATCATAAGACAAAACCCGAGCCATGCTTATAGGGTCAATTTCCTCAAGACTCTCTATTTCATCGTCCCAGAACGTAACACGCAACAGATAATCGCTATAAGCAAGGGCAATGTCTATGGTATCGCCTTTTACGCGAACCTGTCCCCTATTCAATGTAAAATCATTTCTGATATATAAACTGTCCATGAGTTTGCGCAGCAGGTCGTTTCTGTCCATCTTCTGCCCCACCCTCAGTTCAATTACATTCTCATAGAAAGCCATTGGGTTTCCCATACCATAGATACAAGACACGCTACTGACGACAATTACATCTTTCCTGCCAGAGAGAAGAGCACTTGTGGCTGCAAGTCTAAGCTTGTCAATTTCCTCGTTAATGGCCAGGTCTTTTTCTATATATGTATCCGTGGCTGGAATATAGGCTTCTGGCTGATAATAGTCATAATAGCTGACATAATACTCTACGGCATTGTTGGGAAAGAACTGTTTCATCTCACCATATAGCTGAACTGCCAGCGTTTTGTTATGGCTCAATATAAGCGTAGGTTTTCCCACGTTAGCAATAACATTGGCTACTGTAAAGGTTTTTCCACTACCCGTAACACCCAGCAGGGTCTGGGCAGGAACCCCTTGAAGTATGCCGTCAGTAAGCTGGCGAATCGCCTCGGGCTGATCACCGGTAGGCTTATATTTTGATATCAGCTGAAACTCTTTCATAATGTTAACAGAATACAAAATTACACATTTTATTCAAAAAACAAGAACGTTATTCGTAATAATTCTATAATTTTGGCGTCAAATTAAAAAACAAGAAATTAAACACGTAAGAAAATGAACATTAAAATCGTAAGCATCCTTTTTACCGCAGTATTGTTGGGCACTACACCCGCAGCAGCAAAAGAGAAGAAAGAAAAGACTAAGGCCGAACAAGTAAAGAAAAGCAAAGTCTCCAATGAATTCAGCAACAAGAAGCTTTACACGCTGACTTGCAAACGCGGCAACATGATTCTGAATGCGAACGGCACAGCCCTCATTTCTGACAAACTTAGGACAGATGCCCCGAAAGACGAAAAATGCCTTGCCATCATCAGCTATAAAGACAAGCTATACATCTGCAACCCCAAGACCAATAATTTCCTACAGGCGGACGGCAGTTTCGCTGGTCATTTGGGTACACCCATTTCCTTCGACACGCAGCAAGCCGACGGCAAGTTCAAGTATATGCTTTACACCCAAGGTACCGGTGGGGAAACTTGGTTCGTCAATATGGATAACCAGGGCAGAGTCGTCATTAACAACTGGAACACCATAGACGACGGGAACCGTTTTATGATTAAACCTGCTGGGAAATTCAATCCGAAGGAAGCCCTGAAAAAAGCCCAGATTGCACCACCGGCAACAGCTGCGAAATCAAACATTGAACGCAACGGACTGTTTCGCGTTACGAAGGTGGAGAACGAATGGTACTTCGAGATTCCCGACAGTCTGATAGGACGCGAGTTCCTGACTACTACACGCTACACCTCAACACCTGCAAACATCGGTAAATTTGGCGGAGAACAAGTAAATCAGCAAACTGTCTATTTCCAGGTTGCACCAGACGACGCACTGCTTATGCGTGCCAAACTGCTCATCAACTACGCAGACACCACGCAGAAAATCAACCGCGCCATCACCATCAGCAACGAGAATCCTATCATCGGTGCCTTCAAGATAGAAAGCCACAAGAACAGCGTATATAAAATAAAGGTAGGAGGATTCTTCAATTCTGACAATCCAGCACTGGGACTCCCCCGCTACGTCAAGGATCAGTTCTCGCTGCAAGGACAGGACATCAGCTACATCGAGGATATAAAGTCGTTCCCCACGAACACGGAAGTACGTTTAGTCAAGTCTTACAACGGCAGCAATTCAAGCAGGGTGGCTGCTGTAAGGAGCACGGGAAAGGCAACATTTGGACTAAACATCAGCTTCGTTCTCCTTCCCGAGAAGCCTATGATGCGACGCTATTACGATCCCCGCGTTGGATACTTTGCCGACCATTTTACCAACTACAGCGACGAACAGCAGCGCATAGAAGGCAAGACTTTCATTACACGTTGGCGCTTAGAGCCTCGCCCTGAGGATGTAGAGAAAATGCGCAATGGTGAACTTGTTGAGCCCCAGAAGCCCATCGTCTATTATATCGACCCGGCAACACCACAGCAGTGGCGCAAGTATCTCATTCAAGGCGTTAACGATTGGCAGGCCGCCTTCGAGAAAGCCGGTTTCAAGAACGCCATCAGGGCTGAAGAATGGCCCGAGAATGATTCTACGATGAGTATGGAGGATGCACGTTTCAGCTGCATCCGCTATCTGGCAAGCCCCATCGAGAACGCATACGGTCCTAATGTTCACGATCCGCGAACAGGCGAGATTTTGGAGAGTCACATCTGTTGGTACCACAATGTAATGTCGCTCGTCCATGACTGGTACATGATTCAGGCCAGTTCAATTGACGAGGCTGCCCGGAAGATGAACTATGACGAAGAACTGATGGGACAGCTCATTCGCTTTGTCTCCAGTCACGAGGTAGGTCATACACTTGGACTTCGCCATAATTTCGGAAGTTCCAGCACCGTACCCGTTGACAGCCTGCGAAACAGAGAATGGGTTCTGGCACACGGCCATACCCCTAGTATTATGGACTATGCCCGCTTCAACTATGTGGCACAGCCCGAGGACGGCATCACACGCGAAGGTATCTTCCCCCGTATCAACGACTATGACAAGTGGGCCATCACATGGGGTTACAAGCCAATGCTTGATGCCAAGGATGAACTGGAAGACCACCAGATGTTGGAGCCGATGGTGCTGGAGTCACTCAAGAACCGCCGCCTCTGGTGGGGCGATGGCGAAGGTGTTAGCATTGACCCTCGCCGTCAGACCGAGGATCTTGGCGATGACCCCGTTAAGGCAAGCTATTACGGCATTCTGAACCTGAAGCGTCTGGCCGACAACCTGCGCCGCTATACCCTTGACAACGAGAAGGACATCTACGACCAGGACATCTCCACCATGTACGGCCACATCCGCACACAACTGATGCGCTACTGCGGACATGTTGCCCGTAACATTGGAGGCTATCTTGTAGAGCCTAAGACCAAAGGCATGGAAGGTGATGTATATGAACCACAGCCCCTCAGCAAGCAGAAAGCAGCCCTGAAATTCATGGACGAACAATTCCTGCACGAGCCCGTCTGGTTGCGTCAGGTATCATACGTCAAGCGTCTCACCACCAATCCCCAGTCACTTACCAATTATATCGGTGAGGTTGCCGTGACACGACTGATGGACCGTCTGGATGCGCTGAACGATCTCTATACGCCTCAGCAGTACCTTACCGACCTCAGCAAACTGGTATTTACGGAACTGGATAACAATAAAAAGGTAACACCCTATCGCATTGCCCTGCAGAACAACATGCTGTTCCATTTGGGACGTGCCTTCGGCAATGGCAACCAGCAGATACATCCAGCCGTACTCTATACCCTACAGCAGTTGCAGAAGAAGACAAAGGCTGCCTCTACATCTGCCCCCGATGCCGAGAGCCGTGCCCACTGGGCAAGCATCTACGACCAGATAGGTCGCCTGCTGGTATGGAAGTAAAAAAATCGGTTAGCGAGTAGCGGTTAGCGGTTAGCGAATGATTAACGAAAACCGTTTTAGACTTTAGGCGTTAGACTTTAGACTTTAGTAAACAAAAGAAAGAGCGCTGCTGCGCTCTTTCTGGTTCTAAACAGTTCCCCATCGCCCCCTTCCTATTGGGGAGGGGTTAGGGATGAGGCCATAGCGGAACGCACGCCCCCGTGTCAGGGCAGTATTTTGTCAACCTCTTCCTGAATGGCGTCTTTTCTGCGTGTTTGCGCATCTGTCCCTGATTCTGTATAGTAACCTTTATGCCCGGGCATTTCGCCGGCAAGTTCCTGTATTGAACTTACCTTACTACTCTGTTCTTGCCAAAGCTGTTCATAATCGCGGACATAGTCTGCACGAGGAACAATGTTGGTATCAAACGCCAATTCAACACACGTTGAGTCCTGAAAGTTGCCATAGCAATATACAAAATGTTCAACAAATCCTGTATTCTTGATGGTATTGAAGGTCAGGTTCACGAATCCGGCCTTATGGGGCAGGATAACAATGGGAAGGTCGTTGCGTGAAACGAGACATCCGCATGTTGTCTGAATCTCCTGAATAAAGAGGGGGTTGTCAGATGTGTTTTCTATTTCGTATGAAATATTCATCATCTCGCCCTGTATGACAGGATAATAATGACGAACAGGATCAACGAGAATTACAGAGGCGGGCTTCAACTGTTTATCACAAGCTGCCAGACAGCATACAAGTACAAATAAAAGAACAGCCTTGTACATATTATATAATATATAAGTTCTCACCGATGACTTTTTAAATTAAGAATTAAAATCCCTCTATTTCATCTAATGCCATAGTCCGGTCTTCCTGATTACGATAGACAACAAGTTCAAGTTTACTGCCGCAATTAGACGGGATGTTGAATTCTGCTACCGCCCGCTGAAGATTGGAGGAAGACGGTGTTGGAACCACCGAACCCAACTCATGCACGTTTGCTGTTAAGGAAACACGTAAAGGAAGGGAGATATGATAGATGGAGTTCTTGGTCATGTTGACACGCAGACGAGTCATACCCTGAACGTATGGAATGGAAATGCGAAGTGCAGGGGTGGCCGACGAGAGCAACTGCCCGCAATGATAGCAGGAAGGCAGTCCCAAAAGTCCGTCGGTAAGGATGGAGATATCATTATAATCTTCATCAAGGGCTGTCAGCGGTTCCAGCTTGACACCCCTCAAAAGATTCTTAGCCCATGTATCCTCAGCATAGCGCAGCATAAACCTGTAGTCCTTGACATAACTCTCAAGCGTTCCACCGGCCTCGCTATAGGCAATATATCCGTCTGCAGAGAACTGCTCCAATTCACGAAGCATCTGCTTACAACCGGTAGTATCGGCTGCAATACGCTTCAGTTCCAGATGAGTGAGCATCGTTGCACGGGATATTTTCTTTATACGCTTGTATTCCTCTCCCTTGGTCTCTGGCAAAAGAGAGCATAACTTGTTATGGAACGCTATAAATTCGTCGGCAGGCAGATAGGTTTTCATGGCTGTAGAAACACCTTCATAAAGAGACACTGGCTTATTCAGATTTCGTACCATATCCTCTTGTTTCGACACAAAGTCATAAATCACTTGGCCTGTAACAGGATACCTTTGCATGCAAAACTCCTTCAGAACGGGATGCCAGTCAGCATCGGGATTAGAAAGAAGTGTTGCCAGAACGTGTATCTTAAGCCTGTAGAATGTACTGTAGTCATTACCGCTTCCGTTCAGAAAAACACCTTTAACACCAGCTTTGGCATAAAGCTGAAGACGGTGCCGGAAAATATTAAAAATGGGAAGTGGCGTAAAATAATCATCAAAGTTATTGATATAGTCCCAGACATATATCCGCTTAGTATAAGAGGACCATTGGACAAGTAACTTCAAGAAAACATCTTCTTCGGGTGTATGCGTTGCGCAAAGCGGGAAGTTGATAGCACTGATAAGCACGCCTGCATTTTCCGGCAACGGATGGTTGGGCATACTGCACATACTCCTATAACAGGATGTAAAGAAGAGGTGGTTGGGAAACTGTTTGGTCAGACGATCCAACAAATAGTAAACAGCCCCGGAACCATCAGACTCTGTATTACCGCATTCAACACACTGCTTACACCGGCACACAACGGAATTGTCGTTAGGCAAGATGGCAAAACGCATTGTTTTTTTACTACCGTAGTTGTTGTCGATGTATTCCTTTATATACTTAAACAGTGCATCAGACGAAAAACAGAACTGGTCATAGTTTACGCTGGAGCCGCTC
This sequence comes from Bacteroidaceae bacterium, assembly GCA_017645305.1. GTDB lineage: Bacteria > Bacteroidota > Bacteroidia > Bacteroidales > Bacteroidaceae > Physcousia. The sequence goes on along the minus strand of JAGCPD010000005.1, from coordinate 17,462 downwards.
TTGGCATAAACTTTAGCGGAAGGATTCTCGGGAAGGACTGCTGAAAGATTATGCCCCCAAATACCCCAGTCACGATCTACGTTGTTAAGCCTCAAAGGCAGGCTCTCGCCAGAAGCCAGTTCCGGAGAATAGACTTCCCGATACTCAAAGGGAGATGAATCCGTTGGCTCTTTTGTTCCCGTACAGCCTATAAATAGAAGTGCCAATAACAACAACCAAAAGCTTGTACTACACTTTCTCATTACAAATCCTGATTTCATGTTTCTCATGATTTAAAAGGCTAAATGTAATTGTAAAGAAACGGAATAGATATTACGGTAAGAATCAGCTAACGTGCCATCTTTTTGAAGAATGGGATTATAACAAGTGTTCCAACTACCCGCAAGTCCCACACTAAGATGACGCGAACAAAGATACTGAACATCAAAGCCTACCATGGCATTGGTATGCGAGACATTCTGCAACGCTGTCTGCTCAAAGAACGACAATTCAGGGAACGAACCGAAGCCGGTAATCAGTGAAACAGACGTAACATTATCGTTATTGATAAAGAGTTTTCCCTTCAGTCCAATGTTATAATAGAAACTGCCGGATAAAAAAGAAAAGTCTGAATTTGCAGTCAGTTTAATACGCTCCCAGGATTTCTCAACGGATGGAGAAACCAGGAAAAGATTGTATTCATCCTTTGTAGCCAATCCCATGTTGGCACCGCTCAAATAAAGGTATGTGGGAGGTGTCCTACGGTAGCCAAAACGCAATGTGGGAGTCCATCCGTGCGGAGCTGAATATGAAGCAGACACGTTAGCACCGAACTTGTTGAAATAGCGTGTAGAGACGGCTACGTTAGCCATTCCGCTCCATTTGGCGTTAAAAGCATGTTCCCATTGTGCCATAAATTCCAGACCTACTCCACCCGATTCATTTTCACCTTCCACATGATAACCGTCTATACCCTTATAGCTCACTTGTCCCGTATATGTATTACGTGGTGTCAGCCTGGAGTATGATACGGAAGCTATGGAATAGAGATGGGCTATTGTAGAGAGATTGTCTTCATGCGCATTAAAAAATGCACGGGTATAGGAAGCATCCACCCTGTTTTTCAAACTTTTGTAACCTAAGTACCGTATGTGACGAATATAATCTGCCTGTTCTGCATTGCTTGGATCATAATAGCGCTGCTGATACTCACATGCCTTGTCGAATTGTTTAAGATGTTCATAAGCCACACCCTTATCATAAAGAAGGTCTTTGTTATTGGCATCATAAACCAATGCAGACTCTATTACCTGCATAGCAACCTCGGGTTTCCGGTTCTTTAATAATAGGGTGCCATATTCATGGCTTATGCCGGAATGTGCAGCAATAACCTGTGGATACACAAACTCATCTGTCTGATAACTTGGACGAAGCAGCGCAAGGGCCTCTTCATCTTTACCCTGCTGCTGAAGCGATACGGCCTGTTTCACCACAAAGTATGGATTATCGGGATTTATCTCGTAACCCTTTGCCGCAGCGTCGTAAAACAAGTCGTTGCGTTTCATCGTCTGACTCATATTAATCAGACAACGCAGGGCAACCTCGCTGGATGGTACGACTTCCAATAAATCCTGCGACTCACGGAGTGCCTCTTCATAACGCTCCTCATCGACAAGGAATTTCAGACGGTTGGCAGCAAAATCCTCGTATGCAGAAGCAAAGCGCTGACGGTTCTGGGGACTACGCTCCGCCGATTGCTTAAAAAGCATGAGTGCCTCCTGCCGTCTGTCCAGGTGTCCCAACACAGTAATCTGCCGCGAGACGACAGCTGGCCACGTTTCAGCGGTATCGGGCAGAAGTTCCATCAAGCGGCTTAAATGCTGATAGGCATCGTTCCATTGTTCTGAAGTAAAGTCATAGTCAGAAAGCTGCAGCATCATATCAGCATAGGCTTCAGTAAGTTCCTCGTCCTCGGGATTTTTCTCAAACAATTCAGTAAGAATACGCATACAGCGTTTGTCGTTGCCAGCTTTCTTCTCCAAAGAATAGAGCTTCATCAGGAGATCCGTTGTGCGACCCTCCAGCCTCATGGCCTCACCAATGTAGGTTCGGGCATCATCATAATATCCTCTGGTAAGAGAGGTGTTAATCAGATATTTCAGCGCATCACGGTCATGCGTGGCAAAATAAAGTCGTCCGTTGGCCTCGTAAGGGTCGCGCATACGGGCATCAGCAGCGACTTCCTGCAACAAACTGTTATAGACGGTATTGCCTAAGTTCTTGCTCTTGACAAAAGCTAGGGCCTGCGTATAAAGCCCCAGATCCGACATGATACCTACCACTTTGTTAATGAGTTCCGGGTCGTCCGGGAAATGAACAAGTCCACGGTTAGCAACACCAATGGCTTTCTCAAACTCACCAAGCTTTACGTATGTACCGACAAGCTCTATATAATACTCACGCACCAGGGGGTCCTGATCTATCCATTGTTCCAGATTGTCGGCAGCCTCACGCAGAGAACTCTTCTTCAGTACATTGTCCCAGTTCTCGTGATTGCGCCTTCTTACATCAGCTACCACGAGGGAATCATTAGGATATATATGTGCCAGGCGTTTAAGGGCGGCATCTGCTTCTACGTCATTCTTCATCTTTCTATAGAATGCAATCTTGCGTCGCCATAGGTCGCGGTCATAAGGTTGGAACTCCAGCAGTTCGTTTATATAGCAGATGGCACTGGAATAATGTTTCAGGTTATCCTCCACATCCACCAATACCCTCTTAGCCTTAAAGTGCATGTCATTAGTCTGTGTGGCCCTGACCAGATTGTAGCGGGCCTCTTTCATATCACCGATTACATAATAATAGCGTCCATTTAAGTAACGCAAATCTGCATCGTCGGGGTATTCCTTCAATCCCGCATCAATTTCACGCTTAGCGGTATTCCATGCATTGGAACTGACATAGCCTTCCGCACGGTGTACATAATAACGCGGTGTATGCGGTATTTCCTGTGCAAATACAGAGGAAGACGAGGATAACAGAATCGTCAAGAATATGATAATATGCTTTGCTTTCATTGTTTCTTTTTTTTAACACCTTGACGCTGAATAGGTTTCCAGACAGAAGTTTGATTGCTGATAAACTGCCAATAGCCCTTATTTGAACAGTATGTGATGATGGGATGATAGATAAACGGTTCCAACAGCGTGACAAAAAGCAATTTAAGGTAGCTCATTTTTGTGTTCTCCCATTTCACGGCCTTTGCCGAGTAATCAAAAAAGATAACAAAGAATGACATGAATACAGAAAACAGGTAAATCATGCCAAAAAGGATGAGAGCAGAATCCCAGTTCACACCGCCCGTAATAATCAGCCATATCATAAACAAAAATCCAACAAGTTCAAGTATCGGAGCAATGAATTCAAATACAAAAATATAAGGCAGGGTAAATGCTCCGATAGGTCCGTAGTGCGGATTAAAGAAAAGCTTTCTGTGATTAGAGATAATCTCAAAAAGTCCGCGCGCCCATCTTATTCGCTGACGACACAATGTTTTCACATTACCCGGTCCTTCCGTCCAGCAACATACCTTAGGCACCTGGGCCAGACGAAATTCCTGACCCGTATTCTTCATGTACGTTACCATGCGCAGTAGCATATCTACATCCTCTGCCATACTGGTAGGATCATAGCCTCCTGACTTTACGGCAACGTCCGTATCAAACAATCCAAAACCTCCTGAGATATTCGGCAGGGCATTGATACTTGACCATCCCAGTTTACTGATAAGGAAAGAACGCAAATACTCTAACTGCTGGAACATGGGAATCATGGTGTTAGGTACAGCAGCCTCAACCACCCTGCCGTCTTCCACGATACAGCCGTTACTCATCAGCATGGTAGCGCTGACACCTATCATGGGTCTGTGACTGTTCACAACAAGCCACATCATACGGTACAGAGCCATTGGCTCAATGATACAGTCCACGTCGGTACAGACAAAGTACTTGTTGCTACAGACGTTGATGCCGGCATTGGAACCATCGGCCTTTTTTCCTCCGTGTTCTTTATCCACAACAACCAACTTGCTGTATTTTTCTTCTGTCGATTTTAATACGCGTTTTATTGGTTTCGACTGTACTTTCATGGCAATGTCATAAGGAACCTCCACCAACTTGTATTCATTGATAAGGAGTTCCATCGTACGGTCGGTACTGGCATCGTTTACAATAATTATTTCATAATTGGGATAATCTATATTCATCAGCGAGTTTACATTATCCAGAATGGTTACCTCCTCGTTGAAGGCAGGAGCAATAATGGAAACTGCGGGTGTAAGCGGCGACCCTTGCAAGAAATATTTTATTGTTTCGTCATCTGGAATATTTACACTAATATGACCTTGGGCCCGATGGCTCATGAATACCAGATACAGGTAACTGGCCATAAGCACCATGGTATATGCAAATACCAGATAACAGAATATGTAATATATTGTAATCCACATAGGCGACCTTTATCTAAACTATCCGTTATATATTGTTTCCACAGACGGATGATATGCCTGCTCCTTATCCAAACGTATCTTTTCCAGGGTTATCGGATTATTAAAGAAATCAAAGAACCTTCTGTCATCATCCGAAGCAGTTTTCTCCAATTCATAAAACAGCGCCTTGCCTGCATCACCGTAGTTATACATGCATCTTAGTGCCTCGAAGCGGACATGCGGGTTGGTGGTATTCGTATAGCCTTCCAGCAAAGCGTCTATGCCTTTTCCTGTTGCAAAACGCGTCAGGGCATGCATAATAGCAACCTTCGTGTCGTCAGGTTGGGTAAGCAGGGCATCAATAAGCAAATTTTCTCCTTCTGTATAGTGCAGATAGCCCCATGTACGTGAAATTTCTTCTATCAGTTTCTTCTTTCGGAGCTGAGTTTTATATAGTTCCGTCAGTTGGTCACAATATTCCAACTCCTCAAAACGTCTCATCAGACGCACAAACATGCACTGCGAACGCTCATTCTTTTGCAGATTGGCCCATCTGGCAAGATTGGGAAGTTTACGTCCCGCTTTTCGTCTTCGCTGCAGGGAATATGCCAATTCTATCTCATCCTTAATACAGCAATGCTTGTCAAAAAAGTCTGTCTCGAAGTAGTCAAGGTCACTGTCTGAGCTAAGCATGATGTTGGAATACATGGCCAGTCGCTGCACACGCAAGAACTTTGAACTGAGAAGCTTGTTAATAACCCATGGACTGATAGGCAGTTTGAAGGTACGAATCATACTCATATACCTTACCTTCTTCCTCATACTTCTCATACTTATCTCTTTTTCCAGAAACTCTGGAATACCAAACAGATAAAGCACAGATGTAATATTTTCACGGTTGGCAAAGTCTGACCTTTCGGTGATAAAACGCAGATAGAATATATCCACGAAGGCTTCCTTTTCACGTTTGTTCTTCAGTATCGCTTTGCCTAAGTCATTCCAGTTTATACCAAAAACATCTGCTATTTCCTGTCTTGACATCTGCTTCTGAACCTCACTTGTGAACATATAGTCCATCCCCTTCCCGTACTTTTCTTCAATACCAGACTGCAGCTTCCTTTTCTTGCTCTTCTGGTGCGAAAGGTAGAGCAAGGAAACACTCATAATAATTATCAGAATTATACAAAGCACGGATACTGTCGCAGCCACCTTTATTTCTATGGGATAGTCTGCAAACATACCTATGGCATACTGCACATAATACGTGCTGTATGCCAGAATAAGGTTTAAATAGTATTTTACTATAGAGACAGTATTCACCTCTCGCTCCTGTTCATTTTAACAAGCAGGTCAACTCGTTTGTTTCATATTTACATTTACAAATGTAAGTAAAACTTTCGGTATGGCAAAAGAAACAATCTTCTTTTTCATGTTAAAATGCTTTTTACGTACCTGCAAAGGGGTTATGAACACCTAAAAGCAGAATAATCAGAAGTCAGACATGATATTTCTTTATTTAAAATCAAATCATTATATTCGTTGTTTTAAAGATAATTGTTAAATTTGCACACGACAAATATCAGCAAACATAACATAAGCATGAAACCAACTAATAATTTCTTTGCACTTGCACTTCTATCAGGCATTCTCGTTTCGTCATGTTCCTATGCCAGCAATAACAAGGAACTTACGGTAAAAGAAGACGAAAATTGCGACAGCATCATCCAGGATACGCTTGATAAGCCCGAAACCACAACGCTGACAATGACATTTGTAGGTGACGTAATGATGGGTACAAATGTTCCTGGCAACTTCATTACACCCAACCGAGGACGAACCTTGTTCCAGGATTGCGACAGCATCATACGGGCTTCTGACATTGCCATTGCCAACCTCGAGGGTACCTGTTACGAAGGTACCGACGGCGAACAGCGGAAAATGACAAATCCCAACACCTACTTTATTTTCAGAATGCCGGGTGACCATGCCGACAGGTTAGCCGAAGCAGGCTTTGATGCTGTAAACATGGCCAACAACCATACCTTCGACTTTGGCATGACCGGACGACGTAACACATTGCAGAATATAAAACGGACTGGTATAGAAGTGGCTGGACTGCGTGAACTGGCCGAGGGAGTTATTCTTGAACGCAAAGGAAAGAAAGTGGCATATATCGGTTTTGCCGCATCGTGTACTAAAGTTCTGGATATGCTTAACAAAGCCGAGGTTGATTCCATGGTTACCAAATACAGGAAAAAAAGCGACATTCTCATTGTCAGTTTCCATGGTGGAGCCGAAGGTACAGCCCACCAGCATGTACCCCGAAAGACAGAATACTATGTAGGGGAAGAAAGGGGCAATGTTTACGAATTCGCGCACCACTGCATAGACATGGGAGCGGATATCGTAATAGGTCACGGACCGCATGTGCCACGCGGAATGGAACTCTACAAGGGACATCTCATAGCATATTCGTTAGGTAACTTCTGTACACCATACCGCATGGGAACAAAGGGAATTACAGGATATGCCCCCCTGCTTGAAGTAACGCTCAGCGCCGAAGACGGAACGCTGAAATACGGACAGATTCACTCCTTCCGCCAACAACAGGGCATTGGCCCGAGAAAAGATGCCAGTCATCTGGCTGCCAAGAATATCAGGCAGCTGACAATCGAGGACTTCCCCACAACAAAACTGGACATTTCGCCAGAAGGCGCGCTGACTGTAAAATAACAGACAGTGGCTGGCGAGCTTACTTGGTCAGCATTTTCCTTACTGTACCGTCGCTGCAACGTACTATGTTAAGTCCACGGGGAACAAGAACACGCCGTCCCTGCAGGTCGTACAATGTCTCATAGGTACAGCTGCCGGGTGATGAAATGATGTCTATGCCTGTCTCCACGTCCTGCATAACCCGCTGGGCTTCGTCTATTGCATCACGAAGTGCCTGATAGTTATCCATCGTAGCCTCGGAAGCCTTGACAGCGGCATGAGTTTCGTCCAGAACTGTCATCATGGCATCAACAGCATTCTTCACCTCCTCATTGTTGTAATACAAGGAGTTCTCCTGGTTTTCCGATGCGCTATACACCTTCATCTCCGAGATGGCGAATATCTTGTTCTTCCCGTCGCGGTTGCCAAATGTCTTGTTTACCTGGAACCTTACATACATACAAGGTTTACCGAACGGTATTACGGGCGAAGTATAGATATCGGATATAGACGTAGGGAATCCTTCGGTCAGGTTAGCCACCTGTTCCCACGTCTTGTTATCCTCGCTTGCCAGAATTGTCATTTCTGCCGGCATATCAGTCTGTCCGTAGTTAGCGTTCTGACTGGGAATGAATTTGAAGCGTATGGCAGACTGATTGGTGGTAAAGCGCAACTGTATATAACTGGGCTCTGCCGGCCATGTAATACCGCTGTACCATGTTTCATAGTACGTGGCCTTACTGCCGTCCAGCATGTACGAGATGGGATGTTCAGTATTGTTTGATACATTCACGTTCGATGTCCATCGCGATGCTGCCTTTCCCAGATCCGTTGTTCCAACCTTGTATTCGAAAGCCTGACCGTATGTCTGTACGGCTTCTGCACAAAGTTCGCCTATTTCTTTTTCAAAATGCTGCATGAACTCGCTTTTTTCAAGTTGGTCGAAGGCGAAATCCATATCAGGAGCCATCGAGTAGTTATCCAGCAACTGATAGAAATCAGACAGACCGCCCAGTCTGAAACCGCTGCTACTGCTTGTTATACTGATAGGAACGGGCTGGGTGGTAAGTGTCAACTTCCCGTCCTTGGTATTCAAATAAAGACCGGTCCCTACATTATATATACAATATTGGTTATAAGTCTCGGACTTGAGGATAAGCCAGTTGGCACAAGAGTCCATTGCATTCTCGTCTCCGTCGGCGACAAGCAAGGTCTGGGTTCCGTCCTCACTGGCATACAGAACGGATTTCTTTGAAGTGTTATGCAGTTGGTAGCAGCGCGACGTATTGATAGTCTGCAGATTCTTCACCACACCATACTTCAACGGCATCACGTCCGTCAGTTCGGCAAAGGCATCCTTCATGGCTATTGTATCAGTACAACGCCCTTCGTCATATACCTCAATCAAATGCTGCAAGTCTGCTAAACGGTAGCCTCCCAGCCTGTCTGCCATCTCAATGGTGGACTTTGCACGCTGCATCATCCTTGCAAGGTCATAGGGACAGGTGAAGGTAACCTCGTTGATAGCAAGCACCTCACCTCCGTAACTTGTCCGGAACTCTATCTTAAAATAGCGGCTCCTTATATCCTTGGTGAAACGGAACTCGGGATTATTGCTGTCTTTCAGTGTTCCTGAGGCACGGGTACTCCAGGTATTTCCGTCTTCGGATGTCAGCAGGCGGAACGCCTTAGCCCTGTAACGTGACTCTTTCTCTTGATACAAAGCAAGACCGTTGACGGTTGTATCCTTACCGGCATCCAAGACAAGAGAATGCGGGAAAGGAGCCTTCGATGGCTTCCATTGTGAATGCCAATAGGTGGAGTTCCTGCCGTCAACAGCCTGGGCTGCACGTCCGTTTTCCTTCTCTCCTTCTGTCTCCTCGTCCGTATAGCTGACCAGTTTCCATCCTGTCATGTCTATCTTTCTGAACAGGTCAAGACGCGATTCGGCCTGTTTCACCTCGTCTTTGGATATTGCCTCGTCAACACGTGCCGTAAGCGCCTTTATATTGATGGTATCTACCCAAGGCATGGACTCTGGCAGAGGCAGCACCCTGGCACTGTCGTTAACATCGCCGAATCCGCCTGTCTCCAGATAGAAACAGTTGTCGTACAACTGAGTCTGGCCGTGCCCATAGTCTCTACGCGAAAAGCGTGTGCCGTCGTTTTGGGTATGACCGAAATCAACGGTGTTCCTGGCATACCACTTTCCCGATGCCATCGAGCGCATAGCCGCATTACGGTAATAGGCACGGTGAACCAGTTCGCCGCCTATGTCGTAGAAGTTCTCCAGAAAAGCATAGAATCCTGTGTAATAACGGTTACGTCCGCTTTCACGCAGCGTACCCAGATAGTGCCACTGAGGGTCGTCCTCCATCTTATACCAACAGCTCTGCAACGTATTCTGATAGCTGGCTATCGAGTCTTTGCCGTCATGGCCCTTCAGGGTCACCTGCACCTGTTCCGGACGGGCATTCCATAGGAACTGAACCCATTTGCCGGGTGTCCACCATTTGTCGCTTTCAACAAGTCGTGCACTTGAGCCGGTACCTTCGGCACCGAAACGGACACCGATAACGTCCTTGCCCATATCCACGATTCCCGATTTCAGATATTCAGGCATGGCTGGGTCCTTATCTACATCGCCATTGTCCCATACCGAGAAAAGGACAAGGTGGTTCCACTTGTCGTTGCCGTAACTGTCCTTACCATTGTATATCGACTGGAATCCTGAATAGCCGCCATCCGTACCGATGATCATAGCGTATGTACTGGGACGCTCATATTCAGGCGGTATCATTCCCTCCTGATAAATCCAGTCGTACGACTCGCCGCTCGGAGCCATAGGGTCTGTGCTGCCGTAGGTGTGAAGATGTACACTGGGTGCCATGTATATGGGTGAATCACCAACGGCCAGCGAAGACTTACGCTGGAAGCGCAACTTTGTGAAACGCGACATGTTGGTGCTTCCCTTGGGGCTTGTTATCTCGAATCTGTACCACGTATCTGCCGGAAAGACAAAGTCAGGCATCAGCTCTGCAGTCTGTTCTGCCGATGACGTACACGCTATTGTACTTGTATGTTCAGTTACCACCTCTCCTGTGCTGGCGCGTACCACCCGCAGGTTGAAGGTAACGGTCCTTCCTGCTGCCTTTGGAGAAAACACAACGTCGGCCCTGACATGCGCCTTAGGTACACGCAGGCAGTAAACCATAACGGTCTGGTCGTTCGTAGGCCATGTAGTGTAGGTATCCTGCCTTGAAGTTCCGGCATATTGGCCGTCAAGTTCCATAAACACTCTCCCGCCCCAGATTTCATCCACCGTAGAACTGTACGTAATATCCTGGGCTAACAAAGATGTAACACACGACAAAAGTGCTACTGTCAAAAAATGTGTTTTCATAGATTTATCCTTTTAACGGAATATAAATATGTTTACCAAATGTCCTCGGGCTCCTCGGGATTGTCGTAAACCTCTTTGGCAACATACTCGAAGTAGTCCATGAAGAACTCCCTGTTCATATCCTCCAATACAGACTTGAACCTGATATAATAGTTCTGATAAGGAGTCAGGTATGTACTTACCACGATACGGCGTGTCATATAGTCATACTGCCGTACAGTCTTGCTTCCTCCCAATACGTTCGTCCACGAGTTGGGAGCCTTCATAAAGCCCTTTGTACGCATACGCTTTGTCACTTCTTCGTCGTGCTCCTCATCTCCGTTGTCTTCTTCCCATCCCACATTCGAATCTGTAGTGATATTACCGTCGTACTTATATAAGCCGCCCATACGCAAGTCCATGGGAATACCTGCTGCAGGCATCATATTGCGGTCTGTTCCGAAATATACCTGTGCCATTGAACGGACGCGGGAACCGGTAGCAACGCCAAAGCGTATCTCATACTGTCCTGCACGGGGCACAGGCGGCAGTTTCATCGTAAAGTCATACTGTCCGATGATATTGTACTCGTCGCCCTGCAGGTTATGCCACTGGGTAAGATAGCCGGGCAGATAGAAGAAGTCCGTGCCCTCGTTGATTTCAATGTTCTCGATATAGGGATAGTTAGTAGGTATGCCTCGGCAATTGGTAGCCCCATACGAATAATAGTCGCGATGGGAACGGATGTCGTTATTCATCAGTTCAGGCATCATACAACCTGCATCAATGCGGATGCGCTGGCTGGACATTTGGTTGCACACGTTTTCCGTACAAACCAGGAAGTTGTCAATAGGATATACAATACCGTTGACAATACTGCTGGCATCGGTTCCAGCTTCTGTGTAGGTCAGCACCCGCACGCCTTGATTCTCGCCCGGCCATGCGCTGGAACCTTTCAGCTGCGGGAACTGTCCGCTCTCGTGATAGTCGTTGATATTATCGCGTGAAGGACTGAACTGTCCGCGTCCGTTCCTGAGCACGGGGAACCTGTTCAGGAAGATACCGTTGCTCTCGCGGCTCTCGTAGGTTTTCAGCAGGCGAGGCAAGCCCATCGTCTGATAAAAATCCATGATGGGGATGCTTGGCGCTGTTTTCTGCGTATAGTTAAAACCAAGCTCGTTGTAATGTATTACCAGTTTCTCCCTTCCTATTCGCTGGTTCAACAGATGGTAGGTAACAAATTGGTTCAGTACATTCATCTTGTTGCCGTAGTCTTCATCATAGAGCGTACCGTCAATATAGTCAAAGAGACCCGATGTGCGCAGGAAATCACATACATCGCTAACAGAAATGTCCTCGGCAGGCTTTCCAAGCGCCTCTTCCCACAGACGGTCTGTCTCTACAAAAAGCGTGAAACCGTAATAGCGGTGCATTGGAATGGTGCCAACCTGGTGGAATGATGTGTGTTCGCGCAGATCCTCAACCTCTCCCGACAGGTACATACGCTCCCACGTATCGTCGCGGAAAGCATTCAGAGAATCTACCAGTCCGCAAGCCATAACCAGTTTGGCCATAACACTGTATCCACTTGACGGAGTACGTGCCCAATGGGCAATAAATTCGCCCAGTCTGTCGTTGCTGGGTGCTATAACGCCCTCCACCTGATGTATATATCCGTTGGTAAGTATAATGCCGCGGTTCTTCTTGTTAATAACCACCGTTTCGTTAATTAAGATGCTGTCGGGGTCTGTAATGCCGTAGAAGACACGCAGCTTGCGGTCGTTCATATTCGTCAGACCGAACTCGTGTTCATGCTCGGGGAAGTCCAGAATGTCGTATGCAGGCTGGTCACCGCTGTCCAGAATACTGTTATATACGATAGCGCGTTCTATACTGTCGCGGTCCTCATCGCTGGTAAATCCGTCCCACGAAGGTTCCGTAATCAGTCCCTGTGCACACAGGGTATCCAGATATGCCATTACAGCATCATTAGTAGGAGCGAAGACGGTATAGTGTCCGCGGGCCGATAGCAGCTGCTTCACCGTTGTCTTGGAAATCTCGCTGACAGGAACCAGCCCCAGCAAGCGCACATACTCACTGTAGTATTCCTTATCCTCAAGGTACTGGGCAATAGTCTTATCCTTAAAAACGTATTTCGCTGACGTGTCGATATCCTCCGTACAGCCTGCAAGAACAATCACAGCAAACGCAGCCAAAAAGAACTTTTTCATATATTTAGATTTTTATTGTCTTTGTTGTTAATATTAGATTTACGGCTACAAAGATATGAATAAGTGAGCGGAATACAAAATAAAAACAAAATTATTTTTATTTTAGCAATTAACAATTATTTCGCTAACCACTAACCGCTAACCGCTAACCACTAACCGCTAACCGAGAATCAAGTTCCACAGTCCAGTCTTCATTGTTTTGGGGGCAGAGCGTATGCATACCCATGGCAGCGGCAGTCTCAATATTTCTCTGTCCGTCATCAATGAAAAGAGTCTCCTGAGGCAAAGAGTTCTGGCCTTGCAGCATCATCTGAAAGATTACTTCGCTGGGCTTCATCACCTTACACTCGTAACTCAGGTAGAGCGCATCAAAAAAATAGCTGATGGGGTGTCCCTCACCGTCAAAGTCTTTTCCTGCCCATTGCATGATAAAAGGGTTGGTGTTAGAGAGCAGACACACCTTGTAGCCTTTTGCTTTCAGTTTAAGAAGCATCTCCAGGTTGCGTCTTGGCACATGATCCATATATCCCATCCAGGCAGTGGCACATTCCTGCATGGTCAGATTCCTGCCCACCATCTGGCTAAGCTGCTGCCGGAACACCTCGGGCGTGATAAGCCCGGTTTCCAAGTCGCCGAAGATTCCCGTTTGCTTGAAAGAATTCAAGTGCCGGCGTGCGTCCTTCAGCCCGATGTCTTCAAATCTCTTCACGGCCTGTTCGTAGTTCAGTGCCACAACCACGCCTCCCAAATCAAATGCAATATTCTTTATCATCATTTGCATACTTTTCTAATGCGCGAACAAAGTTACGGAAATTTTCAATATGGTGAATGATTTCTGCCTTTTTTTTCATTCATCCATTTTCCATTATCAATTGTCCATTAATAAAGAAGAGGGGCTGTGCCCCTCCGTCTTAATCTTCAATCGGATCTCCATTCCCCTTTGTGAAGAGCTTGGATGCAACCTCACTGGTCTGCCCGTCCTTGATGGCAATCGCCTTCACGGTTGCGGTGTCAGAGAGCGTGACAGCCTCACTGTAGAGTGTACTCTCACTGGTTGGCGTGCTACCATCCGTAGTGTAACGGATTTCAGCTCCGTCAGGTCCCGTGATGGTTACCTCGGTAGTCTCCTCGAAGGGAGTCTGTCCGCTGATGACAGGACTTGCCAAACTACCCTGATTTTGGTTCTCGTTTTGGTTTTGGTTACCATTCTGGTTCCCGCCCTGGTTTTCGTTTTCGTTTTGGTTAGCGTTATTATCCTCCACCGTCCCGGGGTCACTGGATGTCACCTGCTTTACGATGTTTCCCTCGCGGTCATAGCAAGTGATGTTGATGCTGGTGTTGCGCAGCTCGTCCTTCAGCTCCGTTGCCGGCGTGAAGATGATGCGCCGTGTGCGTATGAGCGAAGCCTTGACATCGTTCACGTCAGACACGGTGTTGGCACTCAGGCTGAAGCGCATGGTACCCAGTCCGGGCATGGGGATGCTGTGACCCTCACAGGCCCAGGCCTTGATAACCTCACCTGCAGCGTCCCAGCAGGCGTGCATTATACCCTCGCTGACCCCGCTTCTCAAGGCAGCCTCGCGAATTACTTTTTCCTGGCTCAGAGACGAGTACAACTCGGGCAGCATGACGTAACGGTACGTGCCAGCATACTTGCCGACCTTCTGAAGTCTCTCCTTTGCTTTTACTTTCAGCATAACTGTAAAAATTAAGGTTTAGTTAAAAAAAATATGTAAGATCTCTATGGTTCCGGGGTCATCCTGATGCACGTGGTACGGCGAGGTATTTTCCCTCCACTGCGGTGCCGGCATTTTTCCTCTGCGGAGCAAAAAGTATTCCACCGTACTCGCGTGCCAAAAACAATCCTTTTACCATTACAAAGATACTAAATTAATTTCATATATACAAGTAAAAGTCAATATATTTTATACAGAAACATAAAGTTTTTCTTGAAGTAAGTTTTGCCCCTGGGAGCACCACAACGAGCGACTTGCCATCCGCCGCAACCAGTGCCTCGCCCTGAATGACTTGGCAAAGAAGATCTGCGAGTGAAGGGGATGAACCCTTGTTCTATAGATTCCCTACAATAAATCCATAAACAGCCTGCATCATATACATGGTATTTATGGATTTATTTTCTAAAGTGTTATATATAAGGGTTCACCTCTTCACCATCGGACTTCTGTCAGAAAGGCAACTCTGGTTTAAGTTCTTGATTTGCAATCTCTTTCGATTCTTTCTCCAAGCTGTCCATCATGACGCGAACCACGAAGTAGCGCATGCCTTTGTTTGTTTTCCGTTTCTCGAAGCCGCATTTCTTCATGGCATTGCCGACTTTCGTGGGTGTAAACTCACGATTGGAGCCATATCTGGAGTTAAGCCAGCTGATGATTTCGGCGTTTGTAATGGCCTGAACTTGATCTCCTTCCTTAGGATGGCGCAGAACTGTGGGAATCGAGACTGTACAGAGGTCTTCCTGCACGTATTTTTGGTTGATTTCCTTCAGTTTTTCTATCTCTTCGGACGTGATTTCGAGGTTGAAAGCCTTTGGATGAGTAGCCAGATAGAATGCCTGAGCAAAGGCACGTTCCTGAGGTAGTGTCTTGTAGTTGCGTCCTCGGTGAGTAACCGGCAAGACCACGAATCGGCGGTCGCCTGAACTCTCAGGTAGGAAGACCTCCCTGTTGGTGGTAGATATCCAACTGGCGTGGACTTTCCTTCGGGCAGCGAAATGCCCGAAATGCGTGCGTTCTGTAACAGCTGTGGCAGCACCGCCTCCCACGAAGTTCTTCAGCTTGTTGAGCGTCGTAGCGTTGAGTTGAATCTCGTCGATGAAGCACACTATGTTTCGTGCCAGTGCCAGCAGCTCGTCTTTGTCCTTGTAGCGCGCCAGTTCCACAACATGGTGGAGATAACGCCTGAGGGGACGGGGCAGAAAGCTCTCCACAAAGTAAGTCTTGCCCGTACCCTCCTGTTCGCCCGAAAGGATGAGCATGATCTGGTTACTCGTCTCCTGGTCTGTAGCCACAGCCACCAGCCACACGTACCACTTCTTAGCCATACCGAGGAGAAGGTCGCGGTGTTCGTTCTCAGCCAAGCCCAGATGCCCGAACATGTAGGTGATGTAGTCTTTCTGCCTGGGATTCCACGGCTTCAGGCTCTCAGCGTATGCCGTAATGGGATTGTAGGCAGGCGAAATCAGCTCACTGCCGATGTAGGTCTCAAGATTTGCCTTCGAGACGTAAATCTTGTCGGCATGAAGCGCAGTGAGCAAGCTGTCAAGCCTTCGGTCATCCATGTCCTGCCATGGAACTTCAGCACCTTTAGGCCTCACCTCAATCTGCTCGCTGATAGTGTTGAGCCGGAACTCAAAACGCTCCGTAAGCCACTTGCGAATCGTCTCGAATCGGTCTTTCTCCTCAGCAGCCTTCTGTTCAGCAGTCTTCGGCCTGCGTCCCTTGGGTAAAGAGACGTCGATGCCTGCATCCTTAGCCATCTGGAAGACTGTTGCCACCCTTACATCGCCTCGTCCTGTACGAAGGCAGTTGTTGAACTTCTCATCGCACTCCTCGCGCCGATACGTAGGGTACTGGCTACAGATGGTGTGATAAGGCTCCCGAGCCGCTTCGCCAAGCGAAGCACAAGCAAAAGTGATTTTCACCCAATCGTCATACTCACAGGTGAGGTCGAGACCAGCCTCGCTAATTCGACCAGCCACGAGCACCAAATGCTCGAGGTCTGAAAAAGCATTAGTACTTTTCATTGTAAAAACATTTAAAATTAAAGATTATTATCCTGATATTTTGAGTTAATATAACAAAATTCATCGTGAGGGAGGAAACAGGCCCTGCAGACATCCTTCCCTGTCGGGTCGGCTATTAAGCCATAATGAAAGGCAAGATGATTGCGTAGTTTATACCACTGGTTCAAGAAGGGTAATCCTTGTGTCCATTCAGGCAGCTCCACGACCCATTTCACACCACGTCCAGACGGCGAAACGAAGCAAAGCGCCGTCTCGACGTACTGGTCCTGGCAAAGCATGTGCTGTACCCTGCGCGCCTCTTCCATCGAACTCAAGTCGTCGATGTCGAGGCAGATGTAAGGAGAACGCATCTCCAAGCTACTCGCGTCGCGGTAGGGGAAAATGCCACAGAACGTCACATACTCGAAGTTCGCCTTCTTGAAGTTTCCCCTCTCGGTTTTAGTCGCCGTAGTGGGCATAGCTCGCAGTCCCTCCGTCGCCTTGCGCGCACGATCTGATATAATATAATCATACACCCAGGTGATGTCAACGCTCTGCATCGGCTTCTTTCGCAGAACCCACTCACTCTTTTCCTGATTAAAGACGCCCTTCCCAAAGAAGGTAAATTTATCGTTCGTTGTCATAACTTTATATATTTAATTATTTAATAAAAAAAGCAGCGCAATTCATTACGAATCGCACTGCGAAATTAGAGTATTTCCCAAAAACACGCAAAGGCACTTGGGAAATACTAGCCAAAGGTAAGTATAGTATTTTCTTGTACTAGGGTTTGTACTAAGGCTATAGGATAAAACTGATTCCTATAGCCTGCAATTTAGAGTTTAATTTCAGGATTTCCTCTTTGTGTGTTTCGGTATTCAAGTCGCGGTTCGTGCAATAGTTCTTACAAGTAGAAATCGGCAGTTTTGT
>JAGCPD010000004.1 GCA_017645305.1 Bacteroidaceae bacterium | reverse complement strand
TTGAATCTTTGCAAATGAAATAATGACAAACAAGAATAATAACGAATTAGAAAAAAAGAATGAATCGTTCCTAATTTATCAGGACGAAAACGGAATAGCTCAGGTCAATGTGCGATTCGAGGGTGAAGACGTGTGGCTCAATATGGAACAGATGATGGAGCTGTTTGATACTTCGCAACAGGATGTGAGCTATCATATTAACCAGATATATGCGGAGAGTGAGCAAGACCCTGAACGAACTCACAAAAAATATTTGTTAGTTCGACAGGAGGGCAACAGAAGCGTTCGCCGTCAGATGAGTCACTACAACCTGGATATGATTATTGCAGTTGGGTTTCGTGTTAAGTCGCAGGTGGCTACTCGTTTCCGTCAGTGGGCCACGATGCATCTGCATGAGTTCATTCAGAAGGGCTTTACACTGGACGATGACAGATTAAAAGGGAATAGAAGCCGTTATTTCCGTGAGCTGTTGCAGCGTATCCGCGATATCCGCAGCAGCGAACGCAATTTGTATCAGCAGGTTACAGACATCTTTGCCACAAGCATTGACTACAATCCTCAGGCAGATTTGACCCATTTGTTCTTCGCTACGGTTCAGAACAAGTTGCACTATGCGGCACACCAGCATACTGCTGCTGAGGTCATTTATGAGCGAGTGGATGCGGAGAAGCCAATGGTTGGTATGACAAATTTCAAGGGTAACTATATTACCAGAGAGGATGTGCAGATAGCCAAGAACTATTTGACGGAAAAGGAACTCACATATCTGAACTTGCTGGTTTCCCAATATCTTGACTTCGCAGAAGTACAGGCTTTACAGCAGATTCCTATGAGAATGGCAGAATGGATTGTGAAATTGGATGAGTTGATGAAAGTTTCAGGCAGACAGTTACTTGTTGGGAAGGGAACGATTACTCATGATGAGGCGAAGCAGAAAGCCATTGCTGAGTTTGAAAAGTATCGCAAAATGGAGATGTTGCAATACGAGAGCGACTACGACCGAGCTATTAAGGAACTGATTCAGAAAGAAACCCAATTGCCCCCAAAATAGAGAGTGACGTTCCAAAGGAATAATGTGACTTGGAATTAACATCGAAAAGATAGTAAGGACAAACGCTCAGACATTGTTATGAATCGTGAAAGGGCAGATAAAAGGGCGGATAAATAAACAAATAAATGAAATATCGTGAATGATACAGAGTAATAGCAACAGCCGCATAGTCCTGTCGCTTGCCAAAGCAGCAACGAAACAATTATGTTTCAAGGTTCACGGTTAAAGCAATAAAACAGAACAATAGAAACATAATACGTTATAAGTTTTAATTATGCTTACGGCACAAAAGGACGTGGAAGACGTGGTGCATGAAATCATGACCGATGTCAGATGGCTGGAAACGTACCTGACCATGCAAACGAAAGTAGTGATGAAGGAGCTGCGGAAACTGGGAACGATTCCAGCAACTGTGGTGAAACAGGCAAAATCGCCTAAAACGCAGAACGAATGGACCATCCTGCATACTATCGAGAAAGGGAAGGCTCTCGTTCCTGCTACTGTGTACTACACCACGCTGCAGGACGAGGACGGCGTTTATGTCTATGCACCCAGAATGACTCAGGACGAGATATATGTTGTTGTCTTGCAGCCGCATGTGTTCCGTCGTTACCGAGAGCGTTTGAATCTGGGTGATAAACTGAAAACTCCCCAGCTGATACGCCACCACATGAAAAAGAACCTTAACGGCCATTTCATGCCTGCCGGACAACATCAGGATGAGCCGTCGTGGGCTCTCTGCATAGAAGAGGGTGTGGTGCTGGGGAATTTTGTTGGAGAACAGCTGTTTTTCGGGCGAACGTTCATTACCTACGATATGGCGCATGAGGGTCTCCAGGCTGACACGTTCAGCGAGGGTGACGAGAAACGTCGTCAGTTAAAGACGCAGGTGGTTTCTTCAAGAGACGTGGTCAAACATTCATACGAGGCTGAGAGCATTACTATGAACAAAATGTGTCAGGGAACAGGAGAGTGACATAAGAAGTAAGATGTAAAAAGTTCAACAGCAACGACCACCCCGAAGGGGAACCGAACACAAATAGGATAATAACAATATAGTGAAGACGTTATAAGAATATATAGCACTACCGATTAATATAGAAGATCTGCCGAACAAGAGGAAGATAGAAAAGGACTGAACATGAAGAGAATAGAAGTCGTTGCAGCAATTATTCGCAAGGGTGATAAGATATTCGCCACGCAGCGGGGATATGGAGATTTTAAGGACTGGTGGGAGTTTCCTGGTGGGAAGATGGAGGCTGGGGAAACGCCGGAGGAGGCGCTCGTGAGGGAGATTCGCGAGGAACTGACTGCGGAGATTAGCGTGGACGAGTTCCTTTGTACGGTGGAGTATGATTATCCAGCCTTTCATTTAAAGATGCATTGCTATCTTTGCTCGCTGCTGACTGAGGCGTTGCATCTAAATGAGCATGAGGCAGCCCGCTGGCTCACAAAGGATGAGTTGGACAGCGTGAAGTGGCTGCCAGCGGATTTGGTGGTGATTGATGACGTAAGAGGTAAGATGTAATACGGAAGAATAGCGACTGTCTGGGGGCTTAAACCAATACATGTTTTGGCTCGAGCCCCATTTTCTGGCGGCTTTTCCGTGGCGGGTCAAAAATGACCACAAGACACTAATGTGAGCATAATTTTTTGTTCTTTCTTTGTTGGTTAGAAAAATTTTTTCGTATTTTTGCAAATAGAATTATAAAAAAAGAGAGAAGTAATTATATTGTATCACCTAAAAAAGAAAGAATGTATGAAAAAGTATGTTTGTGATGTATGTGGTTATGAGTATGACCCTGAAGTAGGCGATCCTGACAACGGTATTCCTGCCGGTACAGCTTTTGAAGACCTTCCCGAAGACTGGGTCTGCCCACTCTGTGGCGTAGGTAAGGATGAGTTCAGTCCCGTCTGAGCCAATGTGAGGGGGGAACCCTTTTCTGTTAATATTCTGTCTTGTCGGTTTTTTCTGTCCACAGCCGGAAGGTGTGGATAGCCTCGTCATGCAGAAGGGGAATAAAAGGAACGGTGCGTTCCGACATGGGGCGCTCCAGTTCCTCGTAAATGAAATCATCGGCAAAGTCTATGTCGCGTGCATCCTTGCGGGTGTTTCCGTAAAAGATGCGGCCGATGTGTGCCCAGTAGATGGCACCGAGGCACATGGGGCAGGGTTCGCAGGAGGTGTATATGGTGCAGTCGGAAAGGTCGAAGGTGCCTAACCTATGACATGCCTCGCGGATGGTGTTTACTTCGGCATGGGCTGTGGGGTCGTTATCTATGGTTACACTATTGCTGCGTCCTGAAATAATCTTTCCATCCTTAACAATGACGGCACCGAAGGGACCTCCGCCGTTCTTGACGCTCTCGTCGGCCAGACGGATGGCCTCGCGCATAAACACCTTGTCCTGTTCTGTAATTTCTATGTTGTTATTCTCTGTTTTCTTCATGACTTTTTTTATGTTTATTTTTCGTTAATAGCAAAAAAAAGGGCTACCGCTGTAGCCCAACCTTTGTTAACCTTAAATCTAATACTATGAAAAACACATTGCAAAGGTACGGCTTTTTCTATAACTTGCAAACAAATTGACAATAAAAATGCCGCATTGTAATGTAATTTAATACAATTTAACACTACAATGCGGATTTTTGCACAATTTCCCTTGAAAATACTATTTAAACAAGGGGTTTGTGTACTATTTTATCCCTTAATGTTTGGTTCTTCAAGTCCGAGACCCTTTTTCCTGTCAATTGCTTTCAATACAAAACCAAGGATAAGGGCGGCTACGCCAAGACAGGCCAGCATGACAAGCGGGGCTGTGTAGTCGTAGCTGACGGCTGCCTCTTCTGCTGCAATGCTACCGTTCTTCAGTCCCTCTACAATGTTGGGATTGGTCTTGTCTAGAATCTTGCCGATAAGCAGCGGGAATAGCCACAGGCCAATGTTCTGAATCCAGAAAATGAGGGCGTAGGCTGAACCAATCACTTTGGCATCAACCAGCTTGGGAACACTGGGCCACAGCGAAGCGGGTACGAGTGAGAATGAACTGCCGAGCACGAGGATGGTGGCATAGGCAATGATGATGCCGCCAACAGCAGAACCCTTGAACATGGGCAGTACGAAGGCGAACGTCAGATGACAGGCAATGAGCAGCAACGAACCCAAGATAAGCATTGTGGCTGCCTTACCCTTATGGTCAACATAGGAGCCGAGGATTGGGGTTATGAGCACAGCCAACAATGGGAATACGGCAAAGATGCTCTCTGCAGACTGACGCATATAGCCCATGAAGCAATAGGTGATAAGAGCAATGATGCTGATGACTAGCATACCATACTGACGACTCTTAACTTTCTGGAAGTTGCTGGCAAAACCGGCTGCGGCAACAAGCAGCATGATAACGTACTGGATGATGGTGATACTGTCTCCAGCCCAGAATGAATTGGCATCGGGGGCTGTCAGCGTCAGATTGCATTGCAGCATATTAACGGCGTACTTCTGGAACGGGAAGATGGCGCTGTAGTAAAGCACGCAGAGGAGGGCAACAAGCCAGAAGCCGCTGGAGGTGAGAATCTGACCAAGGTCGCTAATCTTGAACGGGTCGTCTTTATCCTCGGCCTCGCCTGTCTGTGCGTCGAGCTTATGATCCATAACGAAATAGACAATGCTCATGATGAGGGCAATGCACATCAGCACTACACCGAAGGCAACTGAGCGAGATACGCTTACCATACCACCCAGACGGGCAAAGAATGGCGAGAATATCATACAGGTAGCAACGCCTAAACGGGCCAAAGCCATCTCTGAGCCCATAGCCAGTGCCATCTCGCGACCTTTGAACCATTTAACAATACCTCTGGAAACGGTTATGCCGGCCATTTCTACGCCACAACCAAAAATCATGAAGCCGCAAGCTGCAAACTTGGCAGAGGCTGGCATACCTGCATAGAAGGGTGAAACGCCCAATTCCTCGAACACGGGAATGTAGTTAAGATGGTTGGTGAACCAGGTTTCCATTCCGCTGCCAATAAAGCCGTCGCTCACGGCATACCACTTGATGCAGGCACCAATGAGCATAACTGCTGAGGAGAGAATCATAGTGAAGCGGACTCCCATCTTGTCAAGGATGATACCTGCAAAGATGAGGAAGAACGCAAAGACGTTAAGGAACACCTCAGAGCCCTGCATGGTACCGAAGGCGGTAGAGTCCCAGCCTCTGGTCTCTTGCATCAGGTCCTTGATGGGTGAGAGGATGTCCATGAAAATGTAGCTGCAGAACATGGCCAATGCCAGGAGCAGCAGGGCGGTCCAGCGCATAGCAGCGCTGTCACGCAAAGTTTTTTGAATTGCCTGAGTCATAATTATCAATTGTCAATTATCAATTATCAATTTGTTTTCAGCCAGCGGTCAAGCCAGGCAAAATAGGTTCTTTGCCAGAGAATACCGTTCTGGGGCTTGAGTACCCAGTGGTTTTCGTCCGGGAAAATGAGCAACTCGGCTTCAATACCTTTCATACGGGCAGCATTGAAGGCACTCATACCCTGTGTGGCATTGATGCGGTAGTCCTTTTCGCCGTGAATGCAAAGAATGGGGGTGTCCCAATTATCTACAAAGCGATGGGGGGAGTTCTCATAAGTCTTCCTGGCACGTGCTGTCTGATCCTTATTCCAGAATGCATCGTCGTATTCCCAGTTCGAGAACCAGTTCTCTTCGGTCTCGGTGTACATAGCCTCGAGATTGAAGGCTCCGTCATGAGCAATGAAGCACTTGAAGCGCTTTTCGTGATGTCCGGCCAGATAGTAAACAGAGAAGCCGCCAAATGAAGCGCCTACGGCACCCATGCGGTCTTTATCAACGTAAGGCAGATTCTCGGCTGCATCATCAATGGCACTGAGGTAGTCTTTCATACATTGTCCCGTCCAGTCGCCTGAGATTTCTTCGAGCCATTCTTGTCCGAAGCCGGGAACGCCTCTGCGGTTGGGAGCAATAACGACATAGCCCTGCGAGGCCATAATCATAAAGTTCCAACGGTAGCTCCAGAACTGAGAGACGGCGCTCTGCGGTCCGCCTTCGCAGAAGAGTAGGGTTGGGTACTTTTTGCTGGGATCGAAGTGTGGGGGTAGGATTGCCCAATAAAGCAAATCCTGTCCGTCTGTTGTCTTTACCCAATGTTGTTCGACGGATGGCTTGGCCAGTTGATCAAGGATTTCCTTGTTGACTTCGGTAATCTGTGTAACTTTGGTGTCGGCGATGCTGTCGCCGGGAGTCACCGTATAAAGATCTGCGGGTGCGGTAAAGCTGTGGCGCTCTGCCAGCAGGGTCTTATCGGTAAGCATCTGCAAAGAACCGAAGTCGGCCCAATCACCGGTAAGCTGCGTTACCTTGCCTTCCAGATTGGTGCGATAAAGATTCTCTGTAGCGTGCCATACGCCTATAAAATATAAGGTGCGCGAATCAGGTGCCCAGCAGTAGTCGTCAACACTTGAGTCAAACGACTCGGTCAGGAACGTTTTTTCGTTAGTCTTCAGGTCGTAGCAACACAGACGTTGACGGTCAGACTCATAGCCGTCGCGTTCCATAGACAACCAAGCCACATAACGTCCGTCAGGTGAGAACTTGGGGTTTGTGTCGTAACCAGGCAGGTTCTTCAGGTTTTCCGGAGCATTAACGGCCTGAGTAGCCAGCGTCTTTGTGGGTTCGTAAGACGGCTCTGGTATCTCATAGCCAGTAGGCTTACAGAGGTTCTTTATAGTCTCTTTTTTCTCGATGTCATAAAGGAAGATATCGGAATCGGTGGAGATACTGTAGGTCAGACCAACCTTCTTGCGGCAGGTATAGGCTATCTGCTTTGAGTCGGTGCTCCAAGCCAACTGCTCCATACCACCAAAAGGCTCCATCGGGCATTCATAGGGTTCCCCTTCAAGGATATCCTGCCCTTCTGTTGCGATGGAAAAGGCATCGCCTACGGAGAAGACAAAGGGGTGCTGGATACTTTCTACGTAATGGTCCCAATGCCGGTACATAAGGTCTGTGATAACGCAGCCTGATGCCTTGGGCAGGTCTTCCGGATTCTTCTGAATTATCTCGTTGAAGTCTATGCTCTTCAGGATGATGACCTTCTTTCGGTCTGGCGAAAACATGAACCCCTCCACCTTTCCTTCGGTTTCGGATAATTGCTTGCGGGCAGAGCCGGACAAGTTCATCTTCCAGATTTCGCCGCCACGAAGGAAGGCGATGGTCTCGTCATTGAGCCATTGGGCATCAGTTTCGTTCTCTGCTTCGGTTGTAAGCTGTTTCTGCTCGCTGCCGTCAGCATTCATCATCCAAAGAACCTGATGGCTCTTGTTCTCCTCAACGCTGTAGTATCCCATCTGGAAAACGATGTGCTTGCCATCGGGCGAAGCTTGATAGCCACTAATGCGGCTCATTGCCCAAAGTGCCTCGGGAGTCATCAAGTCGCTTTCTAATTGTACGGTTTGCTTTTGAATGTTCACCTGTTTGTCCTCTTTCTGTGTGCTGCAAGCCATTAGTAAAAATGAAAGAATGAAGAAATGAAAGAATGAAAGAATGAAGAAATGAAAGAATGAAAGAATGAAAGAATGAAGAAATGAAAGATTACTGTGTTTCATAATCAATTTTAATCTTTAAATGCTTAATCTATTTACGTTTTGCCTGCTGTTCGGCCTGCATCTTCTGGAGGGCTTCCAGTCGTGCTGCCAGATTGCTGACTTTCTTGGGGTCGTTCTTATGCTGTTCACGATAAGCTTCCAGTTTGCTCAGCAACTGGGCATCGTCTGTAGTCTTACGCAGGAACCACATAATAAGGATGCTGGTAAGACCTGAGAGGAAGTAGTAGTAGCAAAGGCCGCTGCTGTAGTTGTTGAACATGAAGAAGAACATCAGTGGCATAATATACATCATATACCGCATCATCTTCATCTGTTGAGCCTGTTCGCCACTCATCTGGTTCTGCTGTTGGCGCATGCTAATCCACGTGTTGATAATATTGGTGAGGCTGAAGAGCAGACAGAAGATGCTCAGGTGGTCGCCAATGAGCCATACGTTGTGTCCCCAATTTATGATGTCATCATAAGCACTCAGGTCTTCGGCCCAGAGGAACTTCTCTCCGCGCAGCTCGATAGCATTGGGCACAAAGTTGAAGAGGGCTACCCAGATGGGCATCTGAATGAGCATGGGCAGGCAACCGCCCATAGGACTGACACCGTACTGACTGTAAATCTGCATCATTTCCTGTTGCTTCTTCATGGCATCTTCTTTCTTGGGATACTTGGCGCTGAGTGCGTCAATCTGAGGCTTCAGCACACGCATTTTGGCGCTGCTCATAAAACTCTTCTTGGTGGTGGGATAAACCAGTACCTTTACAATGATGGTGAGTAGGAGCAGTACAATTCCCATATTCATACCAAAGCCGGTGAGCCAGTCAAAGAGGGGCATAATGAACCAACGGTTAATC
This sequence comes from Bacteroidaceae bacterium, assembly GCA_017645305.1. Taxonomy (GTDB): domain Bacteria; phylum Bacteroidota; class Bacteroidia; order Bacteroidales; family Bacteroidaceae; genus Physcousia. The sequence continues at coordinate 41,920 of JAGCPD010000004.1, read as the reverse complement.
CAACGGAAGATAGGCCAACCCAGATCTACCAGCTCTTCCAGTTCGGGATTCTTGTCGGTCTGGCTAAATTTGTTGTGTGCCTGTAGGGTGTGGAAATCGTTGGGACCCAGGTACATCTGCAGTTTAGTAGGCTTGTTGCCTGTAGGGTCGAAGAAGGTTTTCAGTTGTGCCTCATAAGTCTTCAGGAAGCCGTTCTGCTTTTCTTTCTCCTGTGTACTGGCTAACTGAGCTTCTGTGAAGTCTTGCGGGGCAATAAGTACTGCGCTGAAGAACTGGTTTTTAAAAGCTACCCAACTGAGGACTTCTTCCGGTTCTTTTTTGTCATCACTTGTCTCGCTAAGATTCTTTGTTCCTTTATCTTTGCGCATATAGGTGAGGCTGCTGTAGCGGTTCTCAAAATCGTAACCTTTCTCTTGCTGCATGATGCGGTCGGTCCAACTGATGTCCATCGTCTTCATGTTTGGAGCAAAGAAGCCATCCAAACCTATAACCTGCAAGGAGATATCTACCATATAGGAGTTGGGCTGCAGGCAATAGCTGATGTTCAGTTGCTTGCCATCTTGCTGTGCCGTCATAATTACGCTGCTGTCAGTCTGTTCGACAGGTGTAAAGAAAAGCTGGTTGCTGATGATGTTGTCCTGCTTGCCGGCCAGCGAGAAGGTCATCTCAGCATCCTTGCGGGTCATGAGTGTTACGTCACCTTCGTACCAGCGGCTCTTAAAGCCCAGAATCTCTGCATTCTGAATGGTACCGCCCAAGGTGCTCAAGGTAATCTTTACCTTATTGTTCTTGAGTACAATCTCCTGCTCCTGTCCCTGCCGCTGGGCAAAGAAAAGGGCGTTGCTGTCTGCAACCTGTTCAACTGCTTTTTCTGCTGCTTTCTGCAGCATCTCTTTTTCTGCATTTTCTGCTTTCTGTTTTTCAACAGCGGCAATGCTGTCTTGCTGAGCCATCATCCGCTGGCGTTCTTCCTCAGACGGTTGGCTGTACCAGCTGAAGGCAATGACAACCAATGCCATCAGAATGAAACCTGTAATTGTATTCTTATCCATATGTTATTTTGTTGTTTTTTCTAAAGAGTCACTATTAGGGGGCAAAATTACAAAAAAAAATCCGAAACCTTCTTCGTTTTTGTCTCTAAAATAGCTATCTTTGCGCAAAAATAGAAGTAATGAGGTCATTGTTTATAATTATATTTGTATTGGGCGCGTTCCTTGGAATTAATGCACGGGAAGGAATTGCCAGGGATATAGAGACTAAGGCAGATACTTTTTCTATTATCAGCGGTTACCTGCAGAAGTTGCAGAGACTGGTAGAAAGGCGCGATTCAGTAGGTAACATTACTTCTTACCCTGCACCTAATGCCTACTATTATCAGATTCTTTCGGCTCCAACGTTGTATTCAACTCCTCTGCATCAGATGATGAGCGGTACAGATTCCACCTATGCCGACAAGCAGCTTCAGACTCTGTATTACATCAATACCATGTTGGCCAGAATTTATGCCAAGTACCCCGAACTTGTTCAGCAGATAGAGGACAGCATCAGAAATCAGGGTCAGTTCAGGGATGATATCAACGAGAAAATAAACGTAAAGGAGAAACTTTCGGAAAAGGTGGGCGAGGCTAATCTTTCTCCCACATTAGACGAAAACATCCAGGTGATAACGCGTCGTCCAAATTTCTGGAAATTCTCGGGCAATACATCCTTACAGTTTTCGCAGAGCCATTTCTCTGAGAATTGGCATAAGGGCGGTGAGAATAACTTCACAGGCAACTTTTATCTAACGTTAAAAGCCAATTACAACAATCAGCGTAAAATTGTATGGGATAATACGCTGGAACTGCAAGTGGGAGCCCAGACATCTCCAAGCGACAGCAAGAGATCATTCCGCCCAACCGTCAACAAACTCATATATACAACAAACTTCGGTTACAAGGCATATAAGACATTATACTACTCTTGTCTGGTTATTATGGACACACAGGTGCTTCCTAATTACTTTGCCAATACAGAAGACCTTCATTCAAAGATATTCTCTCCCATGGACCTGTCTATTGGTCCTGGTATGAAATATGATTTCCAATACGGCAAGAAGAAGCGTTTTACAGGAACTTTGAATGTGGCTCCATTGGCTTACCATCTTAAATATGTAGGACGTGAGGAACTTGCCACGTATCATGGAATTGATGAAGGCAAACATGCTAAGCACACTTTTGGTCCTACTGCAACACTGAACACTACCTATAAGATTTGCAATCAGGTTACGTGGTCAAGCAGAATATTGTGGCAGAGCAACTACCATTATACTAAGATTGACTGGTATAACGAAATAAATTTTGTTGTCACAAAACTGATTTCTGCTAAGTTGATTTTGAATCCTATACTGGACGATAGTGCTCCCAGATTCAGGAATGCAAATGGCAAATACATCATGTTCAATGAGAACCTGAGCATTGGACTGAATTACAATTTCTAGCACATCACTTTAATATTATATTATATAAGTATGCAAATCAAGTCAGCCGATTTTTTTGTAAGCAGTGCACGCATTGACCAGTGTCCTGACAGCAGTCTGCCCGAATATGCTTTCATCGGGCGTAGTAACGTGGGGAAGTCTAGTCTGATTAATATGCTTACAGGTAAGAGTAAGTTGGCTAAGACATCGTCCACACCTGGCAAGACCATTCTGATAAACCATTTTATTATTAATGGAGAGTGGTATCTGGTAGATCTTCCTGGCTATGGCTATGCCAAGAGGAGCAAGAAAGATGCAGAGAAGTTCGAACACATGATAACTACCTACATCTTGGACCGTGAGCAGATGACCAACCTGTTCCTGCTTATAGATGTACGTCACGAGCCTCAGCTGATAGATATGGAGTTTATGGAGTGGTTGGGAGAGAATGGCGTTCCTTTCAGCATAGTTTTCACCAAGTCTGATAAGGTGTCAAAAGCAAAACTAAAGGGTAATGTAAGTCATTACCTTGCAGAACTTGAGAAACAGTGGGAAGAACTTCCGCCTTATTTTATTACCAGTTCCGAAACAAAAACGGGGCGCGAAGAAATCCTGAATTACATTGATGAAATAAACAAAACGTTGGTAAAGTAAAGGAAATTAAAATAGAGGGCGGCTTCACAGCTGCCCTCCATCTTTTAGGTATTAGTTTTGTTTAAGGTAAAAAGATTGTTTTCAGGATAACGATTGCAAATTTAGGCGTTTTGATAACACCATGCAAGTGTTTGTTACATGTTATATAACATATTTCGTCATTTTTTAACATTTTTCGCCTTTAAACAGGCTTTTTCTGTGATAATCGGCTATCTCCCAAGCTGGTTTATGCAGAATTTTTCCAATTTTAAGCCCTTCTTTTGCAGCTGCTTCCAATAATTCCTGTTCAAAGTAAAAAGCAATGCTTCCGACGAAGTTAATTTCCATCTCGGGATGCTGGTAAGCCTTTACATTTCTGATATAAAACTGACGGAAAGCCCATACAAGCATTTCATGTATTTCTGCCTCTTTTCTATGCTCTGCCAGAAACGGAACCAATGAAGCCAGAAATCGGTTGGGCATGGGTTCCCTATATACCTTATTTATAATAATAGGGGGGGTAAGATGGAATCTTTCCAGGAAACTTTTCTGAAGCTCTTGGCTGAAAATTTTCTTTAATACGTTTCCCACCAAGGTCTTGCCAAGAAACGCACCGCCTCCTTCATCGCCCAGAATATAGCCTAAAGGCGGTGTGTTACAAATGATTTCCTTTCCGTCGTACAGGCAGCTGTTAGAACCTGTTCCCAAAATGCAGGCTATTCCTGCCTTGTTGCCGCAGAGTGCTCTTGCCGCTCCTAACAGATCGCTCTCTACAGCAATCTTTTCAACAGTGGTGAAGATATAGGAAAGCGCCTCTTCGACATTTTTTTTATACGGATCTATGCAGCCTGCTCCATAGAAGTAAATTTCGCTGATGGTGTGTTCTTTTGGAAGTTTTGACACCAATTCATTTTTTAAAATATTTAAAATAGCATCCTGGGAGTCTCTGACAGGGTTGATACCCATTGTCTCGACTTCCAGGATGCTATTCTTTGCTATTGTAAGAATCCAGTCTGTTTTGGTTGAACCGCTATCTGCTATAAGAATGCAGTTTACCATAGAGCCAGATTTTACTGCTTAGCGGGAGTTTCTGCAGGAGTCTCTACTGAAGGCTGAATCATACCGGGAACGTTATTAGGGTTGGTTGCAGCCTGCTCAATAGCGTTCTGCTGAATAACAGACTCGTTACTGCTGCCATTGTTCAGGAAAGCAACGCTGATGACGCTTAGTGCAATCATTGCAGCTGCCAGACCCCAAGTTGCTTTCTCGATGAAATTTGTTGTTTTGGGAGCACCCAGAATTTGATTGTTGTTTGAATAGTCGGCTGCCAATCCGCCACCCTTAGACTCCTGAATCAGTACAATAAGACACATCAGAACGGATGCCAGGACAACCAAAATTACGATTGAAGTGTACATGTTTTATTTATTATTTGTTTTTGTTATTTATTATCAATTTCTCCAAAAATCGGATTTGGTCTGCAAAGTAACGATTTTTTTTCGGATATTTCAAGGATAATTGCCGGATAATTTTGATTGCGTTCTCAAATTTACCTTGTTTTATATAAATTCCAGCCAAAGTTTCTGTTAAAATCTCGTTCTCTTCTTCTTTTTCTTCCTTTTTTTCAGAAACTTCTGTATTTGTTTCATTTTCTTTCAATACAATTCTCACAGGCTCTTGATTCAGAAAATCTTCCACCACACCGCCGCCATTCATGGGTACGTCTGGTTCTTCCTCTTCCTGTGCTTCGTTCTGGAGCAGAAAACCTATGTAGTCTTGGGTGGCGTCGATAGGATATCGTGCACTCTGTATCTGTTCCTTGGGCTGACTCTCCAGAAAGTCGGAAATAAGCAGATTTGTCCGTTGCGACTTGTCGGTCTCTGTATCTTCTGTGTCGAATTTTCTGCGTTCTTCTTTTTTCTGGTAGTTGGGTTCTTCTGTCAGATGGAATATGGCTTGCCTGTCGGGTAACAGGGGAGCCGTAAAACGAAGCTCCTCGTCGAATTGGGGAGAGTGATGCTTGTAAAGTGCTTGCAGTAACAGTATGCGGGCAGAGTGAAAATACGGGTGTTCGTCTTTCATACTCTTCAGCATGGATATTGTTTGCTGGTCCATACTGTTCGGCCTTCTGATAAAGTCTATCAAATGTCTTGGCATTGTCCCTTTCTTTTATGTTACCAGTTAGCTACCGTTGCATTGAATATCTGTTCCGTAATGTCCTTTGACATCTGCGTTACCAGTTCCTCTTGTACGGCTGTCAGCTGCTGACTGGCATCGTACTCTGTTGTGGCAGTAAACTGACGCTCGAAATCCTCCTCGTGTTTCTTGTTATTGACAAAACGCACATTCACCGTCATTTTCAGCTGCACTTGACTACTGTAACCTTCGCTCGAGATGCTTTTGTTATACTGGTCGAAGTGTGTTATCTCGCCAGAGAGTTGCAGGTCACCGTTCTTCTTTACCTGCCGAAGTCTTGTCTGGTTGGCATAAATGTCGGTCAGCTTATTCTGGAAAATAGACTGCATGGGTGCCCAAACATATGTACTACGGATGGGGAAGTTGTCAATCTGTATAGTCTTGGTAAGTTGGTAGTCGATGCTTGCTCCATTGAACTTGTATTCGATTCTGCAAGCACAGAATAGGATACACAGGCAGCCTGCCACCAGTAAGCCTGTCCATTTTTTATTCTTCAATTCCATAGGCTTTCAGTTTTCTGTATAGTGTCCGAACGCTTATGCCAAGCTCATCTGCTGCATCTTTTCTTCTGTAGTGGTTGCGTTGGAGCGATTTTATAATATTCCGCTTCTCCATATCGTTGATATTCAGGGTGTCGTCCTCCAACACTTCTTCTGCCGTTTGGAAATCCATCTCTGCGGCAGGAATTGATGTCTGCGGAATGGACGTGGGAATATTAGGCACTTGGTGTGTATAGGTGGGGGCAGAGGACGTTGGAACGGTTGCCGTGGCAGGCAGGTTCGAAGGTTCCCCGCCTTGAATCTTCTGTTTAAGTTCCTCAACTTCGTTTCTCAGTTGCAGTACGGCATGTGCCAGCATCTTAATCTCTTTCTCGTAATCGTGCTGCGATTCAGAGCTTCTGTTGCCTGTTATGGTAATTCCCATTTCGCTGTCCGAGTTGGGAACGATACCGAATTTTGCCAATACCTCTGGTGTGATGCTGCGTTCTTCAGAGAGTACGCTCATCTGCTCAACTACATTTCTCAACTGGCGAATATTCCCTGGCCACTTGTAGGATTTTACTACCTCTTCAGCTTCCCGTGTCAGGCGGATAGCTTCTCCGGTCTGGTATTTCTGGGCCATTTCATATGCAAAAGCTTTGAAAATCAAGATGACATCCCCATCCCGTTCCCTCAGCGGCGGCATGGTGATGTTCACTCGGCAGAGCCTGTAGTAAAGATCCTGCCTGAACTTTCCTTCTCTGATGGCATTAGGGATATTAATGTTGGTAGCCGCTATGATGCGGGCTGTAGTCTTGCGTATAGAGTTGCTTCCTACCCTTATATATTCGCCAGTCTCCAACACACGCAATAGTCTGGCTTGTGTACTTAGGGGCAGTTCGCCTATTTCGTCAAGAAACAATGTTCCGCCATCGGCTGCCCCAAAATAGCCCTCGTGTTCACTAATGGCGTTTGTAAAGGCACCTTTCTCGTGTCCGAAGAGTTCACTGTCTATAGTACCTTCTGGTATAGAACCGCAGTTGATGGCAAGGTATTTCTTGTTTTTGTACGGACTGAAATCATGGATGATACGAGGAATTGTTTCCTTACCCACACCATTCTCACCTTCGATGAGTACCGAAAGATCAGTAGGAGCTACCTGTATGGCAGTTCTCAGGGCGATGTTTAGTGCCTCGTTCTTTCCAACAATCTTGTATTGGTTCTTTAGCGCCTGTAAGTCAATATTCAGTTTCTTCATGTCAGATATGCTCTTCTATTCTACCTGATTATTGCTGTTTTTGTCCTCTCGCTTATCGTGGAAAAGTTTGGGTAAAGGATGCTCGTGTTCTGCATCGTATGCCTTACGGTTCCTAAATATGTCTGTGGCAATGTACATGGCATGGTTCAAACTGGTTGTGTTGACTTGGAAGGGTGAAGTTATGATATGGTCCGTTCCTGCAAAGAACCGAATGCCGTATTCATAAACAAGGGCTCCGAAAGCTTCTGTTGCCTTTTGTCTGTCGCTGGTGATGATGCCGTCGAAAAACATATATTTTTCTTGTTCTAAGAATTCCTTAATGGCATAGGGACCATACACGTGCATATGTTTTTCCTCGCATATCTTTTCGGCAGTCTCTTCCTTTGGTGTCTCATTGCTGAGAATGGCAATGCGTGGATGTTGGTAATCAAAGTCGCGCACCAGAGTCTGGCTGAACTTCTCTATTGTATCCTTATCCACTTTTGGAACCAGCGCCATGTGTATGTCTTCGTTGATGAGTATTTCGGTAGTGCCGGCAGGACAGGGGAAGGGGCTTTCCTGTGGGGTTATCACTAATGCATCTATGTTGTTTGCCTGAAGATCTTCCAGTGCTTTCTTTTCGCTTCCTGTACATGAAAGGAGTGATAAGCGTCCGTCCTGTACCTCATCCGTGCTGTTTATCGTTATGAAGTTTGTTGCCAGGTTCAAAGTCTTGCGCTGTTGTATGGCTTTGTCCTTGTCACCATATATGACGGGGTGGCACAATTCCAAGGATACGGGGTCTTCAAAAACAGTCAGTATGAGATCATATCCAGTTCCGTTGATGCTGCCTTGTGTAATACCTATCTTTAGTTTTTCCATAATCTTATTTTGTACTCTTTTCTTCTTCCTCAACGCCAGTATCTATCAGGGAGTACTGTTCCTGAGGCAGTTGTAGTGTATAGAGCGATGCCTCAAGACGTCTTATGAGGTCGCGTTTCTTTTTCTCGGGTGCATATACAAAAGCTTCTGCCACTACCACGCGGTTGGTTTCTTTATCCACTCTACTGTGGCTCACAAAGGGACCTCCCATGCAGTCGTTCTTCATGAACCATAGGCCGCGTGCTTCCATAGCGAAGTCGTTGTGGACCAAAATGGGTTTTACTAAGGTGCACAGCGTGTCGGTTTGCATATACATCCCCTCCTTTTCGCCGGGAAGGTTTTTCTCCATAACAGAGTCGCGTTTGTGCAACATATATTCCTTATTAAAGGTTTCTGGTCCTTCGTATTCGTAACTATACATGCAGATGTTCTCAAGTCCCGATGAGGTGTTGTTGCTGGTCCAGAAGAAATGATCTCCTTTCTTGTAACTCTTCAGTTCATCGGGCGCATTGATGTGACATGAGAAAAGCAACCAGGCCAAATCGTCTGTGGCTTTTGAGAATTTTTTCTCCAATTTCTTAATCAGACGGTTCATTTCCGTACGGGTCAAGAAATCTACGACTTCCTGCCTGTGCTGCTGGCAAAACTCCTTTAAACTCTCCTGGCTGGGTGTGTTAATGGTCAGGACAATTTGCTCGGTGGCGTACTTGTCGCGTGCAAAACGCATACGGGTTTGGCTGAACTGTGTCTTATCAATGTTTACCAATATGATGTTGCGGAACAACTGCATCAGTTGGTCGTAGTGCTTGGGATCTGTATGGGAGATACGGAACGAACGCTCGCTTTGGGGCAGGCAGGGCACGTCAGTATCCAGGATGTCGAACAGGGCCCTTCCGGCCGGTGCCTCCCATATTTCGTCTTCCAGTACAACCAGAACTTCATAGGGCCTGCCGCTGGCAACGGGCAGAATCATGCTTTTTGTACATCCGGCAAGCGTGCAACATGCCAGCATCAGCAGTAGGTAAAACTTATATTTTTTCATGCTTCTGTTTGTTTTTTGTTATGTAGCAGTCCGCAGGCTGCAAAGATGTCTTGTCCGCGGCTGGCTCTGATGGTGGTGGTTACACCATGTTGTGTCAGGTAGTCGCGCAGCCATATCATAGTCTCTTCCGACGCTCCCTTGAATGGCATATCGGGAATCTGATGGAATCTTATCAGGTTTACGCGGCATTCCATTGGTGCTAATAACTTCACCAGTTCCTTGGCATGGCGGGGCATATCATTCAGCCCGCCAAAGACAATGTACTCAAAACTCAGTCGGCGTTGGTGTGTCCAATCGTATTGTTTCAACAGGGGCAGAAACTCAGTCATACTATAGGCTTTTTCTGCGGGCATCATCTGAAGTCGCTCCTCTGGGAAGGGACTGTGCAGGCTGATAGCTAGATGGCAGTCGCTTTCTTTCAGGAAGCGAAGCAGCCCTTTTCGAACACCAACAGTAGATACAGTGATGCGTTTTGGACTCCATGCGTAACCGTAGTCGGCAGTCAGTAGTTGGATAGCACGTAGCACAGCATCTATGTTATCCATAGGTTCACCTTGTCCCATAAAGACGATGTTGGTAAGCATATCTTTCTTAGGCAGGGAGTATATCTGGTTCAAAATATCCGTCACCGACAGATTCCCCCCAAATCCTTGCCTGCCAGTCATGCAAAAGTGACATCCCATTCTGCAGCCTGCCTGACTGCTTACGCATAGTGTACCCCTATCACCATCGGGTATGTAAACCGACTCGACCAATTGTCCGTCTTGGGTGGGGAAAAGATATTTCTGGGTGCCATCTGTGCTACACTGACAGTCGGTAGGTGCAGCACAACCTATGGTGTAATGTTCTTTCAGAGTTTCCCGATTTTTCAGCGAGATGTTTGTCATCTCGTCTATAGAACCAACGTGCTGCACATAAATCCAACGTGCTACCTGTTTCGCGGTAAAAGCAGGCAGACCTGTTTCGGCAGCGACGGCTTTTAACTCGTCGAGCGTCATTCCCAAAAGGCTTTTTTTCCCCATGTGCATACTTTATGGAATGCAAATATACATTATTTTATATGAAAAAACGTGTGTCAAAGTGTAGAAAGTTACAATTTAAGCATTATTCACACTCGTAAAGCATTTTCTTTTGCAAATGTTTTATATCTTTGCTCACAAAACAAATCAGTGAATTACACATTATGAACCTTAAAAGATTATTTTTCTTAACTCTGACAGTTGTTTCTGTCAGTGTTACAGTATGGGCACAAAGCCTAAGTCCAAGTACCAAGTATCATTTCCAGGAGGGTACAATTGTCATTGACACACCTCAGCGTCCTGCCGGTCAGCAGCATGTGCTGGGTCTCACCACTCCCAAGTTATCTACTGTTCGCGTGGCCTTTGTGGGACTAGGAATGCGTGGTCCAGGTGCTGTTGAGCGCTTTACCTATATTCCTGGTGTGCAGATTGTGGCACTTTGCGATTTCGTAGAGGCCCGTGCTGCCAAGTGTCAGGAGTACCTCCGCAAAGCCGGTCTTCCACCAGCAGAAATCTATAGTGGCGAAAAGGGATACGAGGAGGTGTGCCAGCGACCTGACATCGACCTGGTTTACATTGCTACCGACTGGGATCATCACTTTCCTGTTGCCAAGTGTGCTATGCTTAACGGCAAACATGCAGCAATAGAGGTTCCCTGTGCAATGAACTTGGAGCAGTGCTGGGAGCTTATCAACCTCTCTGAGCAGACCCGTAAGCATTGTATGATTCTGGAGAACTGTTGCTACGATTGGTACGAGATGAATGCCTTGAATATGGCACAGCAGGGTGTCTTTGGCGAGATTGTGAGTGCTGAGGGTGCCTACATTCACAATTTGGATCCTTTCTGGGACTACTATTGGAAAAATCCTGACGGATCAGATCCCGACAAGTTGGGCTGGCGTATGAAGTACAACATGGAGAATCGTGGAGACCTTTATGCTACTCACGGCTTGGGTCCCGTTGCTCAGGCATTGGACATTCACCGTGGCGACCGTTTCAAGACCCTTGTTGCCATGGACACCAAGAGTGCACATGGTAAGGAATACGTAAAGGCAAAGACGGGCAAGGAGCCTGCAAACTTCCGTAATGGTGACCAGACGACGACGATGATGCGTACTGAAAACGGAAAGATGGTAATGATTCAGCACAATGTAATGACTTATCAGCCTTACAACCGTCTGTACAAACTCATTGGTGTGAAGGGCTATGCTACCAAGTATCCCGAGGCACACTTTGCACTTGATGGAAGTGCTGTCAAGGAATCTGGTATTCCGCAGGTAGATAAGCTTGATACTCATGCATTTATGAGTCCTGAGCAGCAGAAAGCTTTAGTTGATAAGTACCAGCATCCCATCCTCAAAAAGTATGGCGAGATGGCTAAGCAGGTAGGTGGTCACGGTGGTATGGACTTCATCATGGATGCCCGTATGGTTTACTGTCTGCAGAACGGTCTTCCCCTTGATATGGATGTTTACGACCTGGCTGAGTGGTGCTGTCTGGCAGAGTTGGGTTCTATCAGTATGGACCACAACTGTGCAGCAGTAGAATTCCCTGATTTCACACGTGGTTACTGGAACATCCAGAAGGGCTATCGCCACGCCTATGCTTCTCCTGCCGATGAGGCTGCTGCCGATGCATTGGCTAAGGCTAGTACCGATGCTCAGAAAGAACTGGCTGCTAAGAAGAAACTGTGGGAGAAGTACGACAAGGACCAGCAGAAGGCAAAGGATAAAGACCAAAAGACAAAAGCCAAGGTAAAGAAATAATTTTACATCTTTAACTTTAATTGTTTTCATTCACCCCCTCCCCTTGGTGGGAGGGGCTTTTTTATGGAAGAGAAAAGCCATTTACGCAACTATATCCGCCAGCAGAAAGGGTTGTACACCCAGGAGCAACTGGCATCTATGTCAGAAGCTGTTGTTGGCAGCATCATCCGCGATGGGCAATGGCGACTGGCCACCACCATGCTGCTTTATTACCCTTTGCCTGACGAGTTGGATGTGCGTCCGCTTATTAAAACGGCCCATCAGGCATGCCATCGCGTTCTGCTGCCTGTAGTGGTGGGTGAGGACTTGGAATTGCGTGTTTATCAGGGTGAGGAATCTCTTCGTGTGGGTGCGTATAATATAATGGAACCTGTAGGTCCCCTCTTTTCTGCTGAGGAATACTGGCAGATACAGATTGCCATTGTTCCAGGGATGGCCTTCGATTCCAGCGGCCACCGATTGGGTAGAGGAAAGGGGTACTACGACCGCCTGTTGCCCCAACTAACCGAAGCCTACAAAATAGGTGTATGCTATCCTTTCCAATTCCTTGCAGAAGTACCTTTTGATTTGTACGATGTGTTTATGAATGATGTTATCTGCAGCTAAATTCACTTGATTTTTGTCATTTTTCTTGCACATTTTTTATTTTTATGTGCATTTTTTCTTCAAAAATTTGCACACTCCACATTCTTGTGTTACCTTTGCACCCGAAATTTAATCAAACCAAAGGTAAAAAGAATGAAGAAGTTACTTATTTCGACTTTTGCAGCTTGTCTTTCTGCTTCAGTTTTAGCAGGCGGCTTAAACACAAACTCTAATCAGAATGCATCTTTCGAGCGCCAAATGTCTCAGAATGGTATTATCGACATTGCCGGTATGTATGCCAACCCTGCAGGAACTGCATTCTTAGCTAACGGTTGGCATTTTTCATATACCCACATGAGCGTATGGCAACAGCGCAATATCACCACAACTTTCCCTCTGTTTAGTTTCAACGGTGCAACCCCTGGTGAGACCACTCATAAGTATAATGGAAAAGCTAAGGTGCCCTGTGTGCCCTCTTTGTCGGTGTCTTATAACCACGATAAGTGGAGTGTGAATGCTCACCTCGCTATTGGCGGTGGTGGCGGTAAGTGCTCTTTCCCCAATGGTCTTGGTAGTTTCGAGTCTTTGGTGGGCGGCACCATTGCCCAAGGTATTATTACCAATATTGCCGGTCTGTATGCTCAGCAAGCTATCCCCGCTTATATGGCTCAGGGAATGACAATGGAGCAGGCTCTGGCTGCTGTTTCTGGTCCTGCTGCTCAGTATGGAGTGAACGCGTTCAATACTAACCCTGGTCAGTATCTGAAGTATTATACCCTGGATTCTCAGATGGAGGGTCACTCTTATGTGATAGGTGGTCAGTTTGGTGCTACTTACAAGGTTCTGCCTAACCTCTCAGTTTTTGGTGGTGTACGTATAGTTTACGGTACTAACGGATATGATGGCTATATAAAGGACATCAGCTATGAGACAGCTGGCGGTTCAGGCACATCGGACGACATAACTATAGACTGTAGTCAGAAGGCATGGGGTGTAACTCCTATTATCGGTATCGATTGGAAGGTAAACGACTATTTGAACCTTGCTGCCAAGTACGAGGTTCCTACCAAGATGGTATATAAGAACTCAAGTACATTGAGTCCTGCTGCTCAGGATGCTGCCTTGTCCAATGATGTTATAAAGAAGTTTAGTGACGGTTACAAAGTTCGCGAAGACATCCCTGGTATTTTGGCTATGGGTGCTATGGTTACTCCTGTCAAGAGTCTTCGCTTGATGGCAGGTTGGAACTATTACTTTGACAAGCATGTAAAGAAGGGTGTTCAAGATGTTGATGGTCAGGATGTAGTTGCTACCTATAAGGCTGGCGATATGGAAATCGACAATAACACTTGGGAAATCAACACTGGTGTTGAGTACGACCTTGGCAAGTACCTTACCGTTTCAGCTTCCTGGCAGCGTACCTCCTATGGTATTTCTGATGCAGGTATGACCGACCTCAGCTTCAACAACACCAACAACATGATTGGATTTGGTGTTCGTGTTAAGCCCACCAGTCGTCTAAGTTTTGATCTTGGCTTCATGCACACGATTTATCAGGACCGTATAGTGATAACGCCTACTGCGCTGGGTGACAAGGTTGATGTATATAGCCGTAAAAACGATGTGATTGGTATTGGTATCAACTACGAATTTTAAGTCCATCGAGCATCGAACACTGTACATTGGAATAATAAGCCTCGCTGCACAGACCGCGCAGCGGGGCTTTTCTGTTTTTTTATGATGTAGCAGGTTTGTTATTATACTGCAACTTTTTTCTGTTAATGATGTATAGGCCCTTGGGCAATTTACTATTTGACATTTTATATATTTGTTTTTTTTGTTCCTGCTGCCAAAGACACGGGGAAGCATGAGAATATGCAAATTTTCTGTTCTCTCTTTCGACTGTTTTCATTTATTTTTGTAATTTTGTGGCCGGAAAGCCGCAGGTTCGGTCTATTTCCGTGTTAGCAAATTAACCCAACATAAACAAAATGAAGAAAACTTTTCTGACCATTGCCCTTGCGGCAGCAGGCATGACGGGATGGGCCCAGAGTGCCGAGTTTTTTAAACCCTACAAGCAGACAGACTTGCGTCTGCCCAGTGTGCCCCTAATCGTGAGTGACCCTTATTTCTCTGTTTGGAGTCCCTACGATAACCTTACCGACGGCTCTACCCGCCATTGGACTAACGACGAGAAGCCTCTGGAGGGGCTGTTGCGAGTTGATGGTACCACTTACCGATGGATGGGTGCTGCACAGCGTACGCTGATGGAGAGTGTTATTCCGATGGCTAACGAGGCTGAATGGGAAGCCCAGTACACGGTGCAGAAACCTGCAGACGACTGGATGACTCCTGACTTCAATGCATCTTCTTGGAAAAGCGGAAAGGGTGCCTTCGGCTCCGATAATTATGATAACATACGTACTTCATGGACTAAAGAGGACGACCATATATGGGTACGCCGTACGGTTGACTTGACTGCCGACCAGTTGAAGGGTGATTTGTATCTTATCTTCTCGCACGACGATGCATGCGAAATTTACATCAACGGCAAGAAGGCTGCTACGGGCATTATGGATTACGTTGATGGGGTAGTGGTACGTTTGGACGGCGAGAAGCGTGATATGCTGAAGCCAGGCAAGAATGTGTTTGCTTTCCACTGCTATAACAAGACAGGTGGAGCACTGGTTGATTTCGGTGTGTTCCGTAACATTGCCAAAGGAAACGAAAGTATAAAGACTGCCGTGCAAAAGAGCGTGGATGTGCTGGCTTGCAACACGTACTATACGTTTAGTTGCGGTCCTGTCGAGTTGGATGTCGTCTTTACAGCCCCTCATATCATTGACGATTATGATTTGCTGTCAGCCCCCATCAACTACATCTCTTATCAGGTGTGTTCGACCGATGGACAGAAACACAGCGTTCAGTTTTATGTTTCTACTACGCCCCAGATGGCAGTGAATAAGATTCAGCAGCCTACTGTTTCAAACTCCATTTTCAAGAACGGCAAGCGTTATCTGAAGGCAGGAACGATCGAACAGCCCATTCTGGCTAAAACTGGCGACGGCATTTGTATCGACTGGGGTTATGTCTATCTCTCCGGTTTGAACGGCCATCTTTCGTTGGCTTCCGATAATGATGTGAAGACGCAGTTCCTTGCCGACGGACGTCTGCCTCGCGGAGAACGTGAGGTGGTTTGCCAGAAGCAGGCTTCTTTGCCCACACTGGCTTACGTACACGATTTGGGATTTACCACGCAGGGTAGCAGTTTCGCCATGATTGGCTACGATGAGATATGGGACATAGAGTATTTCTATAAGCGTTACAAAGGCTACTGGGCTCACGAAGGGGGGATAAGTATCTTTGATATGTTCGATCGCATGGCTAGCAATTACACCAGCATTATGCAGCGTTGCCGTCAGACTGATAAGACCATCTACGACGATGCCTTTGCTGCCGGAGGCGTGAAGTATGCCGAGATTCTAAGCGGTTCCTACCGCCATGTTAATGCTGCTCACAAGCTCTTTAAGGACAGTGAAGGTAATGTGCTTTTCTTCTCGAAGGAGAACAATTCTAACGGTTGTGTGAATACGGTTGATTTGACCTATCCAGAGGCTCCACTCTACCTTTGCTACAACCTGGAACTGCAGAAGGGTATGATGACTTCGATTTTCGAGTACAGTTACACGGGGCGTTGGACGAAGCCTTTCGCTGCGCACGACCTCGGTCAGTATCCCAAGGCTAACAAACAGGTATATGGCGGTGATATGCCATTGGAGGAAGCTGGAAACATGATAACCCTTGCTGCACAAATATGCAAGCAGGAGGGCAATACGCTGTATATTGATAAGTACTGGCATATCATTACAACTTGGGCTGACTATTTGGTTGAGAATGGTCTGCATCCCGCCAATCAGCTCTGTACTGACGACTTTGCTGGTCATTGGGCAGGCAACTGCAATCTGGCCATTAAGGCTATCATGGGCGTGGCAGGCTATGCTGAAATGGCAAAGATGAAAGGCTTTGATGATATATATGAGAAATACAATGCCAAGGCCAAAGAGATGGCTGCTGCCTGGGAGAAAGAGACTAAGGTAAAGGATCACTACGAACTGGCCTATGGAGCAGGCAAAGATACTTGGAGTCAGAAATATAATATGGTATGGGACAAACTCTGGAATACTGGCATTATTCCCAACGGCGCCATGCAGACGGAGATTAAGTATTACTTGACCAGGCAGAATGCATACGGTCTGCCTCTGGACTGCCGCAAGGACTACACCAAAAGTGACTGGATAATGTGGTCTGCTGCCATGGCAGCAAACGACAAGGATTTCCAGGCCTTTGTTGACCCCCTCTACAAATACATCAACGAGACAGAGAGTCGTGTGCCCATCAGTGACTGGCACGATACCAAGACGGGACGTATGACAGGCTTCAAGGCACGTTCTGTCATTGGCGGTTATTGGATGAAGGTGCTGATGAAAAAAATGTCCCAGTAACGCGAAAAAAAATAGACTGATTATTTTGCGAGTCGAAAATTATGTTGTAATTTTGCAGCGCAAAAAGGTAAAAGAAATGTTTTTAAGAATGTTTATGGGACAACCAGGAACATATAAAATATAAAAGTGAAATAAAGACCACCTCCGATGTCAAAATCGGCAAGAGTGGTCTTTTTTTTATGCAAAAAGGCAAAATTATATAAAGAATAAAAAATATGAAACTGAAACTGAAGAAAGTACTTGTACTGGGTTCTGGCGCACTGAAGATTGGTCAGGCTGGTGAATTCGACTACTCTGGTAGCCAGGCATTGAAAGCGCTGAGGGAAGAAGGCATCTACTCTGTGCTTGTAAATCCTAATGTAGCAACCATACAGACAAGCGAAGGCATTGCTGATAAGGTGTATTTCCTTCCCATTACTCCCCACTTTATTACCGAGATAATTAAGAAAGAGCGGCCGGACGGCATTATGCTGGCTTGGGGCGGACAGACCGGTTTAAATGTGGGTACTGCCCTTTACCAGGGCGGTGTGCTGAAAGAGTACGGAGTTCAGGTGCTTGGAACTTCAGTTGAGGCTATCATGAATACAGAAGACCGTGATCTTTTTGTAAAGGAACTGAACAAGGTTAATTTGAAGGTGCCTGTATCTGAGGCTTGTGAGACAATGGATACTGCCGTTGCTGCAGCACGCAGAATAGGTTATCCTATCATGATCCGTTCTGCATATGCATTGGGCGGTCTGGGTAGCGGTGTTTGTCCTGACGAGAAGACTTTCCGTGAGATTGCCGAGAGTGCTTTCACCTTTGCTCCACAGGTTTTGGTAGAGGAGTGCCTGAAAGGATGGAAGGAGATTGAGTTTGAGTGCATACGTGATGCCAATGATCATTGCTTTACTGTTGCCTCGATGGAGAACTTTGATCCCCTGGGCATCCATACGGGTGAATCTATTGTTGTGGCTCCTACCTGTTCGCTTAACGACGAGCAAGTAAAAATGCTACAGGACATTACCATTAAGTGTGTCAAGCACCTGGGTATTGTAGGTGAGTGCAATATTCAGTTTGCCTTCAACGCAGAGACTAATGACTATAGAATCATCGAGATTAACGCTCGTTTGAGCAGGTCATCTGCTCTTGCTTCTAAGGCAACAGGCTATCCCTTGGCCTTTGTTGCAGCCAAGATTGCATTGGGCTACACCCTTGACCAGATTGGCGAGATGGGAACAACGAACTCTGCTTACGTTGCTCCTTCCCTTGACTATATGATTTGCAAGATTCCCCGTTGGGATCTAACTAAGTTCGTTGGTGTAAGCCGTAAGATAGGTTCTAGCATGAAGTCCGTTGGTGAGATCATGAGCATTGGCCGCAGTTTTGAGGAAATGATTCAGAAGGGTTTGCGTATGATAGGTCAGGGTATGCACGGATTTGTGGGTAACGACCATGTGAAGTTCAAGGATTTGGACGAGGAACTGGCAAACCCCACAGACTTGCGTATCTTTGCCATCGCCCAAGCTTTGGAAGAAGGCTACAGTGTTGAGCGTATATACGAACTTACAAAGATAGACCCATGGTTTATAGAGCGCATGAAGAACATTGTTGACTTCAAGGCTGTTTTGGAAGGCTACAACTCGCTGGAGGAACTTCCGACAGAGGTGTTGAAGAAGGCTAAGGTGATGGGCTTCTCTGATTTTCAGATTGCTCGCTTTGTGCTGAAGCCCGATAGCGGTAATATGGAGAAAGAGAATCTGGCTGTACGTGCGCACCGTATCAAGGAAGGTGTTGTTCCTGCTGTTAAGCGCATTCCAACGGTTGCCAGCGAACATCCAGACCTGACCAATTACCTGTACATGACATATGCAACAGAGGGTTACGACGTGAACTATTATAAGAACGAAAAGTCTGTCATCGTTTTGGGTTCTGGAGCCTATCGTATTGGTTCTAGCGTAGAGTTCGACTGGTGTTCGGTAAATGCCATCCAGACGGCTCGTAAGTTGGGATACAAGTCCATTATGATTAACTACAACCCCGAGACGGTAAGTACTGACTACGATATGTGCGACCGTCTGTACTTTGACGAATTGTCGTTCGAGCGCGTAATGGATGTAATCGACTTAGAGAATCCAAACGGCGTGATTGTCAGTGTGGGTGGGCAGATTCCTAATAACCTGGCAATGAAGCTATACAGGCAGAGTGTGCCCATCTTGGGTACAAGTCCTGTGAGCATAGACCGTGCCGAGAATCGTAACAAGTTCTCTGCCATGCTCGACCAATTGGGCATTGACCAGCCCAAGTGGAGCGCTCTGACATCGATGGATGACGTGAAGAAGTTCATTGATGAAGTAGGGTATCCTGTTCTGGTCCGTCCTTCTTATGTGCTCTCTGGTGCTGCTATGAATGTTTGCCATAATGACGAAGAACTGAAGCGCTTCCTAGAGCTTGCCAGCGAGGTAAGTAAGGAATACCCGGTTGTTATAAGTCAGTTCATGCAGGAGACCAACGAGATAGAATTCGATGCTGTTGCCAAGTGTGGTGAGATAGTAGAATATGCTATTTCAGAGCACGTAGAGTTTGCCGGAGTACACTCGGGAGATGCTACTATGACATTCCCCGCTCAGCAGATAAGCTTTGCTACAGCCCGTCAGATTAAGAAGATTTCACGTGCTATTGCCAAGGAACTGAACATCAGTGGTCCATTCAATATCCAGTATCTGGCTAAGGGACGTGACGTAAAGGTTATTGAGTGTAATTTACGTGCCAGCCGTTCGTTCCCCTTCGTAAGCAAGGTTCTAAAGCGTAACTTCATCGATACTGCCACTCGCATCATGCTGGACGTACCTTATACAAAGCCAGACAAGAGTGCCTTCGACATAGATCGCATCGGTGTCAAAGCCAGTCAGTTCAGCTTCAACCGCCTGCAGAATACTGACCCTATTTTGGGCGTTGACATGAGTAGTACAGGCGAGGTTGGCTGCTTGGGCGATACTTTTGAGGAGGCCCTGCTGAATTCGCTCATTGCTACAGGTTATAAGATTCCCAGCAAGGAGAAGGGTATAATGATTTCGAGCGGCGAAACAAAGGAGAAAGTGAGACTGCTTGACGGTGCCCGTATGCTTACCAAGGCCGGTTACACTATCTATGCTAGCGAGGGTACGGCTAAATTCCTTAACGAGAATGGTGCCAAGGCAATTGCTGTAAACTGGCCGGACGAAGGTAACGATAATGGACGTGAGAACGTGATGAAGATGATTGCAGACCACAAGTTCGACTTGGTTGTCAATATTCCAAAGAATCACACAGAGCGAGAGTTGACAAACGGCTATAAGATTCGTCGTGGTGCCATTGATCACAACATTCCTCTTATTACCAATTCACGCTTAGCTAGCGCATTCATCGAAGCCTTCTGTACGCTTAGTCTGGAAGATTTGGCAATAAAGAGCTGGAACGAGTATTAAAGTATCTTTCTTCGTATATCAGAAGTGATTTCAGAGTTGTTGAAAATGGTATTTCCCTTCTTAATCTGGGAAATGCCATTTATTATTGAGAAATTTGTTTTTTTACTCGCTTATTCGTAATTTTGCAGTCAAAATATGACGTTTGAGCTGTTTTATATGGCAGGTGTCATCGTGTTGATGCTGTGGGCACTGATGACAGACAAGCTTCGTCCGGGACTTATCTTGTTCTCGGCTGTAGTTCTGCTTTTGTGTGTAGGAATCCTTCAGCCCAAAGAGGCTTTGGAAGGCTTTTGCAGCAAGGGCATGATAACTGTGGCACTGCTATATTTGGTAAGTGAGGGTGTTCGCAAAAGCGGCATTCTGGAGCGGATAATATACCAGATGTTGCCATCTCGGAATGTGTCTTTGACCAGAGCTCTGACATGCTTCCTCCCCCTAATCTCGTTTATATCGGCATTCCTAAACAATACACCCGTGGTTGTAATTTTTGGTCCCATGATAAAAAACTGGGCCCAGAAAATGAAATTACCTCCTACAAAGTTTCTTATTCCTTTGAGCTATGCTACTATTTTGGGCGGTGTTTGTACGCTTATAGGAACGAGTACTAACCTTGTGCTGGACGGACTGATTGACGATGCCATAGAAAACAACATGGTGACGGGAGGACATACCTTAGGTATGTTTGAACTTTCCAAAGTGGGTGTCTTTATTGCGTTGACTGGTCTTTTCTACTTAATAATGGTATCTCGTTATCTCTTGCCCGACAAGCGGGAAAGCGCACGCGACGAGTCGGAGGAAAGCGGAAACTTGGGGATAGTGCGTGTAGAAGCTATGCCTAGTACCCGTTTTCCTGGATTGGGAAAGACATTACGCGAATTTGATTTCTACCGTCATTATGGTGCTACGGTAAAGGGAATCCGTAGAGGAGGAACACTTTTGACTGGTGATTGGATGAATGAGCCTCTTACAAGGCTTGACACCCTGTTGCTGGAGACAGACGAAACGTTTATACCCACCTGGGGGGAGAGTCGCGTGTTTTGGATGCTTAATGTGGTTGGTGCGGAGCCTGAATTAGGCACAAAGAAAAAGTATTTTGCGCTGGTTTTGGTTGCGCTTATGGTTCTGGGTGCAACATTGGGTGAACTGCCTTTTGTACAGGAGTGGAGACTAAAGGTAAAGTTGGATATGTTCTTCTTTGCTGCTGTAACAACAGTGCTGATGGCATGGACAAAGATGTTTTCGCCCCGTAAGTACACCAAACTGATCTCGTGGGACGTACTTATCACTATTGCTTGTGCCTTTGGCATCAGCAAGGGAATGATTAATAGCGGTTTGGCTGATTTCATAGGAGATTATATCATAGCTCTGGCAGAACAGGCCAGCCATAGTGAAAACGGCATCTACATCATGTTGGCGGCATTGTTCATCATAACAAACATCTTTACTGAGGTAATAACCAACAATGCCGCAGCAGCATTGGCATTTCCGTTGGCAGTGTCTATAAGTAATAAATTGGGAATGGATCCCACGCCTTTCTTTGTGTGCATCTGTTTTGCTGCCAGCGCAGCTTTCAGTACACCTATAGGCTATCAGACTAATCTAATTGTACAGGGAGTGGGAGGCTACAAATTCAACGATTTTGTAAAAGTAGGACTGCCGCTGAACATCATAGTGTTCCTAATGAGCGTATTCCTAATACCTCTTTTCTATTTATAAGTAAGCCTTAGTAACATGATAGACAACATTTATCCTATATATGATCAGATGATGACACGTGCCGACAAGGAGGAGTTACTTTGTCAGCACGGTTTGATGGTATGGTTCACGGGCTTAAGCGGTAGCGGCAAGAGTACCATTGCGATGGGGGTGGAACGGGAGTTGCATAAACAAGGTATCCTATGTCGCATATTGGACGGTGATAATATTCGTGCTGGTATTAACAGAAACTTGGGTTTTTCGGCAGAAGACAGAATGGAGAACATACGCCGCATAGCGGAAATAGGCAAGCTCTTTGTTCAGACGGGCATTGTAACGCTGGCCTGTTTTGTTAGTCCTACCAACGATGTGCGCTGTTTGGCACGAAGTATTATTGGTGAAGCTGATTTCAAGGAGGTTTATGTATCAACTCCTTTAGAGGAGTGTGAACGACGTGATGTGAAAGGGCTTTACGCAAGAGCCAGAAAGGGTGAGGTAAAGAACTTCACAGGTATATCGGCCCCCTTTGAGGTACCAGAGAATCCGACACTTGAGATTGATACTAGCCTCCTTTCATTGGAGGCATCTGTAAGTAAAGTTGTAGGGATGGTTCTATCTTTTCAAAACAAGTAAAAGTAAACACATATAATATGGAAGAATACAGTCTGTCGCATTTGCAGGAACTGGAAGCCGAGAGTATTCATATCATACGCGAGGTAGCTGCCGAGTTTCAGAATCCTGTGATGCTGTATAGTATTGGTAAGGACAGTAGCGTAATGGTTCGTCTGGCAGAGAAGGCTTTTGCGCCAGGTATGGTGCCATTCCCGCTAATGCATATCGATTCAAAATGGAAATTCCGCGAAATGATAGAGTTCCGTGACCAATATGCGAAGGAACATGGATGGAATCTGATTGTGGAGAGCAACATGGAGGCGTTCAATGCTGGTGTGGGACCTTTTACGCATGGCAGTAAGGTTCATACAGATTTGATGAAGACAAAGGCGCTGCTAGATGCGCTGAACAAATACAAATTCGATGCAGCCTTCGGCGGTGCTCGTCGCGATGAGGAAAAAAGTCGCGCTAAGGAGCGCATTTTCAGCTTTCGCGACCAGTTCAATCAATGGGATCCTAAGAACCAGCGTCCAGAGCTATGGGACATCTATAATAGCAGAGTTCACAAGGGGGAGAGTATTCGTGTATTCCCATTGAGCAACTGGACGGAACTGGATATCTGGCAATACATACGTTTGGAGAACATCCCCATTGTTCCTTTGTACTTTGCCAAAGAACGTCCTTGTGTAGAGATTGATGGCAATCTTATCATGGCCGATGATGGCCGTCTGCCTAAGGAATTAGTTCCGAAGATACACAACAGGATGGTGCGTTTTCGCACTTTGGGGTGCTGGCCCCTTACAGGTGCAGTGGAATCGAACGCCATGACCATAGAGGAAATAGTAGAAGAAATGATGACTACTACTAAAAGCGAGAGAACGACCCGTGTTATCGATTTTGATCAGGAAGCCAGCATGGAGCAAAAGAAAAGAGAGGGCTACTTCTAAGGGTTGCCATATTTTGTTGAAATAACGAAAATGCGACCAAACGAAATAAAAAAAAATGAAATAAACGTGGAAAACAGAAAAATAGATATAAAGGCTTATCTTGATGCAGATGAGAAGAAGGATTTGCTTAGGCTTTTAACAGCAGGATCTGTTGATGACGGGAAGTCAACCCTCATTGGCCGACTGCTCTTCGACAGCAAGAAACTTTATGAGGATCAGTTACAGGCTCTGGAGCGCGACTCAAAGCGTGTAGGAAATGCTGGTGCGGGTCAGATAGACTTTGCTTTGTTGTTGGACGGATTAAAAGCAGAGCGTGAGGAAGGTATTACTATAGATGTTGCCTACCGCTATTTCTCTACTAACCAGCGTAAATTTATTATTGCAGATACGCCAGGACATGAACAATATACGCGTAATATGATTACAGGCGGTAGTACGGCTAATCTGGCTATCATTCTGGTGGATGCACGTACAGGAGTCATTACCCAAACACGCCGTCATACGTTTCTGGTTTCGCTGTTGGGAATCAAACACATTGTGTTGGCTGTTAACAAGATGGACCTTGTGGACTTCTCGGAGGAAGTCTTTACAAAGATAAAAGATGAATACCTGGTATTGACAGGCCAGTTGGGTATAGATGATGTGACGTGTTTTCCCCTTTCGGCTCTGGAAGGTGATAATGTTGTAGAGAAAAGCAATCGCACACCTTGGTTTGAAGGTACATCGTTGCTTCAGTTCTTGGAAACGGTACCCATAGACCGAGACCGTAACATGGATGATTTCCGTTTTCCCGTCCAGTATGTCTTACGTCCGAACCGTGATTTCCGAGGTTTCTGCGGG
Organism: Bacteroidaceae bacterium; assembly: GCA_017645305.1. Classification (GTDB taxonomy): domain Bacteria; phylum Bacteroidota; class Bacteroidia; order Bacteroidales; family Bacteroidaceae; genus Physcousia. Next base: position 17,581 of record JAGCPD010000004.1, on the reverse strand, counting down.
AAGATAGCTAGTGGCGTTATTCGTAAAGGAGACGAGGTAATGGCTCTGCCCAGTTTAAAGAAGAGCCACGTTAAAAGCATTGTTACTTATGAGGGTGAACTGGATTATGCCTTCTGTCCGCAGAGTGTGACCATAACGCTGGAAGACGAGATAGACATCAGTAGGGGAGAGATGATTGTACATTCTGATAACTTGCCCAATATAGGCCGTTATTTCCAGACTATGCTGGTGTGGATGGATGAGGAGCCGATGGATCGCGGCAAACAGTTCTTTCTAAAGCACAATACCAATACAACGCGTGCCACCATCGATGAAGTTTGCTACCGGGTGGATGTAAACACTATGGAACAGTTGCCTGGGACAGACTTCAAACTGAATGAAATAGGTTGCGTGCGTATCACTACGGCCAAGACTCTTTTTTCTGATGCCTACAAACAGAACAAGGCCACAGGAGCCTTCATCATTATAGATCCTATCACCAATAACACTTCAGCGGTTGGAATGATTATACGTCCGCTTGAGATGGAAGACATCAATAAGGCAGATGTTCCAACTCTTGATCTTAGGAAACTTGGAATAGGAGAGGAGCATTACGAGGCAATTAAAAAGGTTGTAAAAGAACTTAGCCGACAGGGACTTGAGATAGAGGTCTTAAAATAGCCTTTAGTTATTATGAATTAGGAATTTTGAATTGAGTATAAAAGATGGGTTTGCTGAAATTCTCGAATTTGCCAGTTAATCCACTGGTAGGTGCCGATTGGAAGACATTTAAAAGTGTAACAAAGGGACAGTCTGTTGCTCCAAAGAAGCGTGGTAAGTTTTATCTTACCAAAGGTATTTGCCGTTTGCTAAGTATATTTGCTCCCTTGCAGGAGCGAAAGTACCAGCGGCTGTTGGCTAAGGAACCATTGCAGCATGATCCATTATTTATTCTTGGTCATTGGCGAAGTGGAACCACATTTGTTCATAATATTTTTGCCCAGGATCCAAGGTTTGGATACACTACTACGTACCAGACGGTATTCCCACATTATATGATGTCTTTGCAGTGGCTGTTGAAACCTTTTATGAAGGTTGTTATGCCTAGTCATCGTCCTACAGATAAGATGGAATTGCATCCAGATCTCCCACAGGAAGAGGAATTTGCCTTGCAGAACACATGTCCCGTATCGTATTACCTTTTCTGGTTCTACCCTCAGAGAATGAGAGAGTATTGTGACCGTTTTCTTACTATGAAGCAGGCTACTGCTGAGGAAATTGCTGATTTTAAGGAAAAGTTTATGAAAGTGGTAAAGGTTAGCATGTGGAACTCCCGTCGTGGTATAAAGGATGCGCAGTATCTTTCCAAGAATCCTCCTCATACAGGTAAGGTGAAGACGCTGGTAGAGATGTTCCCTAATGCTAAGTTCATATATCTCATCAGAGACCCATATACGGTATTTGAGAGTAGCAGGTCGTTCTTCACACAAACCATCTCGCCTCTGCAACTGAATACCATATCGCAGGAAGAGATGGAACAGAATATCTTATATGGCTATAAGGAACTGTATGATGCTTACCAGGAGCAAAAGAAGTACATTCCAGAAGGTCACTTGTTTGAGGTTAAGTTCGAGGAGTTTGAAAAAAATGCATTAGAGATTACGGAACGTATTTATCGGGAACTTGGTATTCCTGGGTTGGATGAGGCCCGACCGGCTATCGAGGCGTATGTAAACAAGAAAAAAGGCTATAAGAAAAACCAGTATGCTTATGACCCGCGAACCATTCATCTGGTAAACGAAGCTTGGGGTGATATTCTTGATGCATGGGGCTATCAGAGATTATAGAAAAAATACCATAAGTAGAAGATTTTCATCATTTTCTGTAAAATTATAACATTTAAATTTTGGAAAAGAAAAATCTTTGCGTAACTTTGTAACCGTTTTTCAAAAACAGATTGATTATTATAGAAAAAAGACAGATAAAATGACTAAAATTGAATTAGTAAAGATTGTTTCGCAGAAGACTGGTATTGACCAGCTCACTGTGTTAGCTGCCGTTGAGGGCATCGTAGATACCATCAAGCAGGCATTGGTAGAAAAACAGAACGTGTATATCCGTGGTTGGGGAACTTGGACACTGAAGCATCGTGCCCAAAAGACAGCCCGTAACATTTCAAAAAATACGACTCTTGTTATTGAGGCTCACGATATTCCTTATTTCAAGCCTTGCAAGGAGTTTATGGATAATGTTGCAGCATCCAAGTAACAGGCGCACGACCTCCTCCCCGCTCCCCTTTTGGGGAATGTTTTAAAGGGAGGTCTCTTATATGCCCTCCCCAAAACAGGAGGGCTTTTTTGTTTAATAAATAATCTTGTATCCTACATTATGAAAAAATATATTATCGTTATATTTTCCTTGTTTGTTTTCTCGTTAAATGTACACTCTCAAGAGGGTGCGAAAAGTGGACTTCTTGCATACGTTAATCCTATCATTGGAACAAACGGAATGGGGCATACCTTTCCTGGTGCCTGTTCACCTTTTGGAATTGTTCAACTGAGCCCTGAAACAGATACTATTCCTCATAATGTAAATGGTAAGTACCAGGGAAAGGTATATGAGTATTGTGCAGGTTATCAGCATCACGACAAGACGATAGTTGGTTTCAGCCATACACATTTAAGTGGTACGGGTCATTCTGACTTGGGAGACATTCTTATTATGCCGACAACTGGTAAATTACATACCAATCCAGGAACTGCCGATAATCCTGATGGTGGTTACCGTTCTCGTTTCTCTCACAAAACCGAGAAATGTACTGCTGGTTATTACGAAGTCAGGTTAGAAGATTACAATGTACTGGCTCAGCTTACGGCTACACAGCGTGTAGGCATCCATCAGTACACTTTCCCGGATACAGAGGGCCAGTTTGTTCTGGATCTTGGAAGCGGTATATATAATTACGAGGGGAAGACCCTTTGGACTTATCTTCGTGTTGAGAATGACACCTTGTTGACAGGATACCGTATAACATGTGGTTGGGCACGGCAGAACTACACGTATTTTGCTATATCCTTGTCTGAGCCTATCAGTCAGTATGGATATGCCAACAAGCAGCGTATGTTATATACCGGTTTCTGGCGTAAGATGGACATACATCATAACTTTCCTGATATGGCAGGTAAAGAGATTGTGAGCTATTTTAAGTTCAGGTTGCCTGCCAGCAAGAAGCTTATTGTTAAAGTGGCACTCTCTCCTGTGAGTATGAGTGGCGCGTTGGCAAACCTTGAGGCCGAGACAAAGGGGAAGTCTTTTGACCAAATCTGTAAAGAGACGGCAAGGCTGTGGGAAAAAGAACTCCGAATAGTTGATATTGAGGGCACAGAAGATCAGAAGACACTGTTCTATACCTCAATGTATCATACTATGATAAATCCGTCTGTTTATATGGACGTTGACGGGCAGTACAGAGGCAACGACATGGAGATTCATAAAGCCGACGGATTTACGAACTACACTGTATTTTCGTTGTGGGATACCTATAGGGCAGAGCATCCATTGCTTAATCTTCTCAAACCCCGGCAGGGTGCAGATATGGCGCAGAGTATGATTGCCATTCAGCAGCAAAGTGCCTTGCATCTTCTGCCCATCTGGTATCTGATGGCGAACGAGGGATGGTGTATGAGCGGCTACCATGCTGTTTCTGTTCTCTCTGATGTTGCAAAGAAGTTGGGAATTAAAGACAAAAAGGCTATGTTAGAGGCAATGAAGTCCACCTCTACATCACGTTGGATGGAGGGCTTGACAGACTACATGAAATATGGGTATGTTCCTTATGACCATTGTGGCACAAGTGCCAGCAATACTTTGGAGTATGCCTATGATGATTGGACCATCTATCAGGCTGCATTGGATGCAGGAAACACAGAGATGGCCGAAATATACAAAAAACGTGCTCAGAACTATCGTAACGTCTTCAATCCTGTTATCGGTCTGGTTTGTCCGCGTTATAAGGATGGCAGTTGGAAGAAGGATTTCTCTCCTCTGCAAACCTATGGCGAGGGCTTTATTGAGGGAAACAGTGCCAATTACTCTTTCCATGTGCCTCACGATGTAAAGGGTATGATAGAATGTTTTGGCGGTGATAAAAAATTTGTTGCAGCCTTGGACGATTTGTTTGCTCTTCCGCTTGACAAAAAGTACTACGAAGACAACGAGGACATCGAGGAAGAATGTCTTTTGGGCGGTTATGTACATGGCAACGAACCCAGTCATCATGTCCCATATCTTTATGCTTGGACTTCTCAGCCTTGGAAATCTCAATATTGGTTGCGCGAAATCATGAACCGTATGTATGTAAATAATATAGATGGTCTTCATGGTAATGACGACTGCGGCCAGATGTCTGCTTGGTACATTTTCAGTGCAATGGGTTTCTATCCGGTTTGTCCTGGCACTGATCAGTATGTGTTAGGCGCACCATACGTACCTTATTGCAGGGTTTCGCTGCCTAATGGTAAGATTCTTGAGATTTCTGCCCCAGGCGTAAGTGACAAGAACCGTTACGTTAAGGCGGTAAAGCTGAATGGAAAACCCTATGACAAGCTTTATATCACCCATGCAGACCTGTCGGCAGGCGGTAAACTGGAGTTCCTGATGTCATCTGCTCCCAACAAGAGTCGAGGCGTAAAGTCAGGTAAACCTTATTCGCTAAGTGATTAATTTGCATATTTCAAGAAAAAGTCGTACTTTTGTAGCCCAAATTAGAAACATATTAATAATAAGGTATTAAAGATATGAAAGCATTTGTTTTTCCCGGTCAGGGAGCACAGTACAGTGGTATGGGTAAGAACCTGTACGAAAACAATGAGACAGCTAAGCAGCTTTTTGAGAAGGCCAACGAAATCTTGGGCTTCCGCATCACCGATATTATGTTTGAAGGTACAGCAGAGGAACTGAAACAGACTAAGGTAACGCAGCCTGCCGTTTTTTTGCACAGTGTTATCAATGCCATTTGTATGGGCGATGAATTTAATCCTGATATGGTGGGTGGTCACAGCCTTGGTGAGTTTAGCGCTCTTGCTGCTACAGGTGCCCTGAAATTCGAGGATGCTTTGAAGTTGGTTCATGCACGTGCTATGGCTATGCAGAAGGCTTGTGAAGCCGCTCCAAGTACTATGGCTGCCATAATCGGCCTTGATGATGAGGTTGTAGAGAATATCTGTGCCGAGGTAAGTGCACAAGGTAATGGCGTGGTTGTCCCTGCTAATTATAATTGTCCGGGGCAATTGGTTATTAGCGGCAATGTCGAGGCTGTCAATGTCGCTTGCGAGAAACTCAATGAGGCTGGGGCTCGTCGTGCTTTGGTTCTGCCTGTAGGCGGGGCTTTCCACAGCCCTCTGATGCAGCCTGCAAAGGATGAGCTTCAGGCTGCTATTGAACAGACAGAGTTCCATACGCCTCGTTGCCCTATTTATCAGAATGTGGATGCAAAGGCTCATACTGATGCTACAGAGATTAAGCAAAACCTGATTGCCCAACTTACAGCCAGTGTACGTTGGACTCAAGAGGTGCAGAATATGATAGCTGCTGGCGCAACAGACTTCATGGAATGTGGTCCTGGTCGTGCTTTGCAGGGTATGATTGGTAAAATTGCCAAAGGAAACAGCAACGTTACCATCAAGGGTATTGAATGACAATTTACCAAGTACTTACACGTCTTTTCGGCAACGACAGGACTTCCTTGGTTCCCAACGGAACTAAGGTGCAAAACGGTTGCGGAAAGATGGCAGATTTTACGCTCAAGGCTCTGGAGGAAATCCGGAGCCTTGGTGCTACTCATATCTGGTACACGGGTATCATTGAACACGCCACCCAGACAGATTATACTGCCTATGGGATAAGCCATGATAATTCTGATGTAGTTAAGGGAAAGGCAGGAAGTGCGTATGCCATCAAGGATTATTACGATGTAGATCCTGATTTGGCGAAAAAGGTGCCTTCGCGGATGAAGGAATTCCAAAACTTGTTGGTTCGTTCTCATAGGGCTGGACTAAAAGTTATTATTGATTTTATTCCTAATCATGTGGCCCGTCAATATCATTCCGATGCTTGTCCTGAAGGGACAACAGACTTAGGTGCAGATGATAATACAGAGGTGTCGTTTTCTAATCAGAACAACTTCTATTATTTGCCAGGTGAAGTCCTTCATTTGGATAACATAAAACCAGATAGTTTTTATTGCGAGGAGCCTGCAAAGGCAACGGGCAACGATGTGTTCAGCGCTTGGCCTTGTGGGAACGACTGGTACGAGACGATAAAGTTGAATTATGGGGTTGATTACACTTCTGGCAGGGTTATTCATTTTAGTCCTCTTCCAGACACATGGCAGAAGATGCTTCATATCATGCTCTTCTGGGCTGAGAAGGGAATAGATGGGTTTCGTTGCGATATGGCAGAGATGGTGCCTGTCGAGTTTTGGGAATGGGCAATTCCTTTGGTCAAGAAAGCCTATCCTGATATTGTCTTTATTGCTGAGGTCTATAATCCTACAGAATACAGGAATTATATTCATCGCGGACACTTTGATTACCTTTATGACAAGGTAGGTCTCTACGATACCCTAAAAGCTGTTGCACAGGGAAATGCCAGTACGCAGCGTATTACATCTTGCTGGCAGCAGACAGATGACATCCGTTCTTATATGCTTAATTTCCTGGAGAATCACGATGAGCAGCGTATAGCCAGTGATTTCTTTGTAGGAGATGCCAGAAAGGGTAGGGCTCCGTTGTTGGTAAGTGCGCTAATGTACAGAAATCCTTTTATGGTGTACTTTGGGCAGGAGTTAGGAGAAAGAGGAATGGACGAGGAGGGCTTTAGCGGTTTAGACGGCAGAACAACCATTTTTGATTATTGGACGGTTGATACTATTCACCGTTGGCGCAACAATGGTAGTTTTGACGGCAGCCTTCTAACAGAGAAAGAGTTGTTATTGCGTCAGTTCTATGCCAAAGTCTTGAATATTAGGGAACAGGAAACCGCATTTTTGGAAGGCGATTTTTTTGACCTTATGTATCAGAACCCATCCTTGCATCAACAATATGTATTTGCACGAAAAGGCACAAAGGGAGTAATGCTGGTCATTGCCAACTTCTCAGAGTCAGCGCAGTCAATACAAATTAACATACCTTTGCATATGTTTGAGTTGTGGAACCTAAAAGAGAAACAACGTTGCTTAGCCACCGATATGCTTACGGATAAGAAAGAGAAAGTAGATTTCTGTACGGAGAAACCGCTTTGTGTCACTGTTCCCGCTTGGAGTGGCTTAGTTCTCAAAATAGGTGCATAAAGAGACGATTTACAGCTTTTTTATTTGAATAATTAAAAAAAGATAAAAATTTTTAAGCTTTTTCAAGCATAGGCTTATTTTTTATTTCTATCTTTGCAGCTATTAATGTAGATAGTATATGGAAAACAGTAACCATCTAGTAATTATGGCTGGAGGTGTTGGAAGCAGATTCTGGCCTATGAGTACAACAGAAACACCTAAGCAGTTTGTTGATGTGTTGGGATGTGGAAAGACATTGATTCAGTTGACATTAGATAGATTCCGTGGGGTTGTCTCTCCTGATAAGGTTTGGGTGGTAACTTCCGTAAAATATGCCGATGAGGTGCGCAGGCAGTTGCCAGAAATACCTTCTGGTAACATTCTGACCGAACCTTGCAGGCGAGGTACGGCTCCTTGTATTGCCTATGTTAGTTGGCGTATTAAAGCCCAAGAACCTCACGCCAACATTGTGGTTACTCCCAGTGACCATATTGTTATGGATGTCAACGAGTTTCATCGTGTTATAAAATCGGCACTCAAGTTTGTGGCAGAAACAGATTCCATAGTAACATTGGGAATGAAAGCCACTCGTCCCGAGACGGGTTACGGATATATCCAGGCCGATCTGTCATTCTCGTCTGCAAGAAACAAGGAAATGTATCGTGTCGATTCATTCCGTGAGAAGCCAGATATAGAAACGGCTACCAAATATATTTCCAAAAACAATTTTTTTTGGAATTCTGGCATTTTTATCTGGAACGTCAGTACAATAGTAAATGCGTTCCGTGTTTATCAGCCGGTGATGTCGGACATCTTCGAGGATTTGCTTCCTTTGTATGGTACTGAGAAAGAACAGGAGGCTATAAATGAGAAATTTCCACAGTGCGAGAACATCTCAGTGGATTATGCCATTTTGGAGAAAGCCGAGGAGATTTTTGTGTTCCCTGCAGATTTCGGATGGAGTGATTTGGGGACATGGGGCTCGTTGCTTTTGAATACCGAGCGTGACATTTATGGTAATTCCTGCATAGGCCCGAATATTCAAGTGTACGAAACCTCTAATTGCATGATTCACACTACACAGGAGAAGCGCGTGGTAATTCAGGGGTTAGAAGGTTATGTTGTTGCAGAAAAGGATGATTCTCTGCTGATATGTAAATTGAGTGAAGAACAACGTATCAGAGAGTTCAGCGAGTAGTAGTAAGTTTTCTTTTTATTCCCAGGCTTCAGGAAAGCGGCCAAACGCATTTTTAAAGGCATACAGATAATATTCCTCTGGCTGTATGCTTGGATAGTCCTTTGCGAAAAGGAATTCTGTGATTTCCCGATCAGCAGAGACAGCTTTACGTAGGTATTTCAGGTAGTTTTCCTGGTCATGTATTTTTTTGTAGCAGTAGGCAAGGTAGGGTATTACTATAACCCCATCTTTCCCCTTATAATCCTTTGCATAGGATTCCAGCACCGTAACCGCTGTGTCGTAATGCATGGTTTCTGCATAGGCTATTCCTATTGTAAGTAGTGTCTGTTGCTTGTTTTCGCTTTTGTTGTATGCAAACTCAAATTGTTCTGCGGCTTCTTTTTCCTTGTTGTTTTCCAACAGAATCTCCCCCATGAGCAAATGATATTCTATGTCTTCCTGGTTCTTATGGAGTAACATGGCATCTTCCAAGGCCTTTAGTGCCTCGTTGATGTTGTGACATTTGCTTTCGATATATGCCTTATGCATGAGTACCTGTATGCGGTCTTCGTCTTCGTTTGGCGTATATTGTAGTGCTTTGGCTATGGTCTCCCTTGCTGCGTCGAACTTCTCCATGTTAGCCAGCGTAACGGCATCCATATAGTAGAGTCTGCCATCTTCAGGAATGTTTTTCTGTAATTTTAGATATATTTCATGGGCCTGATCTAAATGGTTCATGTGAAAAAGGCAGTGTGCCTTAATCATCAAAGCTTGTGGGTTCTCGGGATTGATTGCTAGACAGTATTCTACGCTGTCCAAGGCTTCCATGAAGTTGCTTTTTCCCACATGTGCCTCGGCAATTGTTCTCCATGCCGTAGTATTGTACGGCTGTTCTTCAAGAAACCTTTGCAGTAAAGTTATAGCTTCGTCGTATTTCTCCAGAAACATCATAACATCTATTTTCAGTTTCTTGAGCTTAGAGTATTTGGGGAAGTCCTTTTCCAGTATTTCTGTCAGTTGGTCTGCAATTTCATAGTGCTGGTAGTCTATGAAAATACAGGCGGCATCATACAGAAACATGGCTTTTTCCTCTTCCTGTTCTTCAAATTTCAATACAATAAGTTGGAGTGCTTCGTCAGGTTTTTCTGAACGTATAAGAAGTTCCGTCCATAGGAATATTGTCTCCCTGTCGTTCTGGTCAGGTATCGAACTTGCTATTTCTATCGATTCGTCCAGATTGTCATGGAACATCTGTTGCCTGGCCAGGAATATCTGCGGGTCAACGCTGTCAGGATGCAGGCTGAGTGCCAGGGAGATGGCCTGATTAGCATCTTCCTCCCGATTCTGTGTCATATAGAATTCTGCAATGTCCGTGAGCTCCTCAGCGTCCATATATACAGGCTCGTTGTTTTCTCGGGCCTGTTCGTATTTCTGAAGATATTCCAGAAACTCGGGATCTTTGAAATATGCCTCGTCCTCTTCTCGCATAGGGCATGTTTATTTGCAACCTTTTTGCCAGGTATCCTTAAGACCTACTGTTTTGTTGAAAATCAAGTGCTGGGGCGTAGTGTCAGGGTCAACGTTATAATAGCCAATGCGCTGGAACTGAAGGTATGAGAGTGCCGGCAGTTCTTTGGCATATTCCTCAATATAAGCGTTCTTGTTGATGGTGAGCGACTGCGGGTTTAGGAAGGGGCGCATGGCATCTATGCCGCGCACACCGTTCTCCTTCTCGTACTGTTTGATGGCATCACGTGGGTTTTCGCAAATCCACAAGCACTCATAGTTCCTTACCTCGCAGGGTATGCAGTGCTGGCAGCTTACCCAATGCAGCGTTTTGCCTTTTATCTTGCGTTCGGCACCAGGCATACCGCTCTTGCTTTCTGCATCGTATGTGGCATGGATGCAAGTAATGTTTCCCTCACAGTCCTTCTCAATGCACTTGTAGTTGCCGTTTCCGTCCTGTTCGTCGCTGCAGGCAATAATATACCCGTTCTTCAGACGGACCTCCTTTCCAGGTCCAAGACGAAGGAACTTCTTGCCGCCATCTTCCATAAAGTCTTCCCGTTCTATGTAAAGTTCTTTCGAGAAGTGTATCGTGTGTGTATTGCCCTCCATGATGGTGTTGCCCTCTGCATCGCGCAGTTCTGGGTTGTTGACAGCCTGCATTTCTTCCACCTGTCCCTCGGGATAGTTGTCAATAATGAGTTTTACAGGGTTAACAACAGCACTTATTCGGATGGCACGTGTGTTTAGGTCTTCGCGGCAAGCAGCCTCCATCAGCTTGATGTCGTTCAGTGCATCAAAGGTTGTGTAGCCTATCTTGTCTATGAAGTTTAAGATGGCCTGGGGGCTGTAGCCTCTCCTGCGGATACCACAGATAGTAGGCATACGAGGGTCGTCCCAACCGTTCACAACACCTTCTTTGGTAAGGATAAGCAGGTTGCGTTTAGACATCAGCGTGTAGTTCAGGTTCAGCTTGTTGAACTCAAACTGGCGTGGGCGGTTGTCCTCGATGTCACCAATGTCGCCTTTCCATTCCTTTATCCAGGTTACGAACAGGTCGTACAGCTCGTGGTGCGGCACGAACTCCAGGGTACAGATGCTGTGTGTTACGCCCTCCAGATAGTCGCTCTGACCATGCGTGAAGTCATACATGGGATAGGCGTTCCATTTGTTGCCGGTTCGCCAGTGTTCCATGTTCAGCACGCGGTACATGATGGGGTCTCGGAAATGCATGTTGGGACTGGCCATGTCTATTTTTGCACGGAGAATCATCTTGCCGGGTTCAACATTGCCGGAGTTCATTTCCCTGAAAAGCCTCAAACTCTCCTTTGCCGGACGATCGCGATAGGGCGAGTTAGTGCCAGGTTCTGTAGGTGTACCTTTCTGGGCAGCAATCTCTTCGCTTGTCTGTTCGTCAACATAGGCGCGTCCCTGCAGGATGCACCACTCGGCAAAGTCCCATAAATTCTGAAAATAGTCGCTGGCATAGCAGACCTTTCCCCACTGGAATCCCAGCCATTTGATGTCCTGCTCTATGGCCTTTACGTATTCCGTATCTTCTTTTTGCGGGTTGGTGTCATCCATTCTCAGGTTGCACACGCCGCCGAACTTTTCTGCAACACCGAAGTCCATAGCGATGGCTTTGGCATGACCTATGTGCAGGTAACCGTTGGGTTCGGGTGGGAAGCGCGTCTGCAATCTTCCGCCGTTCTTACCTTCGGCAAGGTCGTTTTTCACTCTCTGCTCTATAAAGTTCAGGCTTTTCTTCTCTTCTTGTTCCTTTATGCTGATTTCTGCCATAATCTGTTTCACTTCAATGGTTATCCATTAAATTTGTTTTGCAAAGGTACGATTAAGCGAGGACAATACAAAAAAAAATAGGTTTTTTTTTATTGTCGAGCGAAAGTATCTTCAGTGAAGCCAAAGGTATGAATTTCCGTTTGTATAATTAAAGTATAGCCCCCCCAAAAAATGGATAATATTAAGGAATGTGTTATTTAACATGTGTTTGACATTTGCATATACCATAATAAAGCTATACATTTGCAAAAACAAATAAAAAAAGTTATTCTGACAAACAATCTTTTTACCTTAAAAGGCTAATATCTATAATTGGAGATTCGTCGTGAGATGAGTCTCCAATTTTTATTCCAACTCGAGAATTGTTTTTCCGTCAGGAGTCAAAAGTGTCCTGGGGTGTGGTGCGAAGGCTGGTGAGGTAATGGTCCATTCTGGCTTGCTCAGAGAATCTGGAAGTTGGATGGAAGCTACGTCGCAAAGGGTATAGAAAATGTTGTCGGTATTTGTTTTTTGATCCTTGTTGGCAAGGATGCAATTCTCTTTTCCCAAGTTATCTACTATCCATGTCTGGCTTCTCCAGATGATGAGAGGAACGTGATACTCGCTCTCCTGTGGATTCATGGATACGGAGCGCCGTTCATCACCTGGATTCACGTTTTCTCCGTGGTCAGAAGCAAAGAGCATAACCGAATGCATGTTTTCTTTGTCGATGGCTTTTATTACGCCATCAACCACGCGGTCTGTATAGCGGACCGTGCAGTCATATGCATTATAATAAAGGCTATCGGATTGTACATCAGGGTCGTAGTAGGGGTTCGGCCTGAACTGGTTGTCCTCTTCCTCGAAGTTATAGAAATAACAATGGTTACCCAATCCTTGTATCACGAAGAATGTCTTGGGATATAGGTTAGTCAGGGAATCCACGACAGCGGGAATATCAATATCTTTTTCTACGCAGAATACCGAGTCCGCCGCTTCTGTAAGAGGCTGATCTTGATCAAGATGGTTGATGCATACAAGAACAAAGGTTTTAAATCCGCATTGCTTGAAGACCTGCAGACAGTTAACGCCAGAGTAGCTCCTAAAAAAATCCTCTGCTGTGGCATCTGTCATCATCATGGGTGCCGCAAGCATGGTAAGGGTAGCATTGGTCTTGTAGTCAGTAAATAGGGTCAGGTCGTCTCTGGAATCCAAAAGGGGAGTGGTCTTGCGGTTGTATCCTGCAAGTGAAAGATGGTCGTAAACCACACTCTCGCCAATGAATAGGACGTATGCTTCGCGCTCTTTTGGATTTGTCTGTTTACAGTCTATGACAGCTTTGGGCTTAGACGCTTCCTGTTGAATTATCTTGTTTATGGCATAGGCATTGTAATACTGAACAGGGAGATTGTATGGAGGAAGCCTCATCACCTTGCTGTCTTTGGCAAGGAATAGGAACAATAGCAGCACGACGGCAGAAACGGCAAAAGGCTTCCAACTTGTTGTCTTGCTTTTGCTTTTAGCCCATATTGCAATTATCCATAGGACAACTATAGGCACGTCGCATAAAACTGCCAACGTGTTGTTTGAGATAAAACTGCTACTTTCTGTGGTATTTGTGATTAACATCGACAGCACGTTTATCGCCTTCATGTAGTGACGGTAAACCACCACAACAAAGGTTTCGTTGCCCGAGAAGTACATCATGGGAATGCTAAGCACCAGAAATACCCACCATTTGCGGATGGATGTCAGAAAGAATGCCAGAGGTACGCTTGCAAGCACCACCCATAGCAGGTTCAGGTAAGTTTCCGTACCATAAAGCACCATACGGTATATGGCAGGAGAGCAGAACATCAGTAACAATGCACAAAAGCATACTATACTCCATCCCTTATGATAGTGTTTTTTCATTAGTAGGGAAGTCTTTTGCAAACAGATTATTATATCAAGTATTGCTTGCTGATACTCTGGTTATCCTCTACGCAGCGGATGGTAGTAGCCAGAAGTTCGGCAATAGAGAGTTGTTTTACCTTCTTGCATCCGCCGGTGTATGGAATACTATCGGTAAATACCATTTCTTCGATGGCGGAAGCCTGAATACGCTCGTTGGCAGGACCGCTCATCACACAATGGCTGGCAATGGCCCGTATGCTGTTAGCACCGTTCTGTTTCATCAGGTCGGCAGCCTTTGTTATAGTTCCTGCCGTATCCACCATATCATCCACCAGAATTACATTGGCATCCTTCACGTCACCGATAATCTCCATATTGGCTACTTCATTAGCCTTCTTGCGTGTCTTGTTACAGAGCACCAATGGGCAGTTCAGGTATTTGCTATAGGTGCTGGCACGCTTTGAACCGCCTACATCAGGTGTGGCAATTACCATGTTGTCCAGTTTCAGGCTCTGTATATAAGGTAGCAGAACGCTGCTGGCATACAGGTGATCCACGGGAACGTTAAAGAAGCCTTGTTCTTGGTCGGCATGAAGGTCCATTGTAATCAGTCTGGCAATACCGGCCACAGACAGCATATCGGCAACCAACTTGGCAGCGATGCTTACACGTGGTTTGCTCTTGCGGTCTTGTCTTGCCCAACCGAAGTAGGGGACAACAGCGTTAATGGTTCGTGCCGATGCGCGCTTGGCTGCATCAATCATCAGCAAAAGTTCCATCAGATTGTCGGCATTGGGGAACGTGCTCTGTACCAGGAACACATCTACGCCACGGATACTTTCTTCAAAGCATACCTCGAATTCACCGTCCGAAAATTTTGTTATGGACAGATTGCCTAACTTACAACCTAAATGAGTGCAGATTTTTTCTGCCAGGTAGCGGCTTTTGGTGCCTGAGAATACCTTGAAATTTTTCTTCTCTTCCATTGTTTGGGGGGATTTTCCTTGTTGTTTCTTTTCCTTTGTGCAAAGGTATGTAATTTCTTTCTTATGTGCAATCCTTTTTGAGAAGAAAAAATGCATAAACCATATTTCTGTGGTTTTTGTCCGTATCATCCTTTTTTTGCAAGCGGCTTGAAAACGTTATTGTCTCAATACCCAAGTTATCATAGGCAGTCTTATACACAATGCAGTCACCCTCTTCTCTTAGGGATGACTGCCTTTTGCCATATGTGGTCAAATCGTTTTCTCAAGAAAACCTCCCGTTTTCTTTGTGCGAATTGGATTATTCTGTATTTTTGTGAAACATTTCATTAGGGATGTGTGACGAAAGATGAAAAAAAATATTGTGTTGATAGTTCTTCTGTTTTTTTCTGCTTTCAGTGTTTTGGCAGCGATAAAGAGTCCAGACGGAAGGCTATGTGTGAATATGCTTCAGCAGGACGACAAAATGTTTCTTGCCATAAGTGATATGGGCGAACAGGAACTAATGCGTGTGCAATTGGGCTTTAACACCAAGGAGGATGATTTCTCCAAGGGACTGAAACTTGTTTCTGTGCCTAAACTACAATCCATGAGTGAGCAATACACCAATATTCATGGCAAGCAGCGGAAGGTAAAGGCAAAATACCGTCAGTCGGTTTTGTCTTTTGCAAATGCAAAAGGCATATTGATGAACGTGGAGATACGCTTGTTTAACGACGGGCTTGCTTTTCGTTATCTCTTGCCTAACGAAGCGAAAAAAATGTTGGAGTTTACTGATGAACAGACCACCTATTTTGTGCCAGTAGAGAACCATCGTTGGATTCAGAGGTTTGTTACCAGCTATGAGGGCGACTTCCCTTATCAGGAAAGGGGAGAAGCCACAGGAACCTGGAACTATCCTGCTTTGTTTGAGTATAACGGAACGTTTTTCTTGTTGACGGAGGCAAATGCTACCCGTCAGTATTGTGCCACTCATCTGGATAATTCCGCAAATGCCAACCAATATAAGGTATCCTTCCCTTTTGCTTACGAAGGAAATGGTCAGGGTACAGTTAATCCCATTTGGAACGATACTTGGGCATCGCCTTGGCGCGTAGTTATTGTAGGAGAACTGAAAGATGTGGTGCAGTCAACGCTGGTAGAAAACGTATCTGATGCAACAGCAATGACAGATCTGTCGTGGATAAAACCTGGCAGGGCTGCTTGGGTGTACTGGGCTTATAATTATGGTACTAAGGATTATAAGGTTTGCTGTCAGTATGTCGATTTGGCTGCAGAAATGGGATGGGAATATGTGCTCTTTGACTGGGAGTGGGATCAGATGACCAACGGCGGAAAGTTGGAGGATGCTGTGGCCTACGCCCTCTCCAAGGGCATCAAACCTTGGATGTGGTACAATTCTGGCGGCACTCACACCGGTGTTCGTTCTACACCGCTTGACCGTATGCTGACCCATGAAAACAGGATAAAAGAGTTCACGTGGCTCAAGAGTCTGGGTGTGGTGGGCGTAAAGGTGGATTTCTTTGAAAGCGACAAGCAACAGATGATAGCTTACTACCTTGATATTTTGGAAGATGCTGCAAAATTTCAGATGATGGTTAATTTTCATGGCTGCACGCTGCCACGCGGTTGGAGTCGCACCTATCCTCATCTTATGTCGCAGGAGGCAGTCTATGGAGCGGAACAATATAACAATGTACCGTATATGACGGATAACGGGGCGCGCATTAACTGCCTGTTGCCATATACTCGCAATGTGGTAGGGCCAATGGATTATACGCCTGTAGCATTTACCCATTCACAGCATCCGCATAAAACATCCTATGCCCATGAACTGGCTCTCTCTGTAGCCTTTGAGTCGGGTGTTCAGCATTGGGCCGACCGTCTGGATGGCTTCCTTCAATTGCCGGAAGATGCTAAACATCACATGCAGATGGTACCTGTGGTATGGGACGAGACACGTTTTCTGAGCGGCTATCCCGGAGAATCGTTTGTTGTGGCTCGCCGAAGTGGTTCTACCTGGTATGTGGCCGGGCTTAATGGGCTGGATAAAAGACAGGACTTTCTCTTCCATCCCGACTTCCTTTCAAACGGTAGTCACCAAATGACGATATATGGCGATGGAGCTGATGAGACAAAGTTTGCTATCAGCCGTAGGAAGGTAAGAGCTGCGGAACAGTTTTCATTCTCCTGTCTCCCGCAAGGCGGATTCCTTTTGGTCATTGAATAGTCAAAAAAAATATGAAGGGCACTGCCTCACGGTAGCGCCCTTCTGTTTGTTGTTTGTTTGGAAAAAGTCTAATTGAAATAATGGTTTGTGATTGATTTTTAAGCCTCTGCGGGAGTTTCTGTTGTTTCACCCTCAGTAGCCTGTGCAGTCTCAGCCTCAGCCTCAGCGTTGGCAGCAGCTTCAGTTTCAGCCTTAGCAGCAGCCTCAGCAGCCTTCTTGTCAGCTACTTTCTTTGCAATCTCTTCGTTGGCCTTCTTTTCTACCTCCAAGCGAGCTGCATCAGCAGCCTTCTTCTCAGCAGCCTTCTTTGCCACGAATGCGTCCAGACCCTTCTGCTTGTCAGCCTTCCATGCTGCAAATTTTGCCTCACAGGTAGCTTCGTCAAAAGCGCCCTTCTTTACACCACCGCGAAGGTGCTTCATCAGATAAACACCCTCGCCAGATAGAATGTTACGAACCGTGTCAGTGGGTTGTGCACCACACTCTACCCAATACAGGGCACGGTCGAATTTCAAATCTACAGTGGCAGGATTGGTGTTGGGATTGTAAGTACCAATCTTCTCTGTAAACTTACCATCGCGTGGAGCTCTTACATCAGCGATTACGATGCTGTAGAAGGCATAGCCTTTACGACCGTGACGCTGCAATCTAATTTTTGTTGCCATAATTTTAATTAAACTTTATTTATAGGTTTGAAATATGCC
>JAGCPD010000034.1 GCA_017645305.1 Bacteroidaceae bacterium | reverse complement strand
TGTCAGGAATGGGATAACAGAGGGATTCGTAAACAAATTAAAGGAGGTGAAACGAACAATGTATGGAAGAGCAAAATTGGAATTACTTAAAAGAAAAATGATGCTGGGATACTATTATTTCAACTAAATTGCAAAAGAACCACGTTTTCTAGGGTAGAACACGGGGAACTGATGTCATTAATGTCATTGGTCATGAGTGTCATTAACGTTTTCTGAACAGAAGGCTGTTTTTTTGCCACAATATATATAATAATACATTATTATATATATTGTGAGCATTTTCCACTTTGAAATCCTTAATGACACTCATGACACATGACACTCATGACCGCGCCTGTAAAAAAATGTGAAAAAAGTTTGTCATTTATTCGTGAACCGCAATGGCAATGTCATACCTTTGCACTGTGAAAAGATAAGGGTTGCAGATGCTGCCACTAAGGAAAAATTTTGCAGCACTTAAGGGGCGCAAAAATTCCCATTGCAGGGAATTTAATGGACAATGGATAATTGATAATGGACAATTAATAATGATGAGAAAATATTTGACAAGTGTAAACGAGTTAAGAATGAAGAGTTAAGAGTTAAGAATCGAACGCTAACCGCTAACCACTAACCGCTAACCAAAGAAATTTAGACTTTATACTTTAGCTTTAAAAAGAAAATTGAACGTTCAATATAGAGAGTGAACAATGAACAATGAATAATTAACAATGAACAATGAACAATGAATCGCTAACCAATTTATTATGAAAAACAAGAGAATCATTGAGCTGATAGTGAAGGTGATAGTAGCTGCGCTCACAGCATTCCTTACCGCACTGGGCATCACCAGTTGTATGAGAGGATTTTAAATCAAAACGATAACGATAACGATAACGAAAACCGTTTTAGACTTTAGTAACGAGAACAAAACGAAAACCAAAACGAAAACCAAAACAAAAACCAAAACGAAAAAATCTATTGTTAAATTTTAAAAGTAATTAGAATCATGAGTATCAAAATTAATGCACGAGAGACGAATCTGAAGATTGGGAAGGTACCCGGTTACTACTATGTAATGACTCCGAAACTGTACATTGCCCTGACCAAGGAGAAGGTAATCAAGGAGGCTGCCCTGCGCAGCGGTGTGAGCAAGGGCGTGATGCAGGCCTGCTGGGATGCAGCCGGCGAGGTAATCAAGGCCTGGGCTACCGAGGGACACAGCGTTGCCATACCTGGTCTGGGTACTATGCGATTCACTGTCCGCTCTAAGGCGGTGGCCAACGTGAACGATGTGAAAACGGGTCTGATTAAGTGTCGCCGCATTGTGTTCACTCCCAGCACGGACCTGAAGGAGGAGCTGGCTAACACGGCCATCCAGATTACCTGCTACAACCGCAACGGTGAGATTGTGAAGCGCGTGACCAGCGACGACGGTGGAAACGTGGAGGATGACGAAAACCAAAACGAAAACGAAAACCAGGGCGGGAACCAGAATGGTAACGAAAACGATAACGAAAACCAAAACCAAAACGAGGGTAGTTTGGCAAGTCCTGTCATCAGCGGACTGACTCCTTTTGAGGAGACTACTGAGGTGACTATCACAGGACCTGACGGAGCAGAAATCCGTTACACTACGGATGGCAGCACACCAACCAGTGAGAGTACGCTCTACAGTGAGGCTGTCACGCTCTCTGACACCGCTACCGTGAAGGTAATAGCTATCAAGGACGGACAGACCAGTGAGGTTGCATCCAAACTCTTCACCAAGGGGAATGGGGATCCGATTGAAGATTAAGTACAAGGAAAGAGGGGCGCGTCCCCTCTTTTCTTGTTAATGAAAGAATGAAAGAATGAAAAAAGCCCCCCTCTAACTCCCCCCAAGGAGGGAGGAAGTAATTCGCTAACCGCTAACCATTAACCGCTAACCATTTTTATAGATAATGGATAATGGAAAATTGAAAATTCTTGGTTAGCGGTTAGCGTAACTTATTTACATTTTTCACTTTTCGCTTGGGATTAAAAATAAAATTGGATTTATTTTGTATTCCGCTCGCTTTATCGTAATTTTGCTATAGAAATTACGTTGTTTACTTTTAAAGATGTAAGAAAAATGAAAACCTTGAAAAGTTCTAACGCTCTGGTGGGTGTTCTGGTGTTGTTCACAGCCCTCGCCTTTGCCAGCCAAATGTGGGCACAGAAGAGGGAAGGACACTTTCTGGCTGAGCCTGCATTCCATGATGAACGTTATTATGGTGGCGAGGATATGTTTCAGGCACGTGCAAATGCCTTTGTCTTTGAGGGGAAACATGACGAGTACTTTAAATGGGAGAAGCAAATGCACGAGAAACGTGTTCGGGCTCGCAAGGCATATGAAAAGAAGGCAAAAAAGATAAAGGATGAGGACATAAGAGACAGCCTGTCTGAGGCATTCAGGAATCAATGGGCTCCCCGCAACAGGCCAGAGAATCCCTTTCCCAGACATAACTATATGGTGATTATCCGACCTTCATTCAGCCTTACCTGCGGGTTTGCCGTTGAGAACAACAAACTGATTTACCTGGGTATCGGAAAGACCACATCGAAGAAGCCATTCGCTAAGATGGAAGCCTCTGCTACAGAGGTTCAGCAGGATTTGTGTCAGGCCATGAGAAGCCTGATGGACAATATCGTTAATTCTGCCAGAGTTACCGACCGACCTTCCAATAGAATGGACGGTACCACCTATAACATCCTTACCGGGCCCTTCCCTACTCACATGGTTAAGAGTTATGGAGGCGGGGACGATGCTGAGGGGGATGTCTGCAAGCTACTGGAGAAGTTAAGCGAGGCTGCCAAGAACCACGATGCTGCCGCCATAAATGCCCAGCTCCCAGAAATTCAACGCCTTAACATCATCTACAGCGCGCTGAAAGACAGTTAAACCTAAGAACCCTGCGTTTCCTCTTCTACCTTCTGTTCCTAACTGGGTGGGCACCTATTCGTTTGTTATATCCATTGAATGCCAACCATCATCTTCCTCTACACCATAATAGACCGTTGTTGAATAACTCTGCATCTTGTCGAGATTATTCATAAGGTAGTCAATGATTCTGGTGTTAGATGTTAATATCTCCAGATTCATTTTTTCTGCAGACGATGAATAAAACGCATTTTTGCCAATACTCAGACAAGGATATTCGTAGTCAGTAAATTTTATACTATTATCATCTGACATTACCACACAAATAGAGTATGGAAAGACAAACATGCCGTTTAAGTATTTACCCAACTCTAATGATGCCTCCCCTTCCATGCCATCAAAGGAGTATAAAAAACACAGACCTGCATATTTCCCAGATTTGACCATTGCAACATCCATATCAATATCGTCAGGAACAGGTAGCGTAAGTGGCCTGACTTCCTGTACCTTACAGAACTTCTTCATAACATAAGCTGATGTTTTCAAACTGTTTCCGCGAACATTGCTTATATTAATTTGAAACCAGTCTCCACTTTCTCCTAACAAAGGAGCAACATAAAGTTCATCTGCATAGATTACCTCTTCATTTTTCTTCGGTGCTCTACTGGTCCACACAAGGTCAAGCGGACAATCCATACACTCATAATCCGGTACTGCTATCAACCTTGGACTTTGCGCATTAGGCTGTTTGCGGATATTCACCCCAGTTGCCGTCACCCGAACAACTTTCTCAAAAGAGGGTACCTGCACGGCAAATTTCTCGTGCTTGAATTCCGGATATTCATTTTTTTGCATCCTATTTTCATGAGCCATGCTCGGAACTATCGCAATTATTGTGATTGCAATGAAAGTCAGTACGTAAGGGAATAGTTTCTTTTTCATGTTTATTGTTTTTATGGTTATATAATACGGTATTCTCTTATTTGAGCAGCGGTTTTTACCTCGAAAAAATCACCCGATTCAAAACCAAATTGAATCGGGCAAGTCCAATATACATATATTTAACCAACTGAAAATTCAGACAATTACGTTCAGTAAGGGGCAATCCCACAGTGGTGATGCATCGTTAGAATCTTACCTTCTTCTTCTTAACCTGCCAAAGAGGTCACGCATTCCGTCAAGGTCGAAACCAAGGGAGAAGCGCATAGTCTGGTCGAGAGGATTAGACTGAGCCGTACTGAAAGTGTATGCAGCATCGATGGTGAAGACGCTCATGTGGAAACCGGCTCCAACGGTGAAGTACTTACGATTACCCTTGTTCTCCGACTCATGATGATAACCGGCACGAAGCATAAAGCGGTCGTTATAGGTGTATTCGCAACCGAAACTCCAACGTATCTCCTGCAACTCTTCCTTGAAGCCGCCAGGTGCATCGCCAAAGCTCTTGAAGATACCGGCGATGGGCGAGATATCGTAATAATCACGCTGTACACGATCAAGATAATCATTCTCGGCCTCCCCTTCCTCCTGCTTAGGATAAGTAGGAATCAACAGTTTATTGGCATCAAAAGCAAGGCTGAACTTGTTGTATTCGTTGAAAGGAATGGTAACATTCACACCCATACGCAGGTTGGTGGGGATGAACTCAGAATCGTCAGAACCGCCAAAAGAAATCTTGCTACCAATATTACTGATATTGATACCCCAGCCCAGGCTGCACTCGCGGTTACCCAGCATAAAATAACCTAAACGGTACATGGCGATATCGGCTGCAAAAGCCTTACCGGCACTACTCTCGGAAGTATAATCGTACTTGATATCTGAAAATATGAAACGAAGGTTCACACCCATAGAGAAGCACTGGCTAAGCATACGGCTGTAACCAACATCGATAGCCATCTCATAAGGCTTGATGGTCATATCTTCCATCTCACTCAGATAAACCTCACCCAGACTGAAGTACCTGAGCGAAGCAGAAACTGCAGAATAATCACCAATTCTGTAGAAACCTGTTATATTGGCCAGGTTGATGTCGTTTACCAACTTACGCAACCAAGGGGTGTAACTGATACCCACTCCGGCACGGGCTACATTGAAAGGGTACTTGGCAGGATTCCAGTACTGAGAATAAACGTCGGCCTCTGTTGCTGCACCGATATCACCCATAGAACCGGCACGGGCATCGGGAGCAATGGCCAATGACGTAACACCATACTGTTCAGGATTGAAGACATTCTTCACATCCTGAGCTTTTACTGCTGTGACGCTGAGCAGCACAGACAAAAGCAGAGTTATTTTTTTTAAATTTGTCGTTCGCATACAATATAAAAACTCTGTTTTTCCTTATTTATTGTTTAAAATAATAATTTTTTGCGTTTTTGACACTTTCTTACTCTCACCGCACGTCATTTGGCAACGATACAGATAAACGCCGGTAAACAACTTGGCCCCTGCATTGGTACACAAATTCCAAGGTATGGTATATAGACCGCCGGGAGAACTGCCCTGCTCCTGATGATACCATACCCTACGGCCCGAGAAGTCAAATACTTCAAGCGTAAACGTGCATTCGGCACCGGCAAGGTCATACGCAACAAGGAAGTTGGTACTGGTGCGGGCAGGATTCTGGCTTGCCGTGAGATTAAACATATTGGGTGCGACCGTGGGATCTACCACGAAATCCAGGGAAACGGCATTGGTGTTGTTAAACACGTCCCATGCACGGAAGGTAAGCGTATGAGGTCCGGACTCCAACTCGGGCAGGACGTATGAAACGGAACCTCGTGTAAAGTCACCGAACTCCTGTACAAAGTAACTGTTCAGCGTAAAGGTTTTAGTTACATCGTTATCAACACAGAGAAGCAAATCGTGCCCAATTCCGTTTCCACTGTAATTGATACCGCTTTCATCCATCAGATTAGCCACAAAATAAGGTGTCGTGTTGACTGTGCCGCCGTTTTCGAAGTCCTCTCCGTTCAAACCGGCATAGATAACCGGGCCCGTGGTGTCCGTTCCCATTTCCTCCATTCCGCCCAAAAGGAACTTCTCGCTGTAGCCGTTTGCCTCCATTGTTCGTTCGTTATTGAGCGCATAGAAAGCAAACCTGCCTGCCTCGTTACTGTTATTGATATCGACGGGAATGACAAAAACGATATTGAACTTACCATTAACGACGCTGTCCTGACACGTATAGATGCCGGTACGGTCCTTGAATGTAAAAACGGTATTTGCAGACTGGTTGTTACGGCAGGTAACGGTTTCCTCATTATCATACATCCTTGCCGTCATTGTTCCTGTGAAATCAGCCTTCAGCTCGCCATTAGCATCTGCAAGGTGACCTGACAGGCGAATACGCTGACCTGCCTTGAGCGGGACATTAGACATTGAAGAAAAGCTTGTACCGTTGATGCTGTCAAGAATCACCTTCTGCGAAGGTTCACCGAACTCTAACGACGGGTCGCCCAGCAAGGCATACTGCAATTTGTTCTCGCGATAAGAGGACTCCATGTTGCCTGTTATAAGGGCATTCTTGGCAAGACGGATAGCATCGCCTACCTTATTCCTGCGTCCCTTGGAATCCGTAGCAAACATATACCTCATCAGGTAACGGTTCATATACAAGTTCTGGGTGGCATACACGGTACGTGCCGTTCCGTAGAATGCCAAAGCGCCGCCATTGGGATTCAGCACGGCAGTCTCTCCCACATTTTCTACCTGTCCGTCAAAAGGCATTACGTCGCAGGCTGCCGTAACCCAGAGAGCCAACTTGTCACCGCAAGGCTCGGCAAAGTCACTTACCCGAAGCACAAATTCATGACTGAAGCCGTATGTGGCAGCATGACCTACATAATTTATGATAGAAGCACCTTCTTTCATGGCCCGCTTTATGTCCTCGGTACAGGTGGGATAAGAAAGATTGCTAGCTGTACTCTCTATCTTATAGGCATCCCACATTATCTTACGAACTTCCATCTCGGGATATGTCTTCTTGACCAACTCTGCAACATCATCGGCATACTTCATGTGCTGATTCTCGTCGCCATCATCACCTAACATATAAATGAAATTCTTCCATCCGCCTGCATTCTCGCGACTCAGGTAGGTTATTGTCTTATCGACCATTACTTTGGCATCGGATATGGAGGTGACGGGGAAACGCCCTACGCCAAGGTCCGGCTTATCCCTAAGAACATTTGAGCCTTCTCCATCGTCGAGCAAGCCAAAGTAGTCTTCCATCACAAAACTTTTGGTATCACTGAAACTGTTCTCGCTGGGATAGCAAAGCAGGTAATCATCCGGCGAGTACTTCATCCACTGGATACTTACCATACGGTTATCCCATGCTGCATCGCCAAAGAGAAGCAGGTACTTAGGCGCTTCCTCTACGGTCTTGGCGCGGTCATAAAGCATCTTCATCAGTCTGCGATAGGCTGTTGCATCGGGTGTTCCGCTGGAGAACTCGTTATAAACCTGGTCGGCACGGACGATGGCACACCTGATTCCGTCGTACTGCTGATGAGCCTCGACCAAACGGTTGGCCTGTTCCAGCAACTTTCCGCTGGTAGGGATGATAATGACCATATCGACACTATCCAGGGCATGTAAGTCCTGATTCTCGATAACACCGGAGTATGACGGTTCGGGGAAGGCATAACCTTCATCAAAAGCTACGTACTGACGTGTAGGATCGGCAACTGTTACAGAATAGGTTGTGCCCTCTTGCGTTCCCTCTATCAGCGTAGCCGGGTCGCCAGGACAACCTATGCGCATGACCTTAAGACCTGTACCCTCTATATCAAATCTGCTGCCACCTGTCTGGGTCTGGGTGAAAGCAACCATACCGGAAGATGGCTTCAGTTTTCTCGTGTAACTGAGAGACAGATAATCCAGACGGGCATTCTGACCAGCTGTAGAAGTCAGACGGACACCCCAAGTGGCGGTACGCTCCAACTTGCTCAAATCATAGGATGCCGTTGCGGATGTTCCGTAAATGTATATCTCGGTCTGCGCCAAAGACATGGTTCCCATCTGCGTTCCATTGACCGTTGTCGTCATCTTGGTCGTAGTCTTATTTGAAGCCGTGAAGACAACCTTAAGTTTTTCTCCGCCTTCTGAATCTATGGTCTGCAAATTGTATAAGTGGGAATTACTGTTGGCATAATTCGTATTCTCGAACAGGCTACGCCCTCCATGATACCAGGCATACTCGTCTTTCTCGTACAGGACATGATCAGTAAAGTTGGTGAAGACGTGTTCGCGCCTGCCGGTATAAGAAGGCTCCGTACCAATTAGATTGGCATCACTTTCTTCCTCCGTCAGGAAATAACAGGCTTCATTTGCATAGAAGTTGGTAACCCTTTCATCTCCTTTCCATGATAAGAGGCCGTTACCCCAAAAGAGCCAGGCATCCTGCTTGGAACTGTAATAAAGGGGAACCTCTACCATATCATCGTACTCCGTTCCGCTAAACAGTACCTCGTTCTGCAAATGACCGCCATATCCATACAAATGCACCTTAGCAGGATTGGAGAATCCCATATTCTTAAGAGCAGAACGGGTAAGGCGGTACATACCGTCGCTCTTAATGGAAATCTTAACCCAACGGCCATTCTGCAACTTGGAATGACTGGCATAACGCTCGGCTTTGGACGGGGCTTTATTGAGCTGACGCTTTGGCGTGGAGGTAATAACAATCTGGGCGCTGACAAGCTTCAGGAATGTATTGCCACGACGTATGATGGGTACAAAGGCAATATCCAACAGTCCCTCGCCACGGGAGACACCGACATAACTCTCTACATTTATAGCCTCTGTAATCAGACTGTCAAACTTAAGGACCACCTCGGTCTCTTTTGATGTAAGAGGTGCGTACTCGGGATATTCGATCGAAACACGATAATTGAACGAGGAATAGTCTGTCTGAAGCGGAACCACCTCGGTATAAACAGGAAGAACAGAATCTATCTTCAGCTCATCCCAATTAAGTGTCGTTATATCCAAATTGCCGTTTTCCTCTGCCATAAGAGGTAAAACTGCAAAAAAGATTAGAATATATTGTATGATGCGTCTCATTGCAAACTATATGTTACTTAACATTGAATTCCAAAACCTTCTTCCCTTCAAGGTAACCCTCAAGGTGATCATCTATATGAACCGGCCCCACCCCCACAGGTGTGCCTGTAAAGATTATATCGCCTGTCTTAAGCGTGAAGAACTGGCTGATGAAGCTAACCAACCTGTCAACGTTGTGTATCATATCGCCAGTAAACCCGCTTTGTACCGTCTTTCCGTTTATATCCAAATGAAAGTGCAAATTCTGCACGTCTCCCACCGCTTCAAGCGGAACCCAATCACCCACTACGGCACTTCCATCAAAACCTTTGCACAAATCCCAAGGCAAACCTTTCTCACGAAGGGACTTCTGCATGTCACGGGCAGTGAAATCTATTCCGACAGATACTTCCTGATAATACCTGTGAGCAAACCGCTCAGGGATACTGCGTCCCAGATGATTTATACGTACAATCAGCTCCGTCTCGTAATCGCACTGCTGTGTATAGGCAGGGATAAAGAACGGCTTTCCGCCCGTAAGCAATGAGGAGTCCGCCTTTGTAAAAACAACAGGCTCCTCTATATTTAATAACGTACCATGAAGCTCTTTATTGTGCTCCTGGTAGTTCATTCCTATCCCAAATATCTTCATTTGTACGATTTGTTTGCAAAAGTATAAAAAAAAAGTGAACCAATCATGCGAAAGGTTCACTCTTTTTTAAAATTATTTCAGTTCGTGGCCGAAATTATTCAGCACGAAGTGTGAAACGCTTAAAATCTGTAACAGTCAGTTCCTTGTCAACAGACTGCAGGTAAGAAGCAACTGTAAAGGCCTTGTCCCAGATATACTCCTGACTCATCAGACAGTTCTCCTTGAGGAACTTGTTCAGACGACCCTTAGCAATATTCTGAATCATAGCCTCGTTCAGATTTGCAGCCTTCTCAGCACTTACCTCAGCAATAATCTTCTTAACAGCAGCAACGTCCTCGGCTGTAATCCAGCCCTTGGTCTGGTTGCTCTCCATGTGATCCTCTGAGTCGAAGTGAGCGGGATTGTAACCAGCCTTCTTGATAGCAGCCTCAACAGCCTTCTGAACCTGCTCTGCCTTTGTCTTCTCGATTGCTACGGCAATCTCATTGTCCTTTACAGACTGAGGAACACCAGACTCATCAATAGCAACAGGAGCTGCACTGGCAATCTGCATAGCAATGTTCTTACCAACCGTAGGATCCTCGACAGCCTTGTTCAAAGACAACATGGTACAAAGACCATTACGGTTCATGTGGTTGTAAGTAGCTATGTTCTCAGATTCAATGTAGCAATAGCCATCCAGTTCCATCTTTTCGCCAGTAATACCGCTACGCTCAGTAACTGCATCTGCAACAGTACCATCGCCCATGGGCAGTGCCTTAACCTCGTCAAGAGACTTAGCCTTAGCAGCAACAGCTGCATTCAGAATATTCTGAGTAAGAGCTATGAAATCAGCATTGTTGGCAACAAAGTCGGTCTCGCACTTCAAAGCGATGATAGCACCAAAGCCATTCTCAGCCTTTACTAGTACACAACCCTCTGCAGCCTCGCGGTCACTACGCTTAGCAGCGACAGCAGCACCTTTCTTACGCAAGTATGCAACAGCACCGTCCATATCGTCAGACTCAGCTAAAGCCTTCTTACAGTCTGCCAAGCCTGCACCGGTCATTTCACGGAGCTTCTTAATATCTGTCATTGTAACGTCCATAGTACGTCTTCTTTTTTAAATGATTTGTGAATGAAATAAATTATTCAGCAGTTTCCTCTTCAGGAGTTTCTGCAGGAGCCTCAGCAACTTCCTCTACGGGAGCCTCAGCAGGTGCTTCTACGGGAGCTTCCTCGCGAGCAGCCTTGCTTCTGCGAGTACGCTTTACAACAGGCTGATCTTCCTGCTCGGCAGCAGCCTCGCTATCAGCCTTCTCTGCCTTACGCTCCTCCAGACCTTCGTTGATGGCGGCACAACAAGCATCCAGGATAACCTCAACGCTCTTGCTTGCATCATCGTTAGCAGGAATTATAAAGTCGATGTTGTCAGGGTTAGAATTTGTATCGACCATACCGAATACAGGAATACCCAGACGGTTTGCCTCACGAACAGCAATCTGCTCCTTCAGGACATCAACCACAAACAGTGCAGCAGGAAGACGGGTCAAGTCAGCGATAGAACCAAGGTTCTTCTCTAACTTGGCACGCTGACGCTGAACCTGTAAGATCTCACGCTTTGACAAGTTACTGAAAGTACCATCAGCTGTCAACTTGTCTATATTGGCCATTTTCTTAACAGCCTTACGAATTGTGGGGAAGTTGGTCAGCATACCGCCGGGCCAACGCTCAATAACGTAGGGCATATTAACAGATGTAGCCTTATCAGCCACAATCTGCTTTGCCTGCTTCTTAGTAGCTACAAAAAGAATCTTCTTTCCGCTCTTGGCAATCTGCTTCATAGCTTCTGCAGCCTCATCAACCTTAGCAACAGTCTTGTGCAGGTCAATAATATGAATACCATTGCGCTCCATGAAAATATAAGGAGCCATAGCGGGATTCCACTTTCTCTTCAGGTGACCGAAATGACATCCGGCCTCTAATAGTGTTTCAAAATTTGTTCTTGACATTTTGTTTTGTTTTGTTTGTTTACCTTCTTTTTTATTCTTTTTCTTCTTTAGAATCAATCTGCGAGTAGTCCACCCGATTATACCTTATATATATTATAGGAGTCACGCAGATTTAGATACTAAACCTATTTTATTTACGATTCACAACTTTACGATGTATTATTTATTTGACGATTTAATTATTTGACAATTTACAAATCCGCAATGATTTAGGATGAGGAAATAATTATATGTTATATAAATAGTAAACAGTAAATCGTGAAATCGTAAAACCAATTAACGTTTGCTGAACTGGAAACGACGACGTGCTTTTGGACGACCTGGCTTCTTACGCTCAACCTCACGGCTATCACGAGTCATGAAGCCTTCTGCACGAAGTGCCTTCTTGTCCTCTGCATTAATCTTAACCAAAGCGCGGGCAATAGCCAGACGCAGTGCCTGAGACTGCCCAGTAAAGCCACCACCGAACATGGTTACCTTAATATCATACTTCTCGGCAGCATCCAACAGATTCAAAGGCTGCTTAACCACGAACTGCAGGATGGGGCTGGGGAAATATTCAGAAAGATCTCTCTTGTTGATAGTAATCTTACCACTACCCTCAGCAACATATACGCGAGCCACAGCACTCTTGCGGCGACCCAGTGCATTTGCAATATATTTCACTTCCATCTCTTAACTATTATTTATACTGGTTAATATCAATTGCCTTAGGGCTCTGTGCCTGCTGCTTGTGCTCTGCACCCTCGTAGATGTACAGATTGCCCAACAGACGGTCTGCCAACTTATTCTTGGGGAGCATACCCTTTATGGTCTTACGCAACAATCTGTCAGCTCCATTGGGCTTAGCCAAAATGCTGGCGGGAGTTGCCTCGCGCTGACCACCGGGATAACCTGTGTAAGAATAATAGATACGATCTGTCATCTTCTTACCAGTAAGACGAATCTTCTCAGCATTAATAATAATTACATTGTCACCGCAATCTACATGGGGAGTAAATTCGGGCTTGTACTTACCTCTCAGCAATTTTGCCACCTTAGTACAGAGGCGACCAAGAATCTGGTCTGTGGCATCTACCACAACCCACTCTTTCTTAGCGGTTGCCTTGTTGATAGAGATGGTCTTGTAACTCAAAGTGTCCATTCTTTGTTTTTTTGTTCTTTTTGTTCTTTACTACTAATTTCTCTATTCTGCACGCTTTCACGAACCGTTTGTCTGGCCAAAGAACAAGCTATTCTCACATGCAAAGAGGACAATTTTATGTCCCCTTGATAATAATCGGCGTGCAAAGGTACAACAATTTCTGAAACAGACAAAACATTAACCCCTTTTTTTATAAAAAAGCGCCTTTATATGCCACAAAATGGTTTATTCTTCATACCTTTACAGAAAGAAACAAGGATAAACCTGTAATATGAGGACAATAATAATACTATTATTAGTGGCCCTTTTGCCGATACACGAGGGAAGAGCGAAAAAGCGCGTGATAACAGGTGACGAACGGACAGAACTTTATCTGCCTCTTATCAACGGGAAGCGTGTGGCACTGTTCAGTAACCAAACGGGGCTTGTGGGAACAGACCACCGTCATGTGCTGGACCTGCTGGTGGAAAAGGGAGTAAAGGTAACAGCCGTCTTCTCGCCCGAACATGGGTTCCGAGGGCGTGCCGATGCAGGTGCCGTAGTCGGAGACGAAGTGGACGAGCGGACAAGCATCCCCATCCTTTCCCTCTATGGGCAGAACCAAAAGAAAAATCTTGGAGAAAAGGCCATAACTCTGTTTGATGTGCTGCTGGTTGATATTCAGGACGTTGGTCTGCGCTACTATACGTACTATATCACTATGTGTCACCTGATGGATGCCTGCACGAAATTCGGACGGGAGGTCATCATACTGGATCGTCCCAACCCCAACGGACACTATGTGGACGGACCCATCCTGGATATGGCGCTTCGCAGCGGAGTAGGACACCTGCCCATCCCCGTAGTACACGGCATGACGCTGGGCGAACTGGCGTGTATGGCAGTAGGGGAGAAATGGCTGAACGAGGGCAACGAATGCAAACTGACAGTCGTCCCCTGCCTGAACTATACCCACCAGACGCACTATGACCTGCCTGTGGCACCCTCGCCAAACCTGCCCAACATGCAGTCCATCTACCTCTACCCGTCGCTCTGCCCGTTCGAAGGAACGGTCATCAGCATGGGACGCGGAACAGACAAGCCTTTCCAACAATATGGACATCCCCAGATGCAGGCGTGCCATTCCTACTCCTTCACCCCGCAGAGTGTGCCTGGGGCTTCACGCCCGGTGCTGATGGGCCAGAAGTGCTACGGCGAAGACCTCTCTGCCCTACCCTACAAGAAGATATGGCAACAGCAGATGAGCTTGACCTACGTCATAGATGCCTATCGGTGTCTGCAAAAAGAAGGCAAGGCCGATGGGTTCTTTACCTCATTCTTCGACAAACTGTTAGGCCAGACCTATGTCCGCGAAATGATTGAAAAGGGATACAGCGAAGCAGAAATCCGTTCCCGATGGAAGGAAGAGGTGGAAGAGTTCAAGCAAAAGAGACAGAAATACTTGATATATGAATAATTGAAGAAATATGCAGAAAGAGTGTTTTTGACTTGCGTCGATACTATCACTCGGAAAAGTTCAAAAAAATTTTTCATTTTCCCTACATATTTGTATCTTTGCACTCGTTATGACAGAACAAGAGATATTCAGGAGGGAAGCCGAGAACGGCTCATGGTGGCTACAAGCGGAACAGCTGTAGTTATCTGAACTGAAGAAATTATAAACAATTCTATCTGATTTTTGCCATGAATTACATTAAGACATTTTTCTCCTTTACACATTTATTAATTATGACAGCAGCTGTTATTTGTCTGCTGTCATGCAAAAGTAACACAAGCAATATGAATACGATTTATAATTTCACGGCTCTTTCGAACAAGGGAACGGAGGTGAACTTCGCCGACTACAAGGGCAAGGTTCTTCTCATCGTCAACACCGCCTCGAAGTGCGGCTTCACCCCTCAGTACGACGGACTGGAAGCACTCTATCAGAAGTACAAGGAAAAGGGACTCGTTATCATCGGTTTCCCCTGTGACCAGTTCGGCCATCAAGAACCGGGAACGAATGAGGAGATAGAGGAGTTCTGCCGCCTGAATCATGGTGTCACCTTCCCTCTAATGTCGAAGACAGAAGTCAACGGCGACGCTGCCCATCCCATCTACCAATGGCTGAAGAGTCAGGCTGGCTTCGCTGGTTTCAATCCTGAGCATCCCCTCACGAAAATCCTTGATGAGATGTTCACCAAGGCCGATCCTGACTATGCCTCAAAGCCTGATATCAAGTGGAACTTCACCAAGTTCCTTATCAGTCGCAAGGGCACAGTCGTCTGTCGCTTCGAGCCTACTACTGAGCCAAAGGAAATGGAAGAAAGTATCGACAAAGAACTGGAAAAATGAGAAAGATTATCGTTGTAGCGCTGATGGCTATTGCGGCAGCAGGCGCAAGTGCTCAGGAAGTGAGTGTAAAACAGGGTCGTTTACATCTAGGTGACGACATGAGTTGGGCCAAGCCAGAAATGGACGATGCCTCGTGGAGCGAGGTTGACATCACGAAGCGGTGGGACGAACAGGGCTTTCCACAAAACACCAGGGCATACGGCTGGTATCGTATTCACGTGAATATCCCCAAAAGCGTGTTTCAGGGCGCTGACCAGCAGAACGCTCTCATCCTCAACATGCCCAAGGCTGATGATGTGGACGAGTGCTTCCTGAATGGCAAACTGATTGGCTCCACGGGTCGTATGCCGACAAATCCTGCTGGCTATTTCCCTGCAAGCAATATGGTTCGCAACTATGTGGTCAATGTCAAGGAGGATGGCGTTCGCTTTGATGCAGAGAATATAATAGCCGTTCGCGTCTATAATCGCGGAGGCAGTGGCGGTCTCTACAACAATCCCCTGACGATAACCTGCCCCAAGGCTGCTGATGGGCTCTCCATGAGCCTCACCGACACAAATGTCGGACAGTACCATTACGATATTGAGATCAACAATGCCTATCTGGCAACAACAAACGGAACGCTGGATGTCACGATTACAGACCGCGAGACAGGAGCCAAAGTGAAGTCTCTGAGCAAGAAGCTTTCCCTCAAGCGTAACAAGCCCGTTCGCGTGACGGTTCCCTACGAGATGGATAAGATGTACCAGCTGACGGCAACCTATACCGACGCGAAGACGGGAAAGGTGCTGAGCGAAAGCAAGCAGCTGAAATACGTCCTGACACCAGCAGCTCCCGCCACACCACGCTTCAACGGTGCTCCCGTCTATGGCGTGCGTCCAGGCTCTCCCGTCATCTATCGTTTCCCCGTATCGGGCGAAAAGCCTATGAAGTTCACCTGTAACAACCTTCCCGAAGGCCTCCAGCTCACAGAAAGCGGTGTGCTGAGCGGAAAGATAGACAAGGCTGCCATCCTGACCTTTACTATAGTGGCTGAGAATGCCAAGGGAAAGGCCTCGCAGGATTTCACGCTGAAAGTGGGCGCTGACATGATTGGTCAGACTCCCCCGATGGGCTGGAACTCGTGGAACTGCTGGGGACTGACCGTAACGCAGGAAAAGGTAATGGCCTCTACGCAGGCACTTATTGATAAAGGCTTGGCCGACTATGGCTATAGTTACATCAATATCGACGACGGATGGGAAGCTCCAAAGCGCAACGCTGACGGCACCCTCGATGCCAACGAGAAGTTCCCCTCGATGAAAGGACTCGTCGATTGGCTCCACGAACGCGGCCTGAAGTTCGGTATCTACAGCGCACCTGGTGCCACAACCTGTGGCGGCTATTTAGGCAGTCTTGGCTACGAGAAGGAAGATGCCGAGGTCTGGAACA
This sequence comes from Bacteroidaceae bacterium, assembly GCA_017645305.1. Lineage (GTDB taxonomy): Bacteria > Bacteroidota > Bacteroidia > Bacteroidales > Bacteroidaceae > Physcousia. The sequence goes on along the minus strand of JAGCPD010000034.1, from coordinate 23,968 downwards.
AATGGGGCGTGGATTACCTGAAATACGACTGGTGCAGCTATGAAAATGTACGGAGGGAGGAGAATGACTATGGCTTTGCCAGCTGCATACGTCCCTATCTGCTGATGCAGAAGTTCTTGCGCCAGCAGCCTCGCGACATCTTCTACAGCCTTGGTCCGTTGGGAGGAACCCAGGTCTATCTCTGGGGCTTGTACTGCGACGGCAACAGTTGGCGCACAGCTCAGGACATCAACGACACCTGGAAGTCAATCTACGACGTCGGCTTCCGTCAGCAGTTAGGTAAATCCCAATATTCCTCCATCGGCCATTGGAACGATCCCGATATGTTGGTTGTGGGAAAGGTAGGCTATGGACTGGGCGAGAACACCAATGGTCTTCGCGAGACGCGCCTGACGCCCGACGAGCAATACACGCACATCACGCTGTGGACACTCGTCGCCTCCAACATGCTCATCGGTTGCGACATTGCTCAGATGGATGATTTCACCCTGAACCTACTCAGTAACAACGAGGTAAATGCCATCGACCAAGATGTCCTTGGCAAGCAGGCAGACCGCGTATATACCTCCCCCTTGGGGGAGGCTCGGGAGGCGGCTATCGAGGTCTGGAGTCGTCCTTTATCCGACGGAGCGATTGCTGTAGGCATCTTCAACGTGGGCGAAACAGATCAGAAGGTAGATATGAAGGCCCTCATCCCAGCGGAGAAGCCGGCAAAGACCATCCGCGACCTGTGGCGCCAAAGGAATCTCTCCGAAGCCGAACTCAACTGCACAATTCCTTTACACGGATGTAGGTATCTGAAAGTGACGTACTGATTTCAGATTGCAATCAACACCTTGCTTGACAAACGAGTTATTTTAGAATCTCGGCAACCAGTTCTTCTGGCGTTACGAGTTTCTGCTCGCCTAAAAGCATGTTCTTGAGCATTATCTTAGCGTCTGCGATTTCTGATTCTCCGGCTATGGCCACGAAGGGGATATTTCTGGCATTTGCATACTGCATCTGCTTCTTCATCTTTACGCTATCAGGATAAATCTCTGTGCGGATTCCTGCCTTGCGGGCTTTTTCGGCAATGGGAAGGCAGTAGTTAGCTTCCGTCTCTCCAAAGTTAACAAAAAGCAGTTGGGTAGCTGTTGTAACCTCCTCGGGATAAAGCTCTAACTGGTTCAGCACATCATATATTCTGTCTGCGCCGAAAGAGATTCCCACACCACTAAGACCCGGCATTCCAAAAATTCCCGTCAGATTATCATACCTGCCACCGCCTGTTATACTGCCAATTTGCACATCCAGGGCTTTTACCTCAAAGATACAGCCTGTGTAATAGTTGAGGCCACGAGCTAGAGTGAGGTCCAACTCGAGCTGAGAGTTTAAAGTTGAGAGTTTAGAGAGGACATACTCTACCTCATCCAGACCCTTCTGACCTGTTTCACTACCTGCCAACACCTGGCGCATGGTGGCTATCTTCTCGGCATTGGTTCCGCTTAAGTTGATGATGGGCTGAAGCTTTTTTACCTGAGCCTCGGAAAGTCCATTCGCAAGGAGTTCGGCATTTACATTCTCAAGGCCAATCTTGTCTAGCTTGTCGATAGCAATGGTAATGTCAACAATCATGTCGGCTGCGCCAATTATTTCGGCAATCCCCGAAAGAATCTTGCGGTTGTTAATCTTAATGCAAACACGAATACCAAAGCGTTGGAAGACTGTATCCACAATCTGCATCAATTCTACCTCATTAAGAAGACTGTCGCTTCCTACAACATCGGCATCGCACTGATAGAACTCTCTATAACGTCCCTTCTGAGGCCTGTCGGCACGCCATACCGGTTGAATTTGATAGCGACGGAAGGGAAAGGTCAACTCTTCACGATGCTGAACAACATATCGTGCAAAAGGAACCGTCAGGTCATAACGGAGGCCTTTTTCGCACAACAGAGCGGCTAGATGTCCTATTGCACCTTTTTTCAAATCCTCGCTACTGACATCCTTGAGGAAATCACCGCTGTTCAGAATTTTGAAAAGAAGTTTGTCGCCTTCCTCACCATATTTTCCCATCAGCGTTCCTATATTCTCCATAGCTGGAGTTTCTATCTGCTGAAAACCATACAGGGCATAAACCTGACGAATAGTATTGAAGATGTAGTTACGACAGGCCATCTCTTGGGGGCCAAAGTCGCGTGTTCCTTTTGGTATACTTGGTTTTTGTGCCATTTTCCTTTGAAGTTTCGTTTTGCGGGTGCAAAGGTACAAAATAATTATGAATTATGAATTGTGAATTACGAATTAATGGCTATCTTTGCACTGAAAAAAATGAAAAGTAATGAATATTCCCACACGTAACCCCAAAATGCTTAACGCAACACAGCTGCAGAGGGTAAAAGAGATGAAACGGCTTGCGGAGACCAAACTTAGCAACATCGAGGAAAACTTAGAGCATCTAAGGAAACAGCAGGAGTACCTACGCAGATATAACAGCCTAAAGATGGCCCTCAATCAGGAGAAAACACGCCTTTTCGAACTTAACAAACAGCAGGCTTCTATGGCAGAAGACATCCGCCAATTGGAACGCTATGAAACATTTGAGAGCATCCAAGGAACATTCCAACGCATAACCATACTGGAAAAACTTACAGACCAAAACAAACGCAGTCTAAGTGTGCTGGACAGAGAGAGCAGCAGTTTACGCCAGACATGGAGTGAGCAGGAAAAACTACAGACTCAAATGGAGGGACAACGGAAAAGTGCTGAAGAAAGGTATTACGGTATCCATGATTACATTTTCCATGCTTTTACACTTGAAGGTTCCAACCGAGCCTGTGAAGAAGAAATAGACAATCTGAACAAACTTTCGGAAATAGCCAATCAGCAATATATCGCCATCAAGAGCAATACTGCAGAAGTGGAACAAGTAATAAATTTCCTTTCAGAAGAACTCGCGCGTCATAAAGCTAAACGCCAAGGTATGGAAATGCATGAACAGATGATTCTGCATGCTGAGAAAATCCTACTCTTGCTTGATAACCTCCAGGAAATCGAGGAACAGCAACAAAAAACCAAGAATCTACAGGCTGACACACTACAGAAACAAGATGAAGAAAACAAACTATTAGAAAGAGTTTTCAGCAAATACCAGGAAGTCACATCGGAAATAGAAACGTTAGAAAGCGAACTGCAAACACACAGAGCCAATATTCTGGGACTAGACAGTTATAAGCTGCAAGAACGTGCTATGCAGCTTAAAAGCCTCAAACAAATGCTGGTTTCCGCCCAATCGTTATGGCATCAGATTTCAGTTGGATACAACAGCATAGAAGAAAAGGTCAAGACTTTGAACGAACTCCGACTGCACATCGAAAACACAGAACGAAACATTAGGGAAATGGAGACAGAGGTCGGAAAACTTTCACGACTCTGTCACGAGAAAGAACATACATATCTATTAAGCAAAGGGCAAAACATCATTCAGTTGAGGTCTGACCTGAAGGAAGGTATCAGTTGCTCTGTATGCGGAGCAACACACCATCCCTATCACAGCGACACAATGCTTGACCAAAGTAAACTAATCAGTGAATTTAAGACCGATTACGAATTGCTGTCTGCAGAACTGCGGGGCAAACGGCATCAGCTTGATGACTTGCGGCTTGATCTTGCTGAAAGCAAAGGAAGACAATTCTCGGAAGAGCGATCCCTCAATGACATTCGTCTTCGCCAAAACAGCAACATTAAAGAATGGGATATATACTCCTCCTTAGACACGTCGTTTAAGGAATGTACTGCCAGTACCAACCAGAATGCCAGAATGGCTTTAATCCGGCATATGTTAGAAAATACGCAGTCCGATGCCGAAAAAGCACAAAAAGAATTGGACACTTTTAATTACCACATGTCGCAGATTACCAGATTAGGAGAAAAATTGCAGGCCCTGGAATTACAGAAAAAAGATTTAAGTGTCCAGCTGAATGAAGTTAATACGGGTTGCCAAGTAATGGTAGGGCAAGTAGAAAGAGTCCTTTCAATGATAGACAATGAAAGCATTCGGTTCAGCGAAGTGTACCATCACTTAGAAGAATGCATTACAATAAAAGACTGGAAAGGTATTTGGGACAAAAACCATGAGGGCCTGCGCGAGCAGATTATAAAGTTGAAAAGCACATGGAACAATACTAATGAGCAGATTCTCAAAGAAGAGCAAGAACTGGCTCTTTGTAAAACACGGCACGAATTTTATTTGCTGCAACAGAAAAACTTCAAACACTATTTGGAACTAGTTAAGAATCGTACAGAGGAACGTGGGAACCGGATTGAAGAGAACAACAAAGCCATCAGGCAAGCTACAGGAGAATCTGGACCCAAAAAGTTGTACGAGGAGACATACCGGCAAATGGGAAATGCACGACAGGCAGAAGAAAACGAGCAAGAGAAAAGTATAAAGATACTACACGATATTGACTACCTGAAAGGACGTGACGAATTCCACATCTCATTTGGAAAAGAACTTGCCGAGAAATTAAGTGAGGAACGTTCCAGACTGGATCTTTGGATGAGCAATTATAATATGCACCATCCTCCCGTACAATATAGTGAATTACAAAAGGTATTTAACGAAGCCAATGATTGGGAATCCATTCGTTCACACATACAGAAGATCCAAAAAGACATCGCTGTCTGTCAGGCTCGGGTCGATGACCTGAATAGTCGGTTCATAGCGTTACAGGCCGAGGACAATTATCATAGCACTGATAATGATACAATACAAGAGTCCCTGGCTGCACAACAGGAAAACCTTGAGAGAAAGCGCCGCGAAATCATGATGCAGATAGCCCGTCAGACCGTCGCATTAGAAGAACACGAGAAAGCTGTTCATTCCATTAACAATTCTGCATTGTATCAAATGACTGAGCAAGAACAGAGTTAAGACCCGTTTTGGACAATATTCATCTTCGAATGTAAAAAAAAATTGCATAAATTCATCATTTTTTCTCAAAATCCTTAATTTTTTCAGAATACATTTGTAAATTTGCAATGAAAATCCACATAAAATAAGGCGGAAATAATGGCAAAGTACAATTTAACCGAAAAAAAGCAAAAGACACCTCTTTACAGGTCTTTGCTTAAAATGGAAACTGTTGATGAGATTTACCAGCAGATTATGGCAAAATTCATTGTTGAGAAAAAGTATCGCGACTGCAATTATTCCGCCAAAAAGATGGCAGAAGAACTGAACACGAATGTCAGATACATCAGTGCCATTGTAAACTTGCGATACCAAGACAACTATTCCCAAATGGTAAACGAATTCCGAATCAAAGAAGCCATGTATATGCTTAAAGACCGGCGTTACTTAAATATGACTGTCGAGGATATCGCATTGGCAGTGGGCTTCCAGAACCGGCAATGCTTCTACGTTGCTTTCTACAAACGACTGGGTATTACCCCGCGTGAATACAGAAACAGCAATATGGAGATGCTTCAGGAGAAATTGGATTTGAAGAAAAGTAAAAAAAACAAGCAGAAAGAGAAAAAGGATGCAGGAACAAAGTGATTTCACATTCCTAGACGAGCGCTTTGCAGACATTCAACTTCTCCGCTATCAAGTTCCAGGTTTTAAAGAACTTAGTTTACGTCAGAAACTTCTCATATACCACCTAAGCAGGGCGGCATTATTGGGTCGGGACATCTTGTGGGACCAAAATGGTGCATACAACCTCCAGATACGACAAGTTCTTGAAAAAATTTACACACAATACCCAGGCAACCGCAACTCTGACGAATTCCTGCAGTTTACCATATACCTGAAACGAATGTGGTTCAGCAACGGAATCCACCATCATTACGGATACCAGAAATTTACTCCAGGCTTTTCAGAGCAGTTTTTTGTGGAGGCTGCCAAAGAAGTCGGACTGGAAGTAAAACATCTGGTGCCGATTCTCTTTGACCCTTCCGTATTAAGCAAACGCGTTAATCAAGCAGAAGGAGACGACCTTCTGCTCACTTCGGCCAGCAACTATTATCAGGATGGTATCACACAAGCCCAAGCAGAAGCTTTCTATGCCAAGCAAAAAACTGAGGGAGATTCCAAACATCCTGTCATGTATGGAATGAACAGCCGACTGGAAATGCACCCCGACGGCACACTGTATGAAAACGTGTGGCGCAGCGGGGGACTTTACGGCAACCATATCGACCGCATCATTGCAGCTCTGCAAGACGCCATTCGGTACGCAGAAAACAAAAAGCAGCAGGCCATAATCGAAAAACTGATTGAGTTTTACCAAACAGGTAATCTTAAAACGTTCGACGAATATACCATTCTTTGGGTAGAAGATACGGAAAGCCAAGTGGACTTTACAAACGGATTTACAGAAGTATATGGCGACCCGTTAGGCCTAAAAGCCAGTTGGGAGGGATATGTGAATTTTATTGACCCCATAGCGACACAACGCTCTCAAACACTAAGCGATAATGCACAGTGGTTTGAGGATCATTCTCCCATAGATTCCCGTTTCCGGAAAAAAGAATGTCGCGGTGTATCAGCAAAAGTTATCAATGCTGCCATTTTGGGCGGTGACCTCTATCCCAGCAGTGCCATAGGAATTAATTTGCCCAACAGTAATTGGGTCAGAACTGAGTATGGAAGCAAAAGCGTTACCATTGGCAACCTCGCTCATGCTTATGACGAAGCTGCTAAAGACAACGGATTACGAAAAGAGTTTGTCATAGATGACCCTACCCTTTCTCTATTGAACAAATATGCCAGTCTTTGCGATGATTTGCATACCGACCTTCACGAATGTCTTGGACACGGAAGCGGCCAGTTGCTTCCTGGTATCGATCCCGATGCGCTGAAAGCCTACGGAAGTACCATAGAAGAAGCACGTGCGGACCTATTTGGACTATACTATCTGGCTGATGACAAACTGGTAGAACTGGGTCTGACTCCTAACGCCGATGCATATAAGGCACAATACTACAACTATCTTATGAATGGAGCCCTCACGCAGTTAGCACGTATAGAAAAAGGAAACCAGATTGAAGAAGCACACATGCGAAACCGCGCCCTCATAACTCATTGGACACTAAAAAACTTTCCACAGGCTGCCACACTGAAAGAAAAGGGGGGAAAACACTACATCCAAGTACACTCCTACCCCATGCTGCGCACAGCCTTTGCCACTTTGCTGGCAGAGATACAACGCATTAAAAGTGAAGGAGACCTGCCAGCTGCACGGGAGTTAGTGGAACAGTTTGGAGTACGGGTTGACCCTGATTTGCATACCGAGGTTATGCTACGGTATCGCGCCCTGAACCTTTCGCCCTACAAAGGATTCATCAATCCCGAGTATGAACTTGTCTATGATGAGAACGGCAACATTTCCGATGTACAAATCCGTTATGGAGAAACCTTTGAACATCAAATGCTACGATATGGAAAACTCTGACTTGCTTAATATAAAGAAAGAACTGCGTGCTGCCATGAACGGCATTCTCAGTGCCAAAATGCGTGAAGCAGGAGCACCCTATAAGTTGGTGTTCGGCGTGGAGCTGCCCCGTCTGCAAAACATAGCAAGTGAATTTAAGCCCTCACGTATTTTGGCCCAACAGCTATGGAACGAGAACATACGCGAGTCTAAATTACTGGCAACCATGCTGATGCCACCTCAAGAATTTCTTCCAGAAATAGCCGACATTTGGGTCGATGAGATTCCTACAGCCGAAGTGGCACAAGTGCTGGTCATGCACCTTCTCTGCAAGGAGCCTTGGTGTGCAATAACATCCTTTGAATGGATTGCATCTTCTTCTCCAATGCGCCAGCTATGCGGATTCCTCTGCATTGCAAGATTGTTACAGCAAGGTGCCCAACTAAACGAACGCTCGGTAAGTGAACTGAAAGATCAAGCTCAGTCCCTACTCCCCAATGCCGATTTATCTTTACGCAAGGCTATTATAGCTGCCATATCCTTCATCTGAATCTTGAAGACACTCACGTCCGGATTTTCCCTCCAAGAAAATTGACCTTTGTCTTTTTTTGATGCGACTCGACAAAGATAAAGTAAACTTTTTCGCTGCCTTCTCTGCCCCAAAATTTGGAAAATCGCTCACTTAATCGTACCTTTGCATCCAAATCAAAAAAAACCAATCTTAAGACATGGCAATTACATTCTTTAAGACACCACAGCAAAGCATTATAGCTACTGCATGTGACCACACTCTTACAAGCAAAGATACAGAAAAACTTTGTTGGCTCTATGGCAGCGCAACCGTCCTCAACGGCGATTCGCTAAGCGGTTTTTTTATTGGTCCTCGTCGCGAAATGATTACCCCCTGGAGTACCAATGCGGTTGAAATTACACAAAATATGGCTATTAAGGGCATCCAGCGCATCGAAGAATACTTCCCTGTAGAAAGCGAAAAAGTTGAATATGACTCTATGCTACAGCGTATGTACAAGGGGTTGGATCAAGAGATTTTTACCATCAATATGAAGCCCGCCGCCATTCAGAGCATCGAGAATTTGGAGGAGTATAATGAGCAAGAAGGGCTGGCCCTTTCTCCAGAGGAAATTAATTATCTTCATGATGTGGAGGAACAATTGGGCCGAAAACTAACCGACAGTGAGGTCTTTGGCTTTGCCCAGATTAACAGCGAGCACTGTCGCCATAAGATTTTTGGTGGAACGTTCATCATTGATGGCGAAGAGAAGGAGAGCAGCCTGTTTAAGATGATTAAAAAGACTACACAGGAAAATCCCCATAAGATTATCTCTGCATATAAGGACAATGTGGCATTCGCGCAGGGACCCGTCATCGAGCAGTTTGCTCCTCAAAATCATAGTACCAGTGACTTTTTTATAATTCGCGACATAGAGAGCGTCATCAGCATTAAGGCCGAAACGCACAACTTCCCCACCACGGTGGAACCATTCAACGGAGCATCAACAGGAACAGGTGGTGAGATTCGCGATCGTATGGGTGGCGGAGTAGGCTCATGGCCCATTGCTGGCACAGCGGTGTACATGACCTCGTATCCAAGAACAGAGGAAGAACGTGAATGGGAGAATATCCTGCCTGTCCGCAAGTGGCTCTACCAGACTCCAGAGCAGATTCTCATCAAAGCCTCCAATGGTGCCAGTGACTTTGGTAACAAGTTCGGGCAGCCACTCATATGCGGTTCCGTGTTGACTTTCGAACATCAGGAAGGCAATGAGCAGTATGCTTACGACAAGGTAATCATGTTGGCTGGTGGTGTAGGTTACGGTACCAAGCGTGACTGTCTGAAAGGAACACCGCAAAAAGGTAACAAGATTGTGGTTGTGGGAGGCGACAACTATCGCATCGGCTTGGGCGGCGGCTCTGTATCTTCCGTCGAGACAGGGCGTTATAGCAGTGGCATAGAATTGAATGCCGTTCAGCGTGCCAACCCAGAAATGCAGAAGCGTGCCTATAATCTTATCCGTTCGCTATGCGAGGAGGAGGTAAATCCCGTTGTCAGCATTCATGATCACGGAAGTGCAGGACATGTAAACTGCCTTTCAGAACTTGTTGAAGAATGTGGCGGACACATTGATATGTCCAAGCTTCCCATCGGAGACAAGACATTGTCGGCCAAGGAAATCATAGCTAACGAGAGCCAAGAACGCATGGGCCTGCTTATTGACGAGAAACATATTGACCATGTACGTCAGATTGCGGAGCGTGAACGTGCACCACTATATGTGGTAGGTGAGACGACAGGCGATGCACATTTCAGTTTCGAGCAGGAAAATGGGGTTCGTCCCTTCGATCTGGAGGTTAGTCAGATGTTCGGACACTCTCCCAAAACCATTATGTGCGACAAAACTGTTGAACGCAAATATACACCAATAAATTATAACCAAGACAATAAATCTATACTTGCATATCTAGAAAAAGTATTACAACTTGAGGCTGTTGCCTGCAAAGACTGGTTGACAAATAAAGTGGACCGTTCTGTAACTGGCAAGGTAGCCCGTCAGCAATGTCAGGGCGAGCTACAGTTACCCCTTTCTGACTGTGGTGTTGTTGCTTTGGACTACCGTGGGGAGAAGGGTATTGCTACCGCTTTGGGCCATGCACCTCAAGCAGCTTTAGCCGACCCCGCAGCAGGTTCTGTTCTCTCTGTAGCAGAGGCGCTGACCAATATTGTTTGGGCTCCTTTGGAGGAAGGTTTGGACAGCATAAGCCTCAGTGCCAACTGGATGTGGCCCTGTCGTGCTCAACAAGGTGAGGATGCCCGCCTTTACACAGCAGTAAAGGCTCTTTCCGACTTCTGCTGCGAATTGCAAATCAACGTTCCTACAGGAAAGGACTCTCTGAGCATGACTCAGAAGTACCCCGACGGCACCAAAATAATATCTCCGGGAACTGTTATTGTTACCAGCGGTGGTCAGGTAAATGATATCAAGAAAGTAGTATCACCCGTTGTTCAAAATGTACCCTCCACTCTATTCCATATAGATTTCTCTTTTGATGAACTTCGATTGGGTGGCTCTGCCTTCGCACAAAGTTTGAACAAGGTAGGCAATGAAGTGCCCACAATCAAGAACAGCGAGTACTTCCGTGATTGTTTCAATGCAATTCAGAAACTGATTCAGAAAGGTCTCATCCTGGCTGGTCACGATATCAGTGCCGGTGGTCTTATTACCACCCTGCTGGAGATGACGTTTGCCAACACCAAAGGCGGCCTGAACATCACCCTTGACAAAATTAAGACCGACGATCTGGTGAAAATCCTCTTTGCAGAAAATCCCGGCGTCGTTATTCAGGTTGCCAACGAGAATCGTATTCGAGTTAAGAAGTTCCTAGAAGATGAAGGCGTTGGATATGTGAATATAGGTGAGCCAACTAAGGGGCGTACCCTATTTATCCAGAAGAACAACCAGAAGCTCAACTTCGATATTGACAATCTCCGTGATATCTGGTATAAGAGTAGCTATCTGCTGGACCAAAAGCAAAGTTTTAACGGAAAGGCAGCAGAGCGCTACCAGAACTATAAGCAACAGCCCCTGCAGTGGAACATACTTCCCAACTTTACCGGCAAACAGAAACAGTTTGGATTAAATCCCGACCGTCGTGAGAAAAGCGGCTTCCGTGCAGCCATTATCCGCGAAAAGGGCACAAACGGTGAACGCGAAATGGCATATATGCTTTATCTGGCAGGCTTTGATGTAAAGGATGTTATGATGACTGACCTTATTACTGGCCGTGAAACTTTGGATGACATTAACTTCATTGTATTCTGTGGAGGCTTCTCCAACAGCGATGTTTTGGGCAGTGCTAAGGGATGGGCTGGTGCCTTCCTTTACAATCCCAAGGCCAAAGAAACACTTGACCGCTTCTATGCCCGCAAGGATACCCTCTCTCTGGGTGTATGCAATGGTTGCCAGCTGATGGTGGAACTTGGATTGTTAGGAGATAAAATAGTAAATAGTAAATCGTCTAATCGTAAATCGTCCAAGATGTTGCACAACGACAGTCACAAATTCGAGTCAAACTTCGTAGGTCTGACTGTTCAGCCCAACTCAAGCGTATTAATGAACACCCTTAGCGGCAGCAAGCTGGGAATCTGGGTAGCTCACGGAGAAGGCAAGTTCTCTTTGCCTGGGAAGGAAAAAGATTACAACATTGTGCTTAAATACAGCTACAACGGTTATCCCGCCAACCCCAACGGTAGTGATTTCTGTGCAGCAGGTATTTGCTCAGCTGACGGCCGTCATCTGGCTATGATGCCTCACTTAGAGCGTGCTTTCTTCCCTTGGCAATGCGGATTCTATCCCGAAGAACGCAAGACACAGGATCAGGTTACACCTTGGATTGAAGCATTTGTAAACGCAAAAAAATGGATAGAACAATACCCCATTCATAATTAAAATATGCCCATGCACAATCAAGATGAAAGGCAATGGAAAGATATAATTAAGAATTGCGAATTATGTATTACGAATTATTCAAGACATTCTTTCAGATAGGACTTTTCACCTTTGGCGGTGGCTATGCCATGATACCACTCATAGAGCAGAAAGTAGTGGATGAAAAGCATTGGGTTGGACATGATGAGTTGGTAGATCTGATTGCTGTTGCCCAAAGTTGCCCTGGCATCTTTGCCGTTAACATCAGCATCTTTATTGGCTACAAGCAACGAGGCGTATGGGGTGCATTTCTAAGCACTTTGGGAGCATGCTTACCCTCTTTCCTCATTATTCTGCTCATAGCCTTTGCCTTCCTACAGTTTAGGGATAATCCTTGGGTAGAGAAATTCTTCAAAGGCCTTCGTCCTGCAGTAGTGGCACTGATAGCTGCCCCTGTATTTCGCATGGCCAAGAGTGCCCGCATCAACCGCTACAACGTGTGGATTCCGGTTTTAGCAACATTTGCCATCTGGCTAATGGGTGTCAGTCCTATATACATTATATTAATAGCAGGATTAGGTGGCTACGCCTATGGACAGTATATTAAAGATGCACCTTGAAGAAGTGAAAAGTGCCCCCTCTAACTTCATTAACTTCTAAACGAAGCAATAACTTCTAAAACAAGATGGTTGTATTGTTATTAAGATTATTCTGGACTTTTTTCCTCATCGGACTTTTTGGCTTCGGTGGAGGCTATGCCATGATATCCATGATTCAGACGGAGGTGGTTACACACCAGCACTGGATGACAATGGGGCAGTTTACTGATATTGTAGCCATTAGTCAGAGCACTCCTGGTCCTATCGGCATCAACAGTGCCACCTATGTTGGATATACAGCTATGGTTAATGCCGGATATGACCCTTCGTGGGGCATCCTTGGTAGCTTTATTGCTACCTTTGCCGTAGTTTTCCCCAGCTTTGTTTTAATGCTTATCATTAGTAAGTTCCTTATGAAGTACAAGAACCATAGCGCAGTAGAAAGCACTTTCCTTGGACTGCGTCCTGCCGTTGTAGGTCTGTTGGCTGCGGCAGCACTTCTACTCATGAACGAGGAGAATTTTGGGAACGTATCAAGGACACCATGGCAATTCTGGATAAGCATAGGTCTTTTCTGCTTTGCCATGATAGCCCATCGGATATACAAGACAAACCCCATAGCCATTATTTTGCTATGCGGAATAACAGGAATGCTCCTGTTTTAAAACAGAAGCATTCCTGTAAATTGCTTTATTTTTCTTCTCCCTCAGTAGCAGGTTCTTCAAAGTCGGTTACTCCGTTTTCTACGAGTATATTGTACCACTGAGCCAACTTCCTCATATCCGTTGGATAGACCCTGTCACGATCGTAATTAGGGAGTGCCTCTCCCATAAAGGCTACCAATTCTTCTTTGCTTGCTTTCTTATAGTCAAGACTTATTTTCTTTCCTTCTTCCTTTTCCTGAATGTTCTTAAACACACGACGCAGAGGAACCTCTTCCTCATCGGTGTACATAGCTATGTCCGCCAACGAGATTACCTTGTCGGTACCAAATACAGGCATACGTTTCTTCTGGGCATCCAAACTTTCTACAATAAGGCTGTTGTTTCCACGTGATACCAACTTATACAAACCGGGCTTGCCGGATATTGCCAAAATTTTTTTTAACATATTACTTTTATCTGATTTTTGTTAATATTTATACTTCTTGTCTCTCTGTCTGTTTCGCAGTTATCTCTATCAATATCCTTTGTAGCGCTTCTTGCAAGGCTACACTTTCCGCATCATCATTTTCTATTACATAGTCAGCTTTCTTCTGTTGTTCTTCTGTGTGCTGCATACTTATGCGTTCCTCAACCTGCTGACGTGAACTACCGTCCCTTTTCATGGCTCGCTGTATGCGTAACTCTAATGGGGCATTTACAAAAATCACCTTGTCAACGATGGCATTAAAGCCACTCTCGTACAGTATGGCACTTTCTATAGCTGCCACCTCAACCTGTTGCTGCTCAACCCATTTGCGGAAATCCTTCCTCACTGTCGGATGTACAATGGCATTGACCTTTTGGGCATGATTTTTATCTGCAAAAAGGTATTCTGCCAGCATACTTTTCTGTAACTTTCCCTCCTTATATACATGTGTACCAACCAAGTCAGTCAACTTTTGTACTATACCCTCATCCTCACAGATAAGACGCTTAGCCTCAGCATCACAATCATACACAGGAACATCCATTTTCTCACGCAATAGAGAAGAGATATAACTCTTCCCACTTCCTATTCCACCTGTGATTCCAAGTATTACCATAATCTTTTTGCCATCAACGAGCCTATTGGTCCCCTCCTTCTAATTCAGACAATTCTATCAAGTAGTCCACCTCGCGTGGAGAGATACGGGCATTGGTAACGCCTTCTGGGAGCGACTTCAAATGCAACTGATACTTATCTGCTGTATTCTGTAATAAATCCTCGTACGTAATAGCCAAAACAAAGTTGTCTGCCGTTATTCTCTGATACTGACCAGACTCCACACGGAATGTTACCTTTGCTTTTGAAGGGAAAGTACGCAACTCCTTGTCACCAGGAAAGTTCAATCCTATTATGGGAACCTCAACCGTCTTTTCTGCATAATAACCCACATGTGCTGTCATCTGCACCCGGTTTGGTTCATACTCCACGCCTTTCATGCGACGGAATAGAATAGTTTGGGACACATCCTCTTTCAGCCCAGACAGATTAACGGCTTGTGTATATGCATACTGCATAGTATCAAGTACTGCGTTAGGAGCATAAACCATTACACTATCTTCTGAAAGACTTATTGTCTGTATATAATTCTGGGGCGAAGCACTTATACATCCGCATATCTTAACGGGAAGACAGCGTGCCACTCCTCTGTTATAATAATACTCCAAGGTATCAGGACGTACTGAGATAATCTGACTTGTACCGCCTAATTGTTTCTGTATCATTCGCTGCACATCAACTACGGGAACTTGCACACGGGCGTTGGTGAGACCAGCATCATATCTCTCAAAATCCACCTCTATGGGATTTCGCACGGAATAACGGAAAAAATGCAATAGCGTCGTTCCTCTTTCCTTGACAGTGATGTTAATCTGGGGAGGCAATCCCGTTGTAATATGTACATTCTCCGGAACATTCTTCAGTTCCAAAGGAACAGTTATCTCCTTCTCGAATGTCTCATTAAGCATCTGCAGCAACCAGAAACCGGAAGACACCACGAAGAAAAAGAGGAATACAAAAAAGTCATGGCTTTTTTTGCCCAACAGAAGGCTTTTTATCCTCACCCAAATCTTTATGAATCCGTATCTCATGGTGCAGACCTTATTAAGACAGGAATACCGTCTTTTATGCCTACTGGGTAGGTTGAGCCTGAGCGTACACCGAGTTTCGATCTACCTTGATGCGAACACCGCTGGCAACCTCTATCATCAGTGTGTTGTCATTCTCGTCTATTGACTTAACCACGCCATAGATACCGCCGGCAGTTACGATTGCCTGTCCTACGGTAATACTATTACGGAAGTTTTGAATCTCCTTCTGCCTCTTCTGCTGAGGACGAATCATAAATAAATACATGATGGCAAAAATAGCCACAATCATCAAAAGTCCACTGTATTGCTGCATTGTTGTCTATAATTAGTTAATTTATACAAAAGTCTAGCATCTAAAGCCTAAGGTCTAAAAGTATTCGTTATCGTTGACTAAGACCTAACAATTCTTCATCAGTTTATTCTCATTTATCAGTCTTTTGGCAATGTTGTCCAACGTAGCATTAATATACTTGCCACTCTTGCTGGTACTGTACATTTTGGCAATCTCAACATATTCGTTTATGCTCACGCTGACAGGAATACCAGGGAAAGATATAATCTCGGCCAAGGCCAACTGCAAAATAATGCGGTCCATCAGCGCTACTCGCTTGATATCCCATTTACGGGTTGTGGATGCTATCAATTCATAGTAATAATCCTTGTTGGCTATTGCTTTCTGCAGTAGCCGAATAGCAAAATCCTGATCAGAAGTATCCTTGTATTCAGGCATCAGAGGCTGTTCACCTACGCTCTCTGCCGTAAATCTGTTTATAGTCTTCAACACAAAAGTATCTACTATTACCTTGTCATCATTCCAATAGAGATCCATTTCCTCCAACACGGCATCCAATTCTTCGTTGTTGCAAATCAAATGACGATATATCAGACGCCAAATCTCCCTATCCTCATCATACGAGTTCTTGCCAGATGTCATATATTCCTGGTAGTACTCGCTCTCCTCTATCTTGTTATACAAAGAACGGACATACTCCTCCTGGTCAGACCAGTCAAAACGCAGGTTCTCCCTGTATTCCTGCAACTGTTTGTTGGATTCCAGCTGCGACATAAAACGGTTCTCTACAAACTTTGTACTTAAGAAGCCGCGCTCTCCAAGACGTCTAGCCCTACTCTGGCGCATCTCAAGCGTACGCAGTGCCATACGGTTCAATTCAACCATTAGCAGCAGCATACTATTATATAAATCGTAGGCTCTGGACAGGCTCAGAAGCAATTCTTTCTCTGCCGCTGCAGGATTCTTGCCTCCGCTTTGATAATAAGAATAGGTTATTTGAACAAGTTTCAGTCGAATTAATTCGCGATTTATCATACCTTTATACTTAAAATGAGGGTACAAAATTACTCATTTTGCCCCATATAGGCAATTTTTCTCCATTTTTTTTGGAAGATAAAGAAAATATGAAGAATTTTGAGCACAAATTTATATATTTGCAAAAATGGAATCAAATAAAAGAACGCAAACCGAGAGCGAAAGCAACATCCTGTTTTCCAAAGCAGTCAAGGCAGGACAACGTATCTATTATGTAGATGTTAAGATGAACAAGAAAGAGGAGATGTACCTCAGCATTACCGAGAGCAAGAAACTTGTTTCCGGCACTACGGAAATGCCCCAGTACAATTATGAGAAACACAAGATATTTCTCTTCAAGGAAGATTTCCAGAAATTTCAGGAAAGTTTGACCGAGGCTATCAACTATATCAATAGCCAACAGGGAGCGGCAGAACAAAGAACCCCAAAAGAAGGAGAAATTAACATAGATTTAGACTTCTGAGTTCACCACAAAAATACAAAAAGCATATTGCAGGAAAAAATAATTCATTATTCTTAATTGGTAATTCGAAATTATTTTATACCTTTGCAGCCGCTTTTGAAGCCGTGTGATGGCGAATTAAGCATAATTAAACTTAATTTAGAGTAACACAAAAACAAAAAAACAATGAAAAGTATTGTCGTAAAAGGTACTGCCCGCCCTGCCACAGGCAAGAAGGCAAGTCGTGACATTCGTAAGGCTGGTGCCGTTCCCTGCAACCTCTATGGTGAGGTTAAGGACGAGAAGGGTCTGCCCGTAGCAGTAAGCTTCAGCGCTACTCAGGAAGAACTGCGCAAGCTTGTTTACACTCCCGAGATTTACAGTGTAAACCTCAACATTGACGGTAAGGAGTGCATCGCTATCATGAAAGAACTTCAGTTCCATCCAGTAACAGACGCACTGCTGCACGTTGACTTCTATGAGGTTACAGAGACCAAACCTATCATCATGGAAGTGCCCATCAAACTGAACGGTTTGGCAGAAGGTGTTAAGGCTGGTGGTAAACTGGCTGCAAGTGTACGTAAGCTCAAGGTTAAGGCTCCTTACACCGCAATCCCCGAGAAGTTGAACATCGACGTTACCAACCTCGGTTTGGGTAAAACCATCAAGGTAGGTGAGTTGAACTTCGAAGGTCTGGAACTTGTTACCAGCCCCAGTGTTGTAGTATGCCAGGTTAAGATGACACGTAGCGCTATGAGTGCTGCTGCCAAGGCTCAGGAATAAGCCATTACCATAGCATCATAAAGGCGGCACATCATGCCGCCTTTTATTTTTAAAGACAGATGAAACTAATAAAACACTTTCTCTCCCTCCTATTCCCCTCTAAAGCCAGAAAAGAGGCCGCAGAAAAGACACCCGTTATGAAATACCTGATTGTTGGACTGGGCAATATAGGTCCTGAATATGTAGGAACGCGCCATAATATAGGTTTCCGTATTGTTGATGCACTTGCCCAATCGGCTAATGCCCAGTGGGAAGACAAGCGCTATGGCTTCGTTGCCCGAATGCGTGTCAAAAACGCACAACTTATCCTGCTCAAGCCCAGTACATATATGAACCTTTCTGGCAATGCCGTGCGTTATTGGATGCAGCAAGAAAAGATTGAGCTACAGAACCTCCTTGTTGTGGTTGATGACTTAAGCCTGCCCGTAGGTACCATCCGTCTCAAGCAGAATGGCAGTGCAGGTGGTCATAATGGTCTCAAGCACATAGCCCAAATGCTGGGAACAGAAGGATACAACCGTCTGAAGTTTGGCATTGGCAATGAGTTCCCAAAGGGTGCTCAGATTGGCTTCGTCCTTGGCCGCTTCAGTTCTGAAGATGAAAGTATCATAGAAAAGAAAACACCTGTTTGCGCTGATGCCATTAAAGCATTTGCCCTCAGCGGGATGCAGTTTGCCATGTGTAATTACAACAACAAATGAGTACCGAGGCACGAATAGACAAATGGCTATGGGCAGCCCGCATCTTCAAGACGCGCACCATTGCTGCCGCAGCCTGCAAGAAAGGACAGGTTAGCCTGAAAGGAACTCCTGTTAAGGCAAGCAGGATGATTAAAGAAGGTGATGTTATAGATGTGCGCAAGCCGCCAATAACCTACTCCTTCCGCGTTCTGCAGGCCATAGAGAAACGCGTAGGCGCTAAACTCATCCCCGAGATACTTGAAAATATCACCGCACCTGAACAATATGAAATCCTAGAGATGAACAAAATAAGCGGGTTCGTAAATCGTGCCAAGGGAACCGGCCGACCCACAAAAAAAGACCGCAGATCACTCGAAGAGTTTCAAAATGAAGTTCCGGAATTCTTTGCCGACTTCGATTAATTTTTGTTCGTATCTTTAGACGGAATAGTATTTATACGCTCTTTCTTTTCCGGCTTTGCCTGCTTATCGTTCTTTTTATACTTAGTTGCATATATACATGCTCCAATAATAACCAAAAGAGCGGTAACTGCAGCTATAATGTAGCGGAGGAACAAACCGTTTTTTCCCGATTGCACAACTGTTGGCTTTTGAGATGTAGTCTGTATTTGAGGCTCATCATTTTTGACTGGAATCGTCTGGGTACAGTCTTCTGCATCTAAAATATGAATAAGATATGCCGAATGATTATCTTTGTTGTCCTCTGTTGTGTCCTTGAGCATCTTGATTTTCTTTTCATCATCAGTCTCCGGCATTCCAATCATGTAACAAAGATTCTGGTCTGAAGTGTGCTCCAGCATACCGTCTGAGCATAGTAGGAAATAGTCACCTGTCCTTACATCCTCTATATGCGAGACATCGGCTTTTGGTCTGCGTTCCAGATGTGACTGCATGGCGCGTGTGATGACATTCTTTCGTGGAAAGTTCTCTGCCTCTTCCGGTGTCAGTTCGTTCACCTTCAGCAAATCGTTCACAAGAGAATGGTCAACTGTCTTGTGTACCACCTGCATATTGCCGTCTTCATCCGGACGGAATTGATAGACCCGGCTGTCACCGATATGGGCGATGGTGGCACCATCGCGGTGCAGCTTCAAAAGCGTCATGGTGGTGCCCATCTTTTTAGCGGATTCTGGATTGGGGTCACGTTCATCCAATAAATCATAAGCTTCTGTCAGTGCCTTACTGAGAATCTCGTCTGTGAGAACCTCTTCTGCCGGTGCCAATTCCTGGATAACACGGCTCATGGCCTCGCATACGGCCTGACTTGCCACTTCGCCGGCTTCGTGCCCTCCCATGCCGTCGCACACCATGAACAGTCGGTCGTCAGCTGTGAAATCTCCACTCTGTGGAAAGATACTGTCTTCCTGTGTGTCGCGATAGTGTCCTTTTTCATAGATAGACAGGACTTTGA
This sequence comes from Bacteroidaceae bacterium, assembly GCA_017645305.1. Taxonomy (GTDB): domain Bacteria; phylum Bacteroidota; class Bacteroidia; order Bacteroidales; family Bacteroidaceae; genus Physcousia. Next base: position 4,066 of record JAGCPD010000034.1, on the reverse strand, counting down.
TCTTGTATTCCATATTATATCCTTTCCTTGTATAAGGTTCTGTTATGTGTCATAATCTCTTTTGAAATATTCTCGATCCCCCGTTGGTCTATTGACAATCTCGAAACGAAGGGAAACCTTTCCCAGTGTGATACACTGTCCATGAGTCAGCACTACCCGCTCACCTTCTGCAACAGGCATTCCGTCAACACAGGTGCCGTTCTTTCCTTTCCAGTTATACAGGAAATGGCGGTAGGAACCGTTGCTCAGTCGTGTCACCTCTATGATGGCGTGTTCGCGGCTCATGGTCCTCTGTGTCTTTGTTTCCTCTATGGCTATCGTCACGGTAGGCAGGGGATCAGAAATCTTTCGTCCTATCGTATTCCTGCCAAGTCTAAGTGGATGTGTGCTTCCTGTCTGTGTGTTTATAAGTCTTCCAATAGCAATGACTGAGTCCAGCCCTAATATCGTGTCTTCGCTGCTGCTTTCTTGCTTATGGTTATATTGTGTCCTGTCATCATCCTTTTGGTCATCAATTCTCTCACATGCTCCAATCTTAGATTTCAGCTTGCATGTAGGACATGTGACAGACTTGTCTTCTATATCAGGCTGATTCTTGATTTGTAGAATAGTACCGCATCCCGGGCACTTGATTTTTAGAATATCATTCATAGTCTTCTGTTTTTCTTTTCATTTCTCCCCTCTCTCTCACGGAATGGGGATGTAGGTGATGCTTCTTACCAAGTTATCACGGGCATGTCATTGGGGAATCGCCCCCACATCACTGGGTGTTGTTTCTCCCTTGTGGCAGTGCTTACCTTCTTGCTTACGTAGTTAAACAGTTCGCGTGCCGTAATGGTACGGTCGCGGTTGGCATCCGCCCCACCGCGCAAGGCTCTTTGCAGGGCATCAGTGAAATAGCCGTTAGGCATTTGTGGCGACTCAAGGGAGGTTTCTGTACTGCGCGAGGAAAGGAAAAGCATCACATTGGACTTCTTCATTTCGTTATGCGAGTTGTTGCTGCTTCTGTTCTGTCTCATGTTACCGGCATAACAGGCATCGGCGAAGATCATTTTGTTCTTCGACTTGCTTGTTGACATCGCCTTTCGTATGGCAATATAGCTGAGCAGACCATCGTAGGCACAGAATCCTCCCTTGTAGCCGTGTCCGCTGAAGAACAGCACTACGATGTCGTTTTCCGTTGCCTGCGAGAAGGTGGTCTGTATCTGTCGTAGAATGGCATCCCTGGTAGCGTGCTCGTCCGTAATGAGCGTTGACTGTGTGTCCCCGTTCTTGTCATATACATACTTCATGGCATTGGCATCCTTTACGGGCAGACGCAAGGGTTTCTCCTTGTAATTGGCTATGCCCACAGCCACCACGTAAATACGGGCTTCAAGTGCAGCAGCTTTAACAAGGAGCAACCCTATGACCATACACAAATATAGCATCCTTCTCATGTCTTTCTGTATTGAGGTAAATATAACGTAAATGTCGGGACTATAAACTTTCCGGAAGATAATCAGGCTCTGCCGGACTCATACCGCCACAGACATCCTGATTAGTATTTTCAAAAATGGACATGTCAACAGGATGTTCCGAAAGGTCCTGTATCTCATTCGCGTCAAGTTGGCCGTTCCCGTTCACATCCATGACAGCAACATCGCCCACTCCATCGTTGTCTGCATCCAGCACATAGATTTCCTGTCCGTTCACGGACATGCCGCCTATAGCCATTTCCTGACCGTCTTCTGACTGTATATATTCCACGCCAAGCACCTGCACCTCTGCATCATCAGTCTGGGCTACATCCTGTGTATGGCCGACAACTTCCACCTCCTGCTGACCACCGTCATGTGTTTCGGTTGTATTAACGGCAACATCTTCTATATGCGTCTCAACATGCTGTTCGTGAGACTGATGGTGCGAAACATTCGATGCATAGTCAGGCTTACCCACCACACGCAGGTGGTTGTTGTATTCCAGTTTTTCTTCACTGGTCAGGTTGTTCCACTCAGCAGCAGTATAGGTACCGTAGAGCTGGCCGTGCCATTCAAACACTCCTCCAGGCCCTACCTCATCATGTGCTGTACGGAAGGCTTCGCCAAACGACATGCTATCGTCCACGTTGTGGGCAATGGCCAGATGGCCGTCAGTAACTACGGGGGTTGTCAGACCGTCGTCAATTACTCCGTTTTCCCCTTCGTTGTCACCTGTTTCCGGCCCATCTTCTGCTGAAGGAATGGTTCCGCTGGTGAACAGCGTACCGATGATACCTGCTGCCACACCGCTTCCTGCACCGATGGCAGCATCCATCCACCTCCTGTTTTGCTTTGTCTTGGGCTCCTGAGCAATCTCCTCGCTCTTTTCTGCGTTTTCTACAAGGGTTTCCTCGTTTACCATGCCATTCTGCTCTAAAATGGTCTCTTCGTTCGTTGTCTTCATAAGGCAAATAATTAAAGGATTTATTATATTTGTTTTGTTTGCTGTTGCAAAGGTACGGATGATTCTATATTTGACCAAACTTCTTGGCGCATCTTACATGAAATATAGGGTTTAATGTATGAAATGATTTTTTTATCTGTTCAGGCCTTGACTTTTAATAATTAATAAAATATATGATAGCAGTCTCAACAACTAAAAGAATCCACATAACTATAACATCCACATTAGCGTTTTTATTCTTTTTGTTTGAAATTACAACTACACTAACTATAACTCCAACAACCCACAATAATAATAAGGAACCAACATTTGGATATTTGAAAGAATCACTTAATAAAGTCCATAACCAAATTAAAGGGTAAAAAGCATGCAGTCCCATACTCAAAAGACCAAGTGTTGCAATTACACACCCCGTTTCTTCTTTTTCTCCTTGTTTTGAGGAGTGGTTCTCACCACTTGTTCCCTTATTTAGAAAACCATTCAATCCTGGTACTATCTGAATAAGCTGTTTTTTTATAGCATCTATATTACCGACAACATTACCGTTTCCCAAACCGTCAAGCCAGAGATAAAGACGGTTATTTCCATCAGATAACAAAATTTTCAACTTGTCAGGCTGCTCGCCAGTGGGGGCTTCTTCATTTTTTTGTTCTTCTCGAATCCTCAGTTGAAGTGTTTCCAACGATCTCAAGAAAGCCTTGAATTGATCTTTTGGTAGTGAAACCTGATAATGTCCTGTTTCTGTAACAGAAGTTTTGGGCAATTGATTAACTGTATTATCGGAATATACTGTTGCTGTAAAAGAACCTGGGTTTTCTCCGGGAACAACAAGAGACCAAGGTGAATAACTGATAAAAACCTGGGATGTGTCAGAGCGAACCATCAGAGAGTTTTCTTCCGTCTCTGTTTCATCAACTGTTTTAAGCCTATGTGGCAGAATCTTCAGAATTTTCTCAAATAATTCCTCAGGCGTTTCTGTCAGGTTACCATTTCCTCCTCCCCCATATTCGTCCGTCCACGAATATTTCCGTAAGGTTTGATATTTTTTACCATTCTTATCAAAAAGGGTAATTTTTATTCTGTTATTGTCCGTGCCATATTCCTCTCTTTCCGTTATTTCTGGATAAAACTTGATATTAAGTTGTTCCAATTCTGTCAGGAAGCACTTGAAATTGTCTTGTGAAATACTAATTTCATACATCTTCCCTTTCCCGAGGGACCTGAAATTATGACTTGATATTTCATAGATTCTTTCCGTTTCACCGGAACGGAAACTTGGGTAATATTCAAGCATCACTAACCCCGTATCTTTACGTGGTCTAAGAATATCATATCTTCTGCCTGTTACAAAATCAGGACCTTTAGGATTTGGGTTCCTTTGTTTTGATCTATGTTTTTCTTTATATTTAACCTTTATTTTTTCTTCATCAACGAACAAACTTGCTTTTTGGAGAGCATTAATAAAATCTTCAGCAGTTTGATATCTGTCTTTCTTAAGGGGTGCCATAGCTTTCGCAACACATGCAGACAGACTGTCGGATACATTCTTGTCTTGAAGCTCATAGAAGGGGAAACCGTCATTCAATATATCTGATGCTTCTGGTGGACGTACACCTGTAAGCATCTTGAACAGGGTTGCACC